>NZ_JASJXA010000049.1:0-23470 GCF_035018905.1 Glaciimonas sp. Gout2 | reverse complement strand
AACGAGACCTGGTTCTATGTATTGCGCTTTATTATTGGCGCGACTGAAGCTGGTTTTCTTCCTGGAATTATTCTGTATTTCACGTATTGGTTTCCAGCTAAAAGACGGGCCCGTATCAACGCCATTTTCATGACATCTATCGCCGCCGCAGGCGTCATTGGTGGGCCAGTCGCGGGTTTTATCATGACTCGCTTCGCGGGTGTCTATGGCTTGGCGGGCTGGCAATGGCTGTTTCTGCTCGAAGGATTGCCAACCATCGGTCTCGGTTTTCTGGTGTTGCTCTGGTTGGACGATAACATCGGCAACGCAAAGTGGTTATCCAATGCGGAAAAGAAGGTATTACAAGACAACATTGATAATGAAAACACAGACATCGTGGTGCACAGTTTTCTTGATGCGATCCGCCAGCCAGCGACCATTTTTTTGTCTATTGTTTACCTCTTCATGCTGATGGGATTATATGGCCTCACTTTTTGGCTACCGCAATTAATCAAGAACACCGGCATCGCCAGTCCGATGACAATCGGTTTGCTAAGCACAATACCGTACGCCGCGGCTGGTGTCGTGATGGTGCTGATTGCACGTAGTTCTGACCGCCATGGTGAGCGGCGCTGGCATCTTGGTCTTTGCATATTCGCCGGTGGGATAGGTTATGTATTAAGCGGATTGTTTGGAGATAACACGGCGATTGCATTGGCGGCACTCACTTTAGCGGCGGTTGGGGTGATTGGCTGTCTACCGGTTTTCTGGACCTTGCCACCGAAATTTTTGACCGGCACCGCGGCCGCTGGCGGGATCGCTTTGATTAACTCAATCGGCAATCTGGGCGGCATTATTAGTCCTTACATGGTGGGTAAGGTAAAAGACGTCACGGGCAGTACAGCGGGAGGGTTATACGCCATTGCGGCTGTCACCATTATTGCCGCACTATTGGTAATGTTTGCTTTGCCACGGAGTATTTCCGGCAAAGATGGCGTCAATTGAAGTTTGGCTCGGCTCGGCCTGTATCGGCGAGTCGTCACGCAATCACGACCGCCATGAATACGGTGGATAGACTTAACAAAGTCAATCCAATGATGAACGCACCGTCAGCATAGTTTTCGAGTCGGGTACTTCCGGCCGAACGCATGGCAGCATAAGAAAGCACGCCGCTGGTCAAAAATACGAGGCTGTTCACTGCAAGCAAATGGCCTAGCCAAAAAGCCAGGCCATTAAATCGGGCAAGTTTGATAATGGAAAGGGCGGTGATGCACACACCAATCATTGTGGCCGATGATGGCAAGATGTGTTGCGACAGGTTATTTGAGTCGTTTGAGCGCATTTTTGACACCGAAATTCCTTCATAACCACTAATTAATTGATCGTGCAGCCGGTACTATCTGTTCTGATTTAGGCATGCATTTTGCTAGACAGTATTTTGTATTAAGGTTCGGTGAAGCGCAAAAATACGAACTGACCGCTTGAAAAAAATCAAGCGGTCAGTAATGTAATGTCTCATTTACTCCCTTATTTAAAGCATAAATAGACAGACTCAGCTTAACCTAACGCCAGTGGGACAAAGATTTTCTGTCCATCACGCTGCACTAACAAGGCAATATTCTTACCCGCCTTGTTCGACAGCTGCCGTAGTTGCTCTACACTATTAACCGGCGTGCCGTTAATAGACAGGATCACATCGCCAGCCTGAATACCCGCTAAAGCCGAAGGGCCGGTTACTTCCCCAACGATGAGTCCACCTGTAACACCGGCTTGTTGTCGTTCGTCCTGATTAAGTGGCCGCACAGCCAAACCAAGTCGACCTTGCGCGCCGCCAGCGTTATCATTAGCCGCGAGCTTGCCCGCATCCATTTCGCCTACTTTGATGGACAGCGATTTAGCCTTACCATGGCGAACGACGTCAATATTTGCGGTACTTCCCGGCTTTGAATCAGCGACAAACTCTGGCAAATCTGCAGAGCGGTCAATTTGCTGTCCGTTAAAACGCAAAATTACGTCGCCAGTTTCCAAACCACCTTTTTCAGCCGGACTACCTTTGTCGACCGATCCGACTAATGCGCCTTCGGCTTTAGGTAATCCAAACGAGCTTGCTAATGCCTGATTAACCTCTTGAACGCTGACGCCGAGATGACCACGGGTTACCTTTCCGTGTTGTACAAGTTGCTGCTCAACATTCATCGCGACATTGATCGGAATGGCAAACGAAAGCCCTTGATAGCCACCCGTCTGACTATAAATCTGTGAGTTAATACCGATAACCTGGCCCTTTATATTAAACAATGGGCCGCCCGAGTTACCGGGATTAACCGCAACGTCTGTTTGAATAAATGGAACGTAATTGTCATCCGGTAAGGATCGTGATTTTGCACTGACAATACCCGCGGTAGCGGTATTTTCAAAGCCGTAAGGGGATCCGATGGCTAATACCGGTTCGCCTACTCTGGTTAGTGCCGGATTACCAATCTGTACGGTCGGCAGGTCTTTTGCCGCAATGCGGATCACTGCAATATCGCTCTGCTTGTCGGAGCCCAATACCTTGGCCTTGAACTCCCTGCGATCCGTTAATTTAACCGTCACCTCTTGCGCGCCATCAACCACATGCGCGTTGGTCAAAATTAAACCGTCGGAACTAATGATGAAGCCAGAACCCAGTCCCCGCATGATTTGCGGCGCATGTGGTACCTGTAATTGAGGGCCAAAGCGCTTGAAAAACTGTGAGAGCGGATCATTGGGGTCAAGTTGTCCTGAACTGCCCTCAGTAGCTGAAACATCGCTGACCTTGGCGCTGCCGGTAACACTAATATTCACCACCGCAGGACCAGAGCGCTCAACAATCGTTGAAAAATCGGTTGCCACCGCTATCGGACCACCAGAGCTCGGCGGCGAAGCCGCAGTGGAGGGCAGCGGCGCAGTGATAACGTTTGCCGCATTAGCATTGGTAATGCCGGTACCAATCCCGTTGGAGTGGATGTAAAAACCCGCAACGACAACCAACACAGCGCTGGCAATAGCACTACGAGCAAATGTCTGACGATTCATGTGGTACTCCCTTGAAGTGGATGGGCCATGTCGTTTCGGCTTCCTTCATCACCATTTACACTGAGCACTAAATTGCACAGTACCACGTCTAATATTTGATGACTTAAGCGGAAACGACCACCCTTGGGATACAGCATAAATTCGAAGAATTAAGCCAGACTTAAAAAGCAGTGTTAAAAAGAAAAATATGTATTTTATTTAAATACTTGTAACGACAACTTTGGTTATTTCAACGTTTGTCTTTCAAAGATTTTTGCAAAGGCTCCTTCAAAATTTATTACCTCATACAGCAAACCGTACGCTCGCAGACAAGCCATTTTTGTCATTGCGAAGGCTAACTGTCGCGTGATGCGCATCAGCAATTTGCTTGACGATTGCCAAGCCCAAGCCGCTGCCGTGAAATTGTCTCTGAGCGCTGGACGCCCGATAGAAACGATCGAATACACGAGGAAGATCCGCTTCAGGTATTCCCGGCCCGCTGTCACGCACCGTTACGATTACCTCACCAACGCCAGTGGTGATAGATACGTCGATAACGCCATGTTCCGGCGTGTGACATAACGCGTTATCGATCAGATTGTTGAAAAGTACGCGCAAGGCATCGACGTTGCCGACAATATTTGCCTGTGTCGCAGTGGTAATTCCCAGATCAATATTGCGGGCAACTGCCGAGGTAGAGAAGTCACCCACCACCGACTGCATCAATGCCGTCAGATCACTTTCGATCACCGCTTGCTGAAAAGCGCCCGGTTCCTGACGTGCCAGGGTCAGCAACTGATTCAATAAATGCGTAGCCCGTTCCAAACCGCGTTTGAGGTCAGAAAAAGACGCTTGCCGATCATCATCGGTGGTCGCACGCTCGGCAAGTTGCACCTGTAATCGTAATGCGGTAAGTGGCGTACGCAATTCATGCGCCGCGTCAGCCACAAACGCACGTTGCGCGTTGATTGCTCCGCCCAATCGTGCCAGCAAATCATTGAGCGCCTGCGTCAATGGTTGAATCTCTTGTGGCAAGCCACCATCCTCAATCGCCGCCAGCGAATGAAAATCTCGTGTCTGGACTTCAGCTGCGGCGCGCTTAATCGGTGCCAGACCACGCCCAATCACCACCCAGATCAATAGTCCCATCAATGGAATAAGTAGCAGCAAAGGAGACACGGTCTTGATTGCCATTTGCGCTGCGATTATCTGTCGCGCCCTCTGCGGCTGCGCCACTTGCACGACGGTATTGCCAATTTGGGCGCTATAAACACGCCAGATAGCATTATTTTGCAGAATATCGGCAAAGCCAAGTTCTGCTTGTAACGGCAATCTGGAGCGCGTATGCGAGTGATAGATGACAACGCCCGTGTTGTCCCAAATCTGAATCATGATATCGTCGCTCAGATCCGGCACGGTGTCATGGTCGGAGTCAATCGGCGAAAAAGCCTGGCGCGGCAACGACGCCACGATCTGCTTCATTTGATAGTCGAATAACTCATTGGCTTCGCTACGCGCCTGGAAATACAACCCAACTCCGGCCAGCAAAATAGCTGCCGTCAATCCGACCGCTAACCATAAAAGCAGATTACTGCGAATGGACCTCATTTGGGCGCCCCATTGGGCACCCCATCGGATACCACTTTTGCCACCGTTTTGGCCACCATATAGCCGACGCCACGCACGTTCTTGATAAAATCACTGCCTAACTTTTTACGCAAGGCGTGGATATACACTTCTACCGCGTTGCTTTCGATGCTGTCATCCCAGCCATACAGCTTTTCCTCTAGTTGCGCGCGTGACAGCACTGCGCCGGGTCGATCCAAAAACGCCCGTAACAGTGCAAATTCACGCGCGGACAAATTGATTTCGCAACCTTCTAGTCGTACTTCATGGGTGGCCGGATTTAACGTTAATTGCCCAACCTCAATCACCGGGTCGGCACGTCCCGATTGTCTTCGTAACAAGGCGCGTATGCGTGCCGCCAGTTCTTCAAGGTCGAATGGCTTAATTAAATAATCGTCTGCACCAGCATCCAGGCCAGCAACCCGATCAGCTATCGCATCGCGGGCAGTGAGGATGAGCACGGGAATCTGGCTCCCGCGCGCGCGTAACGATTTCAGTACGTCCAGACCATTTTTTTTCGGCAAGCCAAGATCAAGGAGTAATAATTCATAGTCTTCTTGGGCGACCGCGACTTCGGCTGCTTTGCCGTCCTGCACCCAGTCCACAGCAAAACCGTCCAGCCGTAACCCCTTGCGCACGGCCTCGCCGACCATTAGATCATCTTCGACCAATAACAGACGCATGGGATAGATCCTTTTCTATATTAAGCGGTACTCATCAACGTAACAAGTAGACCTAAAAATCAATGTTTCCGACAGTTTAACGGCAAATAATTAAGTCCCCCTTAAGGTATTTTTTTGCCTTAAGTGTAAAAAAATACTGCAAAGTAGCTATTTGGGGCTTTTTTGTTAAGCGCTAAAACCGAAGTGCGAGTAAACTTCGTCTATTGCGATGATATGGGATTTCACCATATGAAACGCTGCTTCCAATAAATTAAACTCCACATTAGTTTAGCGCCCTAAGGATCGGTAACAGGAAGCACCAATCCGAAAAGGCAGCACACCAATACATCAACAAACATACAACGACAAGAGGATCACCGTGACTGCAGGTAAATCGACCATCATCTACACGCTAACTGACGAAGCGCCGCGCCTGGCAACTTGTTCCTTCCTGCCAATCATCAGAACGTTTACTGCACCAGCCGATATCACCATCGTCAAGAGCGATGTGTCGGTTTCAGCGCGGATTCTTGCTGAGTTCTCTGACTGCCTGGCTGAAGGCCAACAAGTACCCGACAATCTGGCTGAATTAGGCCGCCTGACCCAAGAACCCGATACTAATATCATCAAGCTACCAAATATCAGTGCTTCGGTTCCCCAGCTTATTGCTGCTATTCGTGAATTGCAGACACGTGGATTTGCCATTCCGGATTTCCCTGAAGACCCGAAGACCGATGTAGAGAAAGCAATTTTGAAGCGTTATTCCAAGGCCTTGGGCAGCGCGGTCAATCCAGTATTGCGCGAAGGGAACTCTGACCGTCGTGCTCCTGCAGCGGTCAAGCGCTATGCACGTAAGAACCCGCATTCCATGTCTAAATGGAGTCCGGCATCGCGCACGCATGTTTCCCACATGCATGGTGGCGATTTCTACGCTAGCGAAAAATGTCTGACGCTGGACAAAGCTTGCGACGTCAAGATGGAACTAGTCACGAAAGATGGCAAAGTCATTGTATTGAAGAATAAGGTGTCGCTACTCAACGGCGAGATTATCGACAGTATGTTCATGAGCAAGAAGGCGCTTTGCAAGTTTTACGAAGAACAAATGGAAGACGCCCGCGTAACTGGCGTGATGCTCTCGTTGCACGTCAAGGCAACGATGATGAAAGTGTCGCATCCGATTGTTTTTGGCCATGCAGTAAAGATCTTCTACAAAGACGCTTTTGCCAAGCACGGTAAGTTATTTGAAGAACTCGGCGTCAATGCCAACAATGGTCTGAGCAGCGTCTATGACAAGATCGCGACCTTGCCAGAATCCAAGCGCGATGAAGTTATTCATGATTTGCACGCTTGTCATGAACACCGTCCAGAACTGGCGATGGTCGATTCAGCCAAGGGTATCTCCAATCTGCATGCACCGAACGACGTGATCGTAGATGCCTCAATGCCTGCCATGATCCGTCTCGGCGGCAAAATGTGGGGCGCGGATGGCCGCCCTAAAGATACCAAAGCAGTGATTCCGGAAAGTACGTTCGCCCGTATCTATCAGGAAATGATTAACTTCTGCAAAACCAACGGTGCCTTCGATCCAACTACGATGGGAACTGTGCCAAACGTCGGCCTGATGGCGCAAAAGGCCGAAGAGTACGGGTCGCATGACAAAACTTTTGAAGTGCCCGGCGATGGCGTGGCGCGTATTGTCGACTTTGACGGTAACGTATTGTTAGAGCAAAACGTGGAAGAGGGCGATATCTGGCGTATGTGTCAGGTCAAGGATGAGCCGATCCGCGACTGGGTAAAGCTGGCCGTCAATCGTGCTCGTTTATCCGGCATGCCAGCGGTTTTCTGGCTTGATGAATACCGTCCGCACGAAGCAGAATTGATCAAAAAGGTCAAAACTTACCTCAAAGAATACAATCTGTCGGGTCTCGATATCCAGATCATGTCGCAAGTTCGGGCAATGCGTTACACCTTGGAGCGCGTGATCCGCGGCAAAGATACCATCTCGGTGACCGGTAATATTTTGCGTGATTATCTGACTGATTTGTTTCCTATTATGGAGCTGGGGACCAGTGCCAAAATGCTATCGATCGTGCCATTGATGGCCGGCGGCGGCATGTTTGAAACCGGTGCGGGCGGCTCGGCTCCAAAGCACGTCAAGCAATTGGTCGAAGAAAACCATCTGCGTTGGGACTCATTAGGCGAGTTCCTGGCGTTGGCTGTGTCATTGGAAGATGTCGGCATCAAAACGGGCAACAACAAGGCAAAGATTCTGGCTAAAACGCTCGATGACGCCACCGGCAAACTTCTCGACAACAACAAATCACCATCACCACGTACCGGTGAACTGGACAACCGCGGCAGTCAATTCTATTTGGCCATGTACTGGGCACAAGCATTGGCTGAGCAGACCGAAGATGCGCAGTTGCAAGCGCACTTTGCGCCTTTGGCTAAAACTCTGGCCGATAACGAAGAAAAGATCTCCGCAGAGTTCAAGGCGGTACAAGGTAAACCGGTCGATATCGGCGGTTACTTTCTGGTTGATCTGGAGAAGGTCAAGGCGATCATGCGGCCTAGTGCGACTTTCAATGCCGCTTTGAAGAACGCGCAAATCTGAAAGTAAAGTGAAGTAAATTAAAATAAAGGCAGATCTGCACCTTGACGGGTGTGGATCTGCCTTTATTTACGTACGGTGACGTAACAGCAAAAAAGTGGACTATGTCGATCCATAACTGATTACGACCACGTTTACTCTTCAATTTGAAGAGCGTCTGAAATTTTTATGTGCAGCAAAGCAGACACAGAATTATTTACACCCGCACATCTTGCGCTCCGTCCTGGCAAAATCTCCCAATCGTCAAGGCCTGGAAAGTATGGCGTTAATAGTCACTCATTTTCACTTCAACATTCTACTCATCACGTCATCTTTCAATACAAAGCGATGAAACAATGCTGCCGAAACGTGAAGAATAATCAGCGCAAAAAGAACCCACGCCATCACGCCATGGACATCGCCCATATCATGTCCGAAAGATGATCCTTTGGCGGTTAGTGCAGGTAATGGAATAATATTGAAAACCCGCACAACCCAACCACGGGATGATGCATTTGCCCAGCCCAAAAGCGGTGTGACGATCAACGCGGCGTACAAAAGAAAATGCGTTGCGCTTGCTACGCGGCGGAGCCAGAGCGACGATCTATCTGGTGGTGGTGAATGTGTTACCCGCCATACAACCCGAATAAAAATAGTTAATATCAGAGCGCCACCAACAAAGAGATGCCACCAGATACCGCCTTCAACCTTAGTATCTCGACCTACATCGTCCATCAACCATCCAATGACAAATTGTACCGAGATCAAAAATACCGTTAGCCAATGCAACGTGCGGGCAACGCCATCATATGATGACCTCTTCATTAATGGTTTTTGAATCACAATGACCTCCTAAATGGTGTTACGTCGATTTTATTAAATGTGCGTCAATAAATTCAGCAATGTATATGCGGAAAATATCTACAAAATATTCGCGGATTTTTCTTTGCCTGGCCGGTCGCAGATTGTCAGATTTTTACTATCCAAAAGCAATAGAGACTTTTACATTTTTTATATTAGATACACCGTACACGCATTGTAGAGCCTATTCCGGTAGCTTTTGGTTTGGTTGCGCGGTCACCAAGACACATCTACTAAGTATGAGTAGCAAAACTTAGGACAAGCATAGTGCACCCGTCGGAGTTGATCAGATCACTGCGCTGGCGGCGCGCTTTCTTGCCTGAATTGTTTGGGCGTCATTCCTGTTTCTCGCTTAAACGCACGACTAAAATAGGCGGGATCCTGAAAACCAAGCTCATAAGCGATACTGGATATACTGGCGGGGACGTAGGTTAACTTGCGTCGGGCTTCCAGCATCAGACGCTGCTGCGTCATGTCGAAGGCTGATTTTCCGCCTAACTTAAGGCATAAACGGTTCAGGCGAATTTCAGCAATATGCAGCTGATTTGCATACTGGGCCACGCTCCATTGTTCATAATAATGCGCTTCGACCAGTGCCCGAAAGCGACTAAACGTCTCGAAGCTGGCACGTCCGGTCAGATTGGCGCTGCGATGATCGGTGTGTTGGCGCAGTAACAGCAATAAAACGCTCCGTGCCAGCCAATCCAGCATCAACGCATGACCATCTAACGGGCTTGAAAATTCCGTCATTAAATATCCGAGTAACGACTCAATGCGTTGTCGCACTTCTGGCGCGCTGGCCAGGTCAATTGCCAACGGTTCCAAAAACAGCACGGAAAAAATGTCATCCTGCATCCCAGCCTGCGCGCCAAACAGGACGCTTTGGTCAATCGTTAGGACAAAGCCGTGCGCCTCTTGCGAAAATTCAAAACCGTGGACCACGGAGGGATGAATGGTGATTGCCGTCGGGCCCACGCAATTCCACGTAGCGCTGTCGATCTGAGCCCGAACCTGACCACCTAACAAAAACAGCACCTGAAACAGTCCACTATGCGTGTGACTGGCAATGTGCCAATCGTATAGGCGGCTCCGCGTCTCGATTAATTCGATATGTAGGAACTCAGCGGGATTGATCGGTGTGACTTCGCCATATAGGGTGAACTGGGGGATTTCGGGCGTTCTCATGACGCTTTCCGTGTGATGTGTTTGTCAAAATAGTACAAGAAATTGATGGTTTGATCCATTTTTTATTGGCGATCCATCGACTACGATCAAAGTAATCAAAAGAATAGTACAAAAATTGGAGATCACAGATGAACACACAGGTAGCGATTATCGGTGCCGGTCCTGCCGGACTATTGCTGTCACATTTATTGCATTTGAGGGGCATTGAATCGGTGGTGCTGGAATCCCGTACGCGTGCCGATATCGAATCAACCATTCGTGCAGGGGTGTTGGAGCAAGGCACAATGGACATACTAAATGAGGCTGGCGTCGGTGTACGGATGCGTAGCGAAGGTGCGCTGCATCACGGCATTGAACTTGCTTTTGGCGGAAAGCGTCACCGCATCGACTTGAGTGAACTCACCGGTCGTGCCATTACCGTCTATGCCCAGCACGAGGTCATCAAGGATCTGGTTGCAGTCCGTGTTGCCGCAGATGCTCAACTGCTGTTCGAAGTGAGTGATGTTAGCCTCCATGCTATTGACAGCGAGCAACCCTCGGTTCGGTTCAAGCATGGTGGCGAGCCACAGCAATTAAAAGCCGATTTCGTGATCGGTTGTGATGGTTTTCACGGTATCGCCCGTGCAACTATTCCAGACATTTCACGTCGCGACTATCAACGCATCTATCCATTCGGTTGGTTCGGCATTCTGGTGGAGTCGGCTCAGTCTTCGGATGAGCTAATTTATGCACAGCATGACCGCGGGTTTGCGCTGGTCAGCACGCGTTCGCCGATGGTACAGCGACATTATTTTCAATGTGATCCAAAAGATGAGGTAGCCAATTGGTCTGACGACCGCATTTGGTCCGAACTTCATACACGGTTAGAAAATCGTGACGGCTGGAAATTAAAAGAAGGCAAAATTTTTCAGAAAAATATCATTGGCATGCGTAGCTTCGTATCGACGCCGATGCAACATGGCCGGCTTTTCCTCGCAGGTGACTCCGCGCACATCGTCCCGCCCACTGGCGCTAAAGGTATGAATCTGGCGGTGGCCGACGTTCGTCTGCTGTCGATTGCGCTGGATGAGTTTTATAAAAAGGGGCAGCAAGACCAGTTGGACACTTACACTGAAACAGCACTCAAGCGGATCTGGCGCGCAGAACATTTTTCCTGGTGGATGACCAGCTTGTTGCATCGATTTGAGGACGCATCGCCATTTCAGAAAGAGTTACAGCGCGCAGAGCTGGAGTACGTCATTAGTTCACGCGCTGCATCGACGGTTTTAGCTGAAAATTATGTTGGATTGCCGTTCGTCTGAACGCCAACTACGATGACGGCGGCTTAGTCAGCAAAGGTTAAAAAGGATAAGCACGAGAATAGCAAAAGATGCGCATAAATCACCATCATCCCGATGGGAGATTTTAATTATTTTTACAAAAAACATAGGTAAGTGGTTGTGGCATTATTTGTACTGAATTTGTACTGACAATAGGCATTTTAATGCCAATATTTAATAATAATAGGAGACATTTCAATGAACCAAAGCAACAATCTCGACGATAAGGGTGCTGCGTCAAACACGCAGTCGAGCACTGTAGTGCGCCCAGCATCTGGTCCGGCATCTAGCCCAGAATCTAGCAATCCCGCGCAGACCGTCAATGTCCAGGACTTTCTTAATAATCACCCATTTTCGCCATTTCAGTGGTTAATTTTTGCATTGTGTTTTGTCGTCGTTTTATTGGATGGCTTTGACACAGCTGCGATTGGTTTCATCGCACCATCGCTTCTTAAGGAGTGGGGCATGACGAGACCCGAGCTTGCACCGGTACTCAGTGCAGCGTTATTCGGCTTAGCGGCTGGTGCATTGATTGCCGGTCCGATGGCAGATCGAATGGGACGCAAACTGGTGCTGAGTATCTCAGTACTATTGTTCGGCGTGGCGTGTACATGGTCTTCGTTCGCCCCAAATCTGGCACAACTAACGGCCTTGCGCTTCGTAACCGGCCTTGGTCTTGGTGCGGCGATGCCAAGTGCCGTCACATTGATGAGTGAATACTGCCCTGATCAACGACGCTCGACGCTTACCAACGCTATGTTTTGCGGTTTTCCTTTGGGTGCTGCATGTGGCGGTTTCCTGGCGGCGTGGATGATTCCTCAATGGGGCTGGCGTAGTGTGTTGTTGACCGGTGGTATAGCGCCATTACTGTTGGCGGTATTGATGCTGCGGTTTCTGCCAGAATCAGTACGCTACATGGTGGCGAAGGGGCAGCCAGCGCAGCGTATACGCGCCGCGCTTAGCCGTATATCGGCCACAGTGGCTGATGCCCGATCATTCGTAATGACCGAAAAAACGACGACAGACAAGGCGAAAAGTGGAGTCAGTGTGGTGCTTTCACGCACATACATTACAGGTTCGGTCATGCTGTGGTTGACCTACTTCATGGGCCTAGTGATCTTCTATGCACTGATTAACTGGATGCCGTTATTGCTGAAGGATGCCGGTTTGACACCTAAGACCGCGGCGCTCGTATCTGCCTTGTTTCCCTTGGGCGGTGTAGGTGCAATACTGTGCGGTTGGTTGATGGACCGTTTTAATGCCAATCGCGTCATCGCCGTGTGCTATACGCTCACTGCGGTGTGCATCTATGCAATCGGGCAGGTTGCCGGCAATGTCGGCGCTTTGATGCTCGTCGTATTTGTAGGAGGAACATTAATGAACACCGCACAATCGTCGATGCCCGCATTGGCGGCTGCTTTCTATCCTACGCAAGGGCGTGCCACTGGCGTCGCCTGGATGCTAGGCTTAGGTCGTTTTGGCGGAATTGCAGGCTCGTTTTTGGTCGCCGAATTAACCCGTCGCCAGTTTGGCTTCAGTGGGATATTCACGGTTCTGGCATTTGCCGGATTGATCGCAGCGGCGGCTTTGCTGGTCAAGCAAACCGCGCAAGGGAAAAGCGTTCGATGATATTAAATTAAGGTGATCCGTTCATTGCACCTTATTTTTATAATATTGAAGCCGGCGTCTGTCATGCTTTTATCTCAGCGCTCTCCCGTGTATTTCCACATCACGGGAAGCGCGCTGACTAAGCTGCGAATCTCATTTCAGCAGCTTTAAAACGAATTTTTTTCTTATATGTGTTCAGCAACAGTTGAGGTACATGTCTGAGCGTTCCCAATAAGGCTAATTCTTAATCCTTATTTCTAACGCGCCTTAGACGGTTTCAAAAAGTCCGCGTAACTTTCGTGCGGCATCCTTCATTTGCGGCAAGAACGCCATCAAATCAGTCAAACTGGCACGCGCGGTTGCAGAGTGACAAACCAGTGCGGCGGCGACTTTCCCTGTTTCGGATAACACCGGCACAGCAATGCCGACCATGCCGCGTACAAATTCCTCGTTATCTAAACCAATCCCTTGCTGGGCCAATCTGTCGAGTTCTTCTTCGAGCGCTTTCCTATCTGTCAAAGTCCGCGGTGTCATGCGCGGCAAAGGCAGTTGGTTAAGTATCTCTTTCCTTTCTAGTCGACTCATATGGGCCAACAGCAGTTTTCCACCCGCAGTGCAATGTAGCGGAAGCCGTGCACCTGGCTCGATATGCAATCTCAGCGGTTCCTGGGTTTCGACCCGATCAATATAAACAACCCGGTCCCCCTCCAGCACGGTCAGATTGCAGGTTTCTCCGATTGATTGGACCAGCGAACGCAATATTGCGCGACACGTACGTCTAAAACCGTTGTTGCCCAACGTTGCTAAAGCCAACTGGGTGGCGCGAGGTCCCAGCACATAGCCGTGTTCACCCGGAAGAATTAGTAGGTAATTGTTGGCGATCAAGGTTTCCAACAGACGTGCCAACGTAGCCTTTGGGATATTTAGCCGGGTTGCCAGTTGCGACGCAGTGATCGGTTGGGTTGCGGCAGCTACCCTTTCCAGCACAGTGATTACCCGCATCACGCGGGCTTCAAGATGCTGTATCTCCAAAGCATTTTTTGTTTTTATATCTTCCATGGTCCACGGTTTTGAGTCAAAAAAGCGATTTATCGTCTCATTAAGCCCGACTTGATAAAAAATAAGTTGAGAGCATCAGATCTTGCTTGTATTGATGGTGACAGGACGTAATTACATGACTGCTGCATACAACACACTTTAAAGTTTATACCTCGGAATTTAAGTTTATTCAATCGTCCACTATATCGGGTAATTGACGATGCTAAGCGCTTAACAAGTATTGAGGATAGCCGAAAATAGGGCGTTTGATCAGAAGAACAATAGGGTGCATTAATCAGCCAAGTGCAATGACTAAAGGCGCATGGAGCAATGCTCTCAACGGTTACTCACCGCCGCTCATCCATTGTTGTAGTTCGAGGGATTGGCCGGTTCAAGGAAAAGGACACGTAGTATGCAAACATATGATTATGTGATTGTTGGTGCAGGTTCGGCCGGGTGCGTTTTAGCAAATCGCTTGAGTGCTAACGGCAAATATACCGTTTGCTTATTAGAGGCGGGTCCTCGTGACCGGTATGGCTGGATACACCTTCCTATCGGTTATGCCAAGACAATGTTCCACAAAACCTATAACTGGGGGTTCTACACCGAACCAGAACCAAACCTCAATGATCGTAAGATTTATTGGCCGCGCGGTCGTACCTTAGGCGGCTCAAGCTCTATTAATGGATTGGTCTATGTGCGCGGTCAAAAACGCGATTACGACCATTGGGCCGCGTTGGGCAACACCGGCTGGAGTTGGGACGACTGTCTGCCATACTTTAAGCGGCTCGAACACAACGATCAGGGCGAATCAGCGACCCGCGGCGGTGATGGCCCAATATGGGCAACCACTATTCCGGGCAATAATAAACTGGTTGATGCTTTTATTGCTGCATCAAAACAGAACGGCGTGCCAGTGGTGGCCGATTTCAATACCGGCGAACAGGAAGGTGTGGGGTATTTTCAGTTGACCACCCGTAATGGCTTACGCTGTTCGACCGCGGTTGCTTACCTGAATCCCGCACGCAAAAATAACAATCTGCATATTGAAACCGATGCGCAGGCCACACTGATTCAGTTTCAAGGTACACGGGCGATCGGCGTGGCCTACCGAAAAGGTGGGCAAGCGCAGGAAGTCCGTGCCGCGCGCGAGGTGCTTTTGTGCGCCGGCGCGTTGCAATCTCCTCAACTGCTCCAATTATCGGGCGTCGGACCGGCAGCCTTGCTACAAAAATTTGATATTCCTGTCGTGCGTGACTCACCAGGGGTTGGTGCAAACCTGCAAGACCATCTTCAGGTGCGACTGATGTACGAGGTGAGTGAAAAAATTACCACCAACGACGCGCTCAATTCAATATGGGGAAAAGCCAGGATGGGTTTGCAGTGGTTGACCGCACGGACTGGCCCTTTGGCGCTAGGTATCAATATGGCCGGCATGTTTTGTCGTGCATTGCCGGACGAAAACGCAACACCAGATACGCAGTTTCACTTTGCGACCGTGTCGGCTGAACATGCGGCAGGGAATGTTCACGCTTTTTCCGGCTGTACGTATTCCGTTTGTCAGCTACGTCCGGAGTCGCGCGGACATGTCAATATCCAGTCGCGTGATCCATTTACTGCACCGTCGATCCAACCCAACTATCTGGCGACCGAGTTGGATCGTCGCACTACGATTGCAGGGGTGAAGTTTGCGCAACGCGTGGCGAATACCGCGCCGATGAAGCAATACATGAAACGCTCGTATCGACCAACCCCCGATATACAAAGCGACGAAGAAATTCTGGCTTTTTGTCGACAACACGCAACCACCATTTTTCACCCGTCAGGAACCGCCAGGATGGGGCCATCTTCCGACCCGATGGCGGTGGTCGATGCGCGACTTCGGGTTCATGGTATGTCAGGACTTCGGGTTGTCGATTGTGCAATCATGCCGACGCTCATTTCTGGCAATACCAACATACCGACTGTGATGATCGCTGAAAAAGCCGCTGACATGATTCTGGAGGACGCTGCCTCGCGAAGCTACGAGGCAACGCTGAAGATAGACACTGCAAGCGAACAAGGAGCACCCGCAACCATATCTGCGACAGCACTGGTTTAACGTTTTTGAGTTTTTCAGTTTTACAAAACATCCGAATTAATCGGAGAAAAAAGCAGGCGGGGAAAAAATATTCTCCGCATCACCATAAGAACTAACGTTTTTGGAGTGAGACATCATGGCAGCAGACCGCAATATAACAAACGTTACCAATCCAGGTAATAAGGTAACAGATAAAAAAACCCTTCGGCGGGTTGCAATGGCCAGCATCATTGGGGCAACGATAGAGTGGTATGACTTTTTCCTGTACGGCGTCGTCGCCAGTATTGTGTTGAACAAGTTGTATTTTCCGACTGGCGACCCGGCAACTTCCACGATGCTGGCGTATGCCACTTTTGCGGTAGGCTTTATGGCGCGCCCCTTGGGTGGCGTTATCTTTGGCCACTTCGGCGATAAAGTGGGGCGCAAGAGTATGCTGGTGATCACACTCATGATTATGGGCGTCTCCACGGTTGCTATCGGGCTTATTCCGACTTACAACCAAATCGGTTATTGGGCACCTGCATTACTCTTGTTTTTTCGTATTATTCAAGGAATCGGGCTGGGTGGAGAATGGGGTGGTGCCGTCTTGATGGCATATGAATATGCGCCGTCGAATCGCCGCGGTTTTTATACCAGTCTGCCTCAGATCGGATTGTCGCTGGGTGTACTGATTTCTGCCGGTTTCGTGGCGGGACTATCGGCCCTCCTGACTGAAGAACAGTTCATGGCATGGGGTTGGCGTCTTGGATTCGTGTTGTCGTTTGGCTTGGTTTTGTTTGGATTATGGATACGCCTGAAGGTCATGGAAACGCCTGAGTTTGCGCAATTAAAGCAAAATCGTGGTGAAGCCAAGATACCCTTCACCGATATGATCAAGCGCTTCCCAGGCAATATTTTGTTAGGGTTGGGTGCGCGCCATATTGACGGTGTTTTCTTTAATATTTTCAGCGTTTTCTCCATCAGCTACCTCACTAAAACCATCGGGATGACACGTACCGATGCGTTGATAGGTGTGATGATTGGCGCAGCGGTGCTGACCGTTTTTATCCCTATTTTTGGGCGTTTATCCGACAAAGTCGGTCGTCCCGCCTTATACACCTGGGCCTCGATTCTTACTGGCCTGAGTTGCTTCCCTGCATTTTGGATTATGTCGCATGCCGGTGGTAATACCACGTTGATATGGGCCGCGATCGCGGTACCGTTTGGCATTATCTATGCTGCGGTCTACGGCACTGTTGCCGTCTTTCTGTGCGAGCTTTTCGATGCACGTGTGCGCTATACCGGCATTTCATTCGTGTATCAATTCTCTAGCGTGATTGCTGGTGGTGTTACTCCAATTGTGGCGACCATATTATTGACCATGAACGGGGGCAAACCGTGGCTCATTTGCAGCTACGTCTTGGGTACCAGCGTTGTGTCTTCTATTTGTGCTTATGCTATTCGGCGTCGTGCTGTTGCTGCGCGTGCAGCAGGCGTCGAACACTACGGCGAAATTCAGAAGACTTCCCAAGCAGTAACTTCCACCGCTTAATAAGTAGGTCTGACAACCTCAATGAGGAAAATAAAATGACAGAGCATTCACAATATTCAGTCCCCGCATCTACCTTCATTAGCGCGTTCAAACGATGCGGTATTGATTTCATTACGACCGTACCTGATATGTTGCAAATCGCATTGCACCAATCCCTGGACAATCCAGTACATGGTATCAAAGTGGTGAATTGCACCACCGAAGATCAGGCCATTGAAACTGCGGCTGGATTGTATGCCGGTGGGGCGAATCCTGCCGTGCTGATACAAAACCAGGGGTTCTATGCTGGGATTAATAGTGTGCGCGCGTTGGGACTGGACTCTGGAGTGCCACTTTTTTTCGTTATCGGGCAATTTGGACGAGAGTTTTCTAATTTGGGTCAAGATCCGTTGCAGTCCAAACGTCGCATGGTGCGCATGATGGAGCCGCTACTCGACACGCTCGACATTCCCCACTGGCGTTTGGAAGGACCGCAAGACAGCGACAACATCGAGAAAGCATGGTGTGCTTCGCGCGAGCGTAAAGGACCTGTCGCTTTGTTGGTCGGTCACTTTGTAGGCTGGTAGCGGACCGGTAACAGGCAATAAAGGATCTAATGGTCCTTTGTCTCGTTAGTTCCGAAACCCGCGCAACAAGAAAAAACTGTTAACGATGTACCAAGAGGGAATGCATATGATGATGACATTAGAAGCTTGCGAAGTTCTCGCCGAAGTGCGTGGTGACGCAATTGTGGTGTGTACGATGGGCGCGATGAATGCGCTCGATAAATTACCGATATCGCCGCTGACGATGGCCTGCGTACCGTTGATGGGTGGCGCGGCTTCGATTGGACTAGGATTGGCGTTGGCGCGTCCGGAGAAAAAGGTATTCGTGCTAGACGGCGATGCCAGTCTGTTGATGGAGCTTGGCAGTCTGGTATCGGTCGCTCAGGCGGCACCGCCTAATTATTTTCATTTTTTGGTGAATAACGGTGTCCAATTTGCAGGATTAGGCAATTTGGTAACACCAGGACACGGCAGCGCCGATTTTACCGGTCTAGCAAAGTCAGCCGGTTATCGTTCAACGTATCGCTTTACCTCAGTGACAGCGTTAAAAGAAGGAATCAATGCGGTCCTGAACGGTGTCGCGCCCGCGTTTGTTGAACTTGTAGTGGGTTACGATAAACCGGCCCTTGGTATCGACAATCCGTCGATCGAGATGACTGATGCGCGCTTTACCCGCATGGGCGACGAGATTAGGCGAATCAGGGCGCATCTCGGAGTAGAAGCCGAGGTATAACGTTTGATACCTCGCAATACGTCAACATAGGGGACATGTAATTCACCGCTAATCCACCCGTTGCCTGTTTTCATTATGTTTTAACCGAACGGGTGGATTTTTCCTTTTCTCTTAGTTACTCTTCTCCTGCCCCTGTCGTAGCCGCGTACTGAATAGCGCAGCCAGCACTAGAATTCCGGCCATGATTAGCAATCCGTTGGTCACTTTGCCGGTAGTCTGCTCAATGATTCCCATCACCGACGGACCGATAAAGCCGCCGATCAACCCGCACGTATTGACCAAAGCCAGACCGCCAGCTAATGCCGGTCCGGCAAGACGGGACGATGGATAAATAAAGATAATCGACTGCACTACAAAAAACATAGACGCTGTCAGGCAGAAACCGATCATTCCAACAAGCGGCCCAGACAAGGCGGCCAGTAGCAAACCGACCGACATGATGATCAAGCCGTTAAACAGTATTTTGCGGCAGCGTTGGGGCGTGTTTGCGTAGCGTGGCAAGATGGCTGCGCCAGCCGCGGCGGCAAGCCACGGTACCGAGTTTAACAAGCCAATTTGCAAAGGCGTCAATTTGGCGTACGTTGCGATAATACTGGGCAGGAAAAAGATCACGGTATATATAGTAATCTGATGGCAAAAATAAACCAAAATCGCAAGCCAGATTTGTTTATCGGCAAGGCATTGTTTGAACGAATGCCCGACTTGTCCGGATTGCATTTGCTCGGCGCGCTCAGCAGCCAGACGTGACTCAATCGTCTGCGCCTCTTGCGGCGTTAGCCAACTCGCGGATGAAGGGCCATCCGGCAATTTCTTCCATACGACAAATGCCAGGACGACCGCAGGCAATCCTTCCAGCATAAACAGCCATTGCCAGCCGTGCCAGCCAAACAGCGTGTCCAACTGGAGTAATGCGCCGCCAACCGGACCGCTAAGAATATTGGCGATACAGACACCGAGTAAAAAATAGCCGGTAGCGCGTACCCGCTCTTCACGGCGAAACCAATAAGTCAGATACAACATCACACCGGGGAAAAGTCCTGCTTCCGCAGCGCCAAGCAGCAATCGCATGACATAGAACGACGTTTCTCCCTGTATGAAGGCCATGCTACAGGACAGGATTCCCCAGGTAATCATAATCCGCGTGATCCAGAACCGCGCGCCAACCTTATGCATCATCAGATTGCTAGGAATTTCAAACAAGGCATACGTCAGAAAAAATAACCCGGCACCCAGGCCATACGCCGCCGCCGAGATACCCAGATCAATCCCGATTGCGTGCTTGGCAAGAGCAATGTTGGTTCGATCCAGAAAACTGATCACGTACGCTATCACCAACAACGGCATCAGCTTACGAAACACCGTTCGGTCCAGCGTACTTTGTGTTGAATGCAACATAGTCTGCAATTCTGCATTTGCATTAATTGCCATGAAATGGGTCTCCTCTTAACTCTCAAAATAGTTTAAAACGGTCGCGAGCTTTGTTGCTTCTTATCGACCGCATACAATTACATCCCATCACAAAAAATAGCGGGATGAAGGCTGGCGTAAATAAACGTTTAAAATACCACGTTATCTTGTCCTTTTAATGCCAGCATAGCGCGAGCTTCTTGTGGTGTTGCCACTTCTAGCGACAGGCCTTCAATTACCTGCCGTATCTTGCGCACCTGCGCGGCGCTTGATTCGGCTAATTGTCCCGGACCGATCCATAGCGAATCCTCAAGCCCGACGCGGACGTTTGATCCTTGCGCCAAGCCGATGGTGGCTAATGGGATCTGGTTACGACCCGCACCAAGAATCGACCATACGTAGTCGTTTCCAAACAACCGATCTGCTGTACGTTTCATGTGGGCGAGATCTTCAGGATGCGCGCCAATGCCACCGAGTAAACCGAATACGCTTTGTACAAAGAAGGGCGCTTTAGCCAAACCGCGATCGGCGAAATGCGCCAGGTTATACAGATGAGAAATGTCGTAGCACTCGTGTTCAAATCGTGTTCCGTTTGCACCGCACGAGGTCAGCACATATTCGATATCGGCGAAGGTGTTCTTGAATACCAGATCACGACTTTTTTCTAAATGTTCACGTTCCCATGGATGCTTGAATTCCTTAAACCGATCAAGCATCGGATACAAGCCGAAATTCATTGATCCCATATTCAGCGACGCCACTTCAGGTTGGAAGCGCAAAGCCGGTTGCAAGCGTTCCTCCACCGTCATGTGCGGACTGCCGCCGGTAGTCAGGTTAATCACGGCATCGGTTTCTGCTTTGATCTGTGGCAAAAACTTTTCAAAGACTGCCGGATCTTGCGTCGGCTTACCGTTTTCCGGATCGCGTGCATGTAAATGTATTATTGCGGCACCTTCCCGTGCGGCAGCCAGCGCTGCATCCGCAATTTGTTGCGGTGTGACTGGCAAAAATGGTGACATCGTTGGTGTATGTATCGCGCCGGTTGGGGCGCAAGTGATGATGACTTTACGTGTTGCGGACATGTTGTCTCCCAATAAAATGTAGATTAATTATTTTCACGAATGACTGCGATGATGCGTAATGGCTATTTGTAATGACGATCGTGATGTGCCGATTAAAGCGTCTCGACGTTTCGGCACACGGAAATAGCTTGGCCGGATAGGGCGCTACCTGCGGGAGAACATAAAAACAGCACACTCGCTGCAATTTCTTCCTGCGTGACCATCCTCTTAAGCGATATTTTGTCCAGATAACTCGCCTCCATCGATTCGTAACTAACGCCCACTTGTTCGGCCCTGGCCCTGATCACGCGCTCCATACGCGGCCCTTTTACGATGCCCGGTTGTATCGCGTTAACGCGAATGTTGTCCGGCCCCAGTTCAATCGCAAGGCTCTTCGCTAGCCCCACCAAAGCCCATTTGGTCGATGAGTAGGGAGTACGATAGGCATAGCCAAGGCGACCCGCAACGGATGAAATAAATACAATGGAGCCGCCGTCTGGTGCGCTACGCAGCATTGGCACCGCGTGCCGCATGAAGTAGAAATGGCTGTTCAAATTGACCGCAACGGTCTTTTCCCAATCGGCAATCGGGATCTCATCGATACCACCCGTTGGCCCTGCGATTCCGGCATTGTTGATCAGCACGTCAAGTCCCCCAAGCTTGCTACGCACATCATCGAATACGCGTTCAACCGCGGCCGCATCGGAGACGTCGGCGCAACTGCCTGTGATAACTAATGTCTTTAACGTTTTTAATGCTGCAATGGCATTGGCATCGACATCACAAACATGCACACGCGCACCAGCTTCAACAAAGGCTTTTGCAATCTCTAGTCCAATGCCAGAAGCCCCACCTGTGATAAGAACCCGCAATCCTGGTCGCGGTGTTAATAATTGCAATACACCCATTATTGGTCTCCTAATTACGTTGTTTTCAATTTCAACTGTTACCGTTTTTGCCTGTAACGCGTGTTCTTCAAAGGCGCTAAGGCGATTGCTTTATTTGTATTGTGATCTGTGATCACACATGGCAAAATGTAGCCATTGGCCGATCCTCTGTCAACATTTTTTTCAACCCAGTCAATTTATTGTGCCAAGGCTCAACAATTTGACTGGGTTGTGCGGTGTATACTTTTGCCATGACAATATCTGAACTTGTAATTCCACTGAAACGCCAGACCATGAGTGTGGAGGTCTACGACCAGCTCAAAGAACTTCTAATGAGTGGGCGAATGATGCCTGGAGAGCAACTCTCGTTACGCACTGTTGCCGCAGCGCTAGGCGTCAGTGTCATGCCGGTACGCGAAGCTATGCAGCGTCTGGTTGCTGAACAAGCGTTGGTGCTGACGTTAAATCGGACACTTCGTGTGCCGACTATGACCGTTAGTCAGTTCCGTGAAATCACACAGATTCGAATCAATCTGGAAGGTTTAGCAACAGAACAGGCTACTTATGCGCTTCAGTCCTCTGCCGTGCGAAAAATCTCGGAGTTACACCAGCGCTTTGCCAACGAAATGGCACTTACGGAGCCAGACAGCTCCGTGCTGGTCCGCCTGAACAAGGAATTACACTTCGCGATTTACCAAGGCGCATGTATGCCTATGTTGATGCAACTCATTGAGACGTTGTGGGTACGCGTTGGTCCTATTTTGAATTACGATTTGCATTCCGGCTCACGCCGTGTGGTAGAGCAAGTGGCGGTCAGCCATCATCTTGGTCTGATCGATGCTCTGGAACGCCGCGACGGCATCGCGGCAAGAGCCGCACTGCAAGGGGATATAGAAAGCGCAGCTGAATTTATCGTTTCTGCCGGTGTGCTGGTGATCGCGGACGCCCCTACTTAATAGGCTGAAACCCCGAAAAATCGGATGACTCCATCTACAGGCGATAAGGTCAAACATCAATTATAAAATCGGTAAATAAGCTATCAGGTCGTTTCCGGTTTGCGTTCGTAAATCTGGCGGAGAATAGCTTCGCACAACTGACATTCCTCCTTACCACCTGGATAGAAATTTGGCCGCGGTACGCCCAGCCTAACCCTAATTTCATGTTAAAACTTTACATGCAAAACTTTTGAAAGAGGGTGTTTATAGAAAGTTCGATAAAGAGGGCTAAGTACGGTTCAGAAAAATTCATATCAAATATTCATATTATGCAAGAAAGAAATGTTTCTTTATAAAAATTTCTTGTTATTAGGCAATATTAAAGAG
>NZ_JASJXA010000048.1:0-23517 GCF_035018905.1 Glaciimonas sp. Gout2 | reverse complement strand
GTAGAGCGAAAAGGCGATGAAGCCTAAAAAGACGACGGTAGACATACGAACTCCCGAATAGTTTTATATTATTTATAAGATTGTTAGTGACTCTTGCGCTCTGCTCTCAATCGTCTATGTCGATGTTTTTGCGGTCGAAAAATATCCAGCAAGTGAGTAAGCAGCACGATGTCAATATCATCCACATAAACATCCAGAAATAAATAAATGGGACGCCAAATACGGTGGTATTAATGGTGTTGACCCAAGGGAGCATGGCGACTACGGCGATATAGGGAATGCCGATACCAATCAGAAATCTGAACAATTTTATCTCCTAGCGTTTTAATAATTTTTTTCCAATATGCGACAAATTATTTGATCTGGCAAAATAATTATTTTGATCGCAATTACTTTTGGTTATGTCGATAGCGTCGAACAATGCCGCTTTTCCTAAGCGCACTCATCCAAAATCACTTGCTGAAATATTCCAGAAAAATACTAAAAAATTGCGCCCGAAATAACGCTCAGCGATAGCCGAGCAGATTGATTTCCGATTGGCGATTGGCGATTGGCGATTGGCTGCAGATGACATCGGTGGTAAGCGAATGCGATAGGTATCGCATAGTGATTATTGATACCGATAGCGATGTTGTTAAGTCCGCACCTGCTTTGCAGGCGGCCTGCCCTTATAGCCTTATAGTCACCGGCTAACAGAACCGATTGGATTCTAACCAACCAATAATGGTTGAAGCTTCAATGCAGCGACCTTCAACTTGGGAATGTTTTCTATCAGTTGATCCAACGATTGACGCGCTGTCGGCGCATGGCAGGCAACCGCTGCCACGGTGCGTCCATCCGGTGCGCAAATTGGCACGGCAATAGCGACCATACCATGTATGAATTCCTCATTATCTATTCCGATTCCACGCGCATCGAGACGTGTCAGTTCGGCTGTAAGCAGGTCGACATCGACGATAGTTTTGGGAGTCAACGGTTTCAAGACCATCAAGGACAGCATTTTTTGTTGATCAAGCAAGGGCAAGCGCGACATAAATAATTTTCCACTGGCGGTGCAATGCATCGGCGCGTGCGTGCCAGGTGGCAAATGCAATCGCAACGGTTCGGGCGTGTCGACCCGATCAACATATAGCACTTCACTTCCAGCTGGCATGGTCAGGTTGCAAGTCTCTCCAATTGCGGCCGCAAGATTGCCAAGGATGGTCCTGCAACCGCGCATCAATGCATTATTTTTAAGCGTGGACAGCGCCAGATCGGCCGCCGCCGGACCAAGCAAATATCCGCGGTCAATTGGCATTCGCAATACGTATCCCAGCCGTTCGAGCCCTTCGAGAGTACGCATCATCGTCGCTTTGGGAATCCCGGTGCGATAGGACAGTTGCGACAACGTTTGCGGATGTTGTGCGGCGGCGAGGTGTTCAATCAGCCGCAGAACACGCAAGACGCGCATATCACCAAGCTCGTCTTTGGACGAAATAGTTGAATCGCTTGACGACTCTTTTGACAACTCGGCATTTCGAAACAGTTTTGTCATTTTTCGTTTCACTTCTCAAGTATTTGCAAGTTTCTGATTGTAAGCAAGCTTGGAATAACATATTTTGGACCATTATGTTCCGAATATGAGAATAATTGCAAAATAAATGGGCGAATTGGCCGTAATGCGGGTTTCGAAAAAAATACATAGCGACCAATCCACAAGCCCCGATTCACAAGAACTACAAGGAGATCACCGCATGACACGTCGTTTTGATTACATCATAGTGGGCGCTGGATCAGCGGGATGCGTATTGGCAAATCGTTTATCGGCAAACCCGGCCACCCGTGTTTTGCTACTCGAAGCTGGCGGCAAGGACGCTAACCTCTGGATTCATATTCCGGTTGGCTATTTCAAGACCATGCATAACCCAAAGCTGGACTGGTGCTATGTCACGGAACCGGATCAGGGCATCGATGGCCGCCAATTGCAATGGCCTCGCGGCAAGGTACTCGGCGGTTCCAGTTCCTTAAACGGTTTGCTGTATGTGCGTGGCCAAAAAGAAGATTATGACCACTGGGCGGCGCTGGGCAATAAGGGCTGGAGTTATAAAGACGTTTTGCCCTACTTCAAAAAATCGGAAGATCAGGAGCGCGGTGCCGATGCGTACCACGGTGTCGGCGGGCTGTTGAAAGTATCGGATTTACGTCTACGTCGCCCGATTGCAGATTATTTCATTGAGGGTGCGAAAGATATTGGCATTCCTTACAACGATGATTACAACGGCAATACGCAGGAAGGTGTGAGTTATTTTCAGCAAACCGCGCATAAAGGCTTGCGTTGGAGTACAGCCAAAGGATTTTTACGTCCGGCCAAAAAAAGAGCAAACCTGCAAGTGGAAACCGGCGCTCACATCACACGGATTCTGTTCAAGGATCATCGCGCCGTGGGCGTGGAATATCGCATAGGCGATGTGCTGCACCAGGTCAGCACAGACGTCGAAATAATCTTATGCGCCGGCGCAATTGGATCGCCACAGATTCTGCAATGCTCTGGCGTCGGGCCCGCAGCCTTATTACGCAGTGTGGGCGTTCCGCTGGTGCACAATCTGCCCGGCGTAGGACAGAACTTGCAAGATCACCTTCAGACCAGACTCGTGTTCAAAACGCGCTTGAAGACGCTCAACGATGAGGTGAATAGCCCCATCAACAAGATGAAAGTCGGCATGCAGTATCTGTTGTCACGTTCCGGCCCGTTGACGCTGGCAGCGAGCCAGGTGACGATATTTACCAAGTCCGATCCGTCACTGGCGCGGCCCGATATCCAGTTTCATATGCAGCCACTTAGCGCTGATAAACCCGGTGAAGGCGCGCATAAATTCTCTGCTTTCACGATGTCGGTTTGTCAGCTAAGGCCATACAGCCGCGGCTACATTGCCATCAAATCGAGCGATCCGCTGGAATACCCTGAGATCCATCCCAATTACCTGTCTGACGAGCGCGACCATCCGGTGGTCATCAGTGCGCTTCGTCTGGCACGACGCATTGCAGGCGCGCACTCTCTGGCGCCACACATCTTGTCCGAATTTATACCCGGTGCGGAATATCAAACCGATGCCGAGTTGCTACAAGCGGCGCAACGCTTCAGCCAGTCGATTTACCATCCGTCGGGGACGTGCAAGATGGGAAGCGATCCAATGGCCGTGGTCGATGATCGGCTGCGCGTGCATGGACTCAAAGGATTACGGGTAGTCGATGCGTCGATCATGCCCGAACTTGTTTCAGGCAACACCAATGCACCCACCATCATGATTGCAGAAAAAGCCGCAGACATGATCATCGGGGATGCAGCTGAAAGGCAGCAATCATGCGCGAACAACCAAGATGACGTAGCACAACACTAAGCAGAAAAAGTTGCGTAGCAAAGAATCCGACGGGACATTTTTGTGACGACACGTTAAGACAAATTATCGCTTCAAACAGGGGATAGCCGCGCAATAACGCCACTTGAAAAGATGGCTGAATGAGCGGTGCAGAACCACCATTGTTTATAAAACAAATCAGGAGACATCATGGCAAATAGCAACAGTAAAACAAAGGAACTACGGCGCGTGGTTGTCGCGAGCGTCATCGGTGCCACCATCGAATGGTACGATTTTTTTCTATACGGTGTGGTCGCGGGCATCGTCTTCAATAAATTGTATTTCCCGGGCAGCGATCCCATCGTATCGACGATGCTGGCTTACGGCACGTTTGCCGTCGGGTTTCTAAGTCGCCCTATTGGTGGCGTCATCTTCGGCCACTTCGGTGACAAAATCGGCCGTAAAAGCATGCTGGTGATGACCCTGATGATTATGGGTGTTTCTACTTTTCTGATTGGGTTGCTGCCGACCTATGCGCAAATCGGTGTCGCCGCACCAATTATATTATTGATGTTGCGCATTGTTCAAGGGATTGGACTGGGTGGTGAATGGGGCGGCGCGGTGCTGATGGCGTATGAATATGCACCGATAAAGGAGCGGGGATTTTATGCCAGTTTGCCGCAATTGGGTCTCGCTATCGGGCTTTGTCTGGCTTCGGGCATGGTAGCCATTCTGTCCTATGCATTGACGGATGTGCAATTCCTGACATGGGGATGGCGTCTTGCCTTCATCCTGTCGGCTGTGCTGGTCTTCATCGGTATGTGGATACGTCTGACCGTGATGGAAACGCCGGAGTTTAGGGCAATCAAGAAACATAATTCTGAAACCCAGATCCCCTTTTTCGACATGATGAAACGTTATCCGGGGAACGTTTTAAAGGGCATGGCGGCACGTTATATCGATGGCGTATTTTTTAATATCTTCGGCGTGTTTTCAATTAATTATTTAACCAATTCGATCAAAATCAGCCGCACTGAAGCATTGATCGGCGTCATGGCATCGGCTGTTGTGATGTGCTTTTTCATTCCCTTCTTTGGTCGCTTGTCTGACCGAATGGGACGGACCAAGGTGTTTTTCTGGGGTGCCCTGATCACCAGTTTTTCTGCCGTTCCCGCGTTTTGGTTCATGATCAATAGCGCTGATAATGTATTGGTGGTGTGGCTATCGATTGTGATTCCATTGGGCATTCTTTATGCATCGATATACGGCCCTGAAGCGGCGTTATTTTGCGATCTGTTTGATGCAAAAGTACGCTATACGGGCATCTCGTTTGTATATCAATTTTCTGGCATTTTCGCTAGCGGATTGACGCCGATTATCGCCACCTATCTGCTTAAAACCGGCGGTGGACAGCCATGGCATATCGTCGGTTATATCTTGTTTGCCGGATTGGTATCTGCGTTCGCCGCTTTATCGATCGGTAAGGGAAAAACCAGCGACATCGAATTGGAGCATCCCGGATTGCAGAAGGCGCGATAATTTTGACGCAGATGGTTTTGATTTATTGCGCATCTATTTAGCGTCGGATCCGCTTCAACCAAGCTTCAATCAAGCGTCATTTGCGGATTTATGTCCGCATTTGACGCAGCAGCAGGTGTTTCAGAAAAATAGGCATTCGACAGTGCTTGTGCCGCTAACCTTAACGTTGGCACGTGTTGCAATGCCTGTTCCAAATTCATGCGCACCACCGGAGCCTGTAACGCGAGCGAAGCGCAAGCCCGGCCGCTTCTATTCAATATCGGGACCGCTACCCCGATCATGCCGACGTGAAACTCTTCATTATTAGTGGCGACTTTGTCTGTTGTGAAACGTTGAAGTTCTTGCTCTAACAACGCAACATCCGTGATCGTGTTGTTGGTGCAGCGTTGCAGCGGGCCACTCCCGATCAGTTTTTGGCGCTGACTGCGTGACAACTGACTCAACAGTAATTTTCCGCTGGAGGTGCAGTGCAACGGTACGTGCGACCCTGGCTGCAAATTCAATCGCAGCGGCGATGGCGTTTCTACCCGATCCAGATAGACGATCGCATTACCGTCCAGCATCGTGACATTGCAGGTTTCTCCAATGTCGTCCACAAGCCTCTGCAAAATCACGTGGGCAGGGGCGCGTACGATCGAATTTGCCAATACTTCAAGCGCAAAGGTCGATAGCCTCGCACCAGCGGTATAGCGCTTGCTAACCGGTTCCCGCGACAACATCCCCGCTTGCTCAAGCATGATCAACGTCCGATAGGTGGTCGGCTTGGGTAATCCACAGGCGGACGCTACTTCATCCAGCGAAACAGGTTTATCGACTCGGATAACAGATTCCAATATATGAAAAGCTCTTAACGCTGCCGAACCGGATTGCTTCTGATTGCTTTTCGTAGGTTTCATGGCCCGAATTATCTCAGATTATGATATCAGCAACAACCTGACCAAAAATCAAATTTCTATTTAATGAAATGAAATATTCCGTTTTTTTAAATTTTATTCTTGCAATTCATTTTTTTGAGAAGTATATTTAATAAAACGAAATCCACCGTTTCGTTTTTTATCACTCACTACCTCCCAATGTGTGAGGTAGTCGCCATGACGCGCAAGATCTGCGCGCTGGCTATTGCATTGATTTGCATTGATTTGCATTGATTGGCATTGATTGGCATTGACTTGCATTGAATTATTTCTCGCGTCCGCATAACGGGACAAAAACGGCATCCTGCCAAATCAATTAAATGCCGACTCCCCGATAAGTGATTTGCCAGGGAAAAACAGGCACAGAAACAGAAGATAACGTCAACAAAGATAGGTAGTCGGTTGCCCCGATTCCGATCTGTCGACCAACTACGGCTGAACGCTTTGCATCGAAAGGACAAGGAGGAGATCAAACAAGGCAAGGCTTCAGGCCGTACAAAATAATGATTACCACTTACAACGATAAGGCGGAGACATGAAAAAAAGATTAAAGGTGAGGCATCTGATATTAGGTCTTATGTGTTTGATGTATTTCATTTCATACATAGACCGTGTCAACATTTCGATTATTGCACCCGTGCTAAAGCATGAGATGGGCCTCACACCGACCGAATTAGGTCTGGTTTTTTCAGCCTTCGCCTATCCTTACGCCGCCATGCAAATCCTGGGCGGATGGTTTGCCGACAAATATGGTCCACGACTGGTATTAGGAATTCTCAGCATCATTTGGGCCGTTGCGACGATCCTTTGCGGCTTCTCATGGGGACTTTGGTCATTAATCATGTTTCGGATGTTATTGGGCGTCGGCGAAGGTGGCGCATTTCCTGCGGCGACACGGTCCTTCACGTTTTGGATGCCCAGTACAGAGCGCGGCTTCGCTCAGGGCATAACGCATAGCTTTGCGCGTTTGGGTGGTGCAGTCACACCACCGCTCGTTTTGCTCATTGTTGTCCAATACGGGTGGCGCGAATCCTTCATTATTCTCGGTGTCATTAGTCTGATCTGGACGTGTGTTTTCGTTTGGCTTTATCGCAATACGCCGATAGAACACAGGTGGGTAACGTCTGCCGAACTGAAAGAAATCGGTATCAATCCGGCTGAAACGAAAAAAGCCGCAAAAGGAAAAACCCCATGGAAAGAGATGATAAAGCGAATGTGGTTGATCACATTCGTGGACTTTTGCTATGGCTGGTCGCTCTGGGTATTCCTGACGTGGTTGCCGTCTTATCTTAAGGATGCACGCGGTTTTGACATGAAACAGCTTGCATTATTTACGGCGCTGCCACTGCTGGCTGGCGTGGTTGGCGACACGTTGGGCGGCGTTCTTTCCGACTATATCTATAAAAAAACCGGCAACCTTAAACTTGCCAGACGCTCGTTGCTGGTGGTCGGCCTAGGTGGAGCGTTGGTCTTCATCCTCCCCGCAATCTATACCGAGACACCGTTGACAGCCGTTGCACTGCTGGCGTTATCTTTCTTCTTCCTGGAACTGACGAACGCGGTGTTGTGGAGTTTGCCTATCGACATTGCGGGTAAGTATGCAGGAACTGCTGGCGGCATGATGAATACGGGGTTCGGTATAGCCGGAATGATTTCGCCAGCGGTATTCGGTTTCCTGATTCAAACGACGGGAAGTTATGAAGTGCCGTTTCTGATTTCCGCGGCGTTATTAGGGGTTGCGGCAGTCTGCTCACTATGGATCGATCCGACCAATAAGCTCAAGGACGAACCAATCGAAGAACCGGCATTCAATCCGATGGGGAAAGTGCCCGTCTTTAGATAGGGTCGGCTTTTTGTCCGGCTGCGGACAAAAATCAAAATGTCAAATCTGAACAATCAACAATCAATAATCCAAGGATGGAGATCATAATGTCAGTTGAAAATTCCGCAAAATCCAACCCGGCGATAGAATTAAAAGTCGTCTCTGAACTCATCAGGAAGGCACGCGCCGCACAGCGCGAATATGAACACTATTCGCAGCAGCAAGTAGATGATATCGTGACTGCGGCAGGATGGGCGATCATGCATCCTGCGCACAATCGCAACCTGGCTGAAATGGCAGTTCACGATACTGGCCTGGGCAATGTCGATGACAAAATATTGAAGAACCATCGTAAAACACTCGGCCTGTTGCGGGACCTGAAAAATGCCAAAACAGTCGGTATCATCGCCGAATATCCAGAGCGTGGATTGATAGAGATTGCGCGACCGGTCGGCGTGGTGGCAGCGATCACACCGTCGACCAATCCAGCCGCAACACCAGCTAACAAGGTGATCAATGCCCTCAAAGGGCGCAATGCCGTGATCATTGCGCCCTCTCCCAAGGGACTGAGCACCTGTATTGCACTGGTCGCTTACATCCATGCTGAACTGAAAAAAGTCGGCGCACCGCTGGATCTTGTTCAGTATCTTCCCGCGCCCACTACCAAGGAGGCGACGCAGGAACTGATGCGCCAGGCCGATCTCGTAGTCGCAACCGGCTCGCAAAACAATATCCGCGCAGCTTACGCCAGCGGTACGCCCGCATTTGGAGTGGGCGCAGGAAACGTTGCCGCGATCATTGATAGTTCAGCCAATCTACGTGATGCCGCAAAAAAAATAAGCAGCTCCAAAACGTTCGACAACGCGACTAGTTGTTCCTCCGAAAATAGCGTTGTGATTCTTGATGCAGTCTATGAATCAGCGGTGGCCGCACTGATCGAAGTAGGCGGTGTCATGTTGGATGCGAACGAAAAAAGTCAGTTACAAAAAACCATGTGGCCGCGAGGAAAACTGGATGCCGCCGTCACCGCGCAGGTCGCATCGAAAATTGCGGCGCTAACGGGATTAAGCGAGTCGCGTTTTTCGCAAGCCAGAATCCTCATGGTGGAAGAAGTCGGAACCGGTTCAGACTATCCCTATTCGGGTGAAAAGCTTGCACCGGTACTGACGATTTATCGCGCCCGCGACTTTGATCACGCCTGCCAGATAGTCAATGCTTTGTATGACTATCAGGGCGCGGGCCACTCGGTAGGCATACATACCGATGACGACGCACATGTGCTGCGTTTGGGAAATGAACTTCCGGTTTGCCGGGTCATTGTGAATCAGGCGCATTGTTTTGCCACCGGCGGCAGCTTCGAAAACGGATTGCCGTTTTCACTTTCAATGGGATGCGGCACATGGGGCGGCAATAATTTCTCCGACAACATGCACTACAAACATTACCTGAACATCACACGGATCGTGCGTAGCATCCCAGAAAACATACCGACTGAAGAAGATATCTTTGGCGCGTATCACCGCAAATATAGCTAATCGCTCTCTTGGTATTTCTTGATTTTCAAGAGATGCAGGAGCGATATTTTTATTGCTTGGTTTTGCTTATTTTCTACTCAGTTACACTGATTTTAGGAATCAATATTATGCTGCGCACGATTCGTGAATATGTCGATTTTCAGGCTGCGAAAACCCCGAATGCGGTCTATTTGGTTGCCCCAGAACCGAACCACAGCATGACGTTCGGCGGCCTCCAGCTAGCATCCCGTAAGCTTGCACGCTATCTTGCTCAACGTGGAATTCAGCCTGGTGAAAAGGTGGCACTGTTGATGCAGAATGGTTATCAGACCTGTCGACTATTCATTGGCGCCATGTACGGTGGTTTTTGCGTCACTCCGCTAAATTTGCTGGCACAAGCATCACAGCTTGAATACGTGCTGAACCATAGCGACGCCTCTATCGTATTTGTATCGCCGGATCAACTGGTACGCCTCCACACCGCACTTAGCAATATCGACCGGAAAATTCAAATCGTTTTGTGTGATATCGACACAGAAGAATTCATTGCCGCATCAGATCAAATGGAAGAAATGATCGAAGAGATGCCATGCGTCAATGAAGAGGACGATGCCTTGATGATGTATACCTCGGGAACCACCGGCATACCGAAAGGCGTCATGCTGACCAACAGGTCTGTCATCTCAGGAGGACAGTTCGTGTCGGCCGCGCACGAATTAGGGCCGAAAGATCGGGTCATGGCGTCCCTTCCGCTTTACCATATTAACGCTCAGATCGTGACCGCGACTGCAACATTAGTGCATGGCGGTAGTCTGGTTCTGCCGCACCGTTTTGGTGTCTCGCATTTCTGGCGCTTGGTGGCGCAGTATGAATGCAGCTGGATCAATCTGGTACCGACTATGGTCTCTTACCTGTTGCAAAGTGCCGAGGCGCCAGACAACAATCTGGATATCAGCCGTGTCCGTTTCTGCCGCTCGGCTTCGGCGCCGCTTCCGCCTGACCTGCATCGTGCCTTTGAAGACAGATTTAACATTGGCATCATTGAAACCATGGGACTGACGGAAACGGCAGCACCATGCTTCACCAATCCACTCGATTCAGCACAACGCAAGATCGGCAGTGCAGGCCGGGCTTTTGGCAATGAAGCGAAGATTATTAACCCAGAAGGACACGGTTTACCAAGCCGCGAAACGGGCGAAATCATGGTGCGCGGGCCGAACGTGATGAATGGCTATTACAAAAATCCCGAAGAGACTGCCAAGACTCTCACGACAGAGGGCTGGCTGCACACCGGGGATCTCGGCTATCTGGATGAGGATGGATTCGTCTTCGTCACCGGTCGAATCAAGGAGCTAATCATCAAAGGTGGTGAAAATATTGCGCCAAGGGAGATCGATGAAGCACTACTTAAACATCCAGCGGTACTTGAGGCCGCTGCCGTCGGTATTCCAGATCAACATTACGGTCAGGAGATCATGGTGTGCGTAGTGCTGAAAACGGGTCAACAATGTTCCGAAGATGAGCTTAGAATATTTTGCAAATATGAACTTGGCGCTTATAAGACACCGAAGCTCATCCGCTTTCAGGACGAATTGCCGAAAGGGCCATCAGGAAAGGTGCAGCGACTCAAGTTGCTGCAACCGGCAGAATGTTAACTTTTCAGTCGGCGTCCCGTCGCTTCTTTATTACACTGTTTTAGTTCATTCCGTGAAGCGCCCTGCTTCGTTCGGTAATTCATGGAAGACTTAACCCACGATTCCCGGCGAGCCCATTTGCATGGGTTGGCGTCGTGGCATGCCGGTAAAAGCAAAATCAAGGTCGGGCTGACGACCACAAACAATATCCGCAATCGCACGCCCTGATCCGCAGCCCATGGTCCAGCCAAGCGTTCCGTGACCAGTGTTCAAGAATAAATTGGCTATCTTTGACTTACCAATATACGGGATGTTTGAGGGCGTTAGTGGACGCAATCCAGCCCAATAGGTTGGATTATCATAATCACATGCATCGGGAAACAAAGTTCGCACGCGCTGGGTGATGGCATTGCAACGAGCCGGGTTTAATGCGCGTGAGTAACCATTTAACTCGCACGTGCCTGCCACACGCAGGCGTTGGCCCAGCCGGGACATCACTAACTTATGACTATCGTCAGTTAATGACACAGTGGGTGCCGCTTCTGGATTGATGACCTGGTATGTGGCTGAATAACCTTTGCCAGGATAGATCATCAGATTGATATCCAGCGGCTTCAAAAGCGGCGCTGAGAAGCTGCCGAGCGCCACCACAAAAGCATCGGCCTGCAACGTCTGATGGCGACCGCTTGCATCGATTACTTCAATCACTTTAATCTTCTTGTGCGCACCGCTGCCTTCTGAGAGTAGGCGCGTAACTGTCGTATTGAATCGGAACTGGACACCGAGTTCCGCAGCCTTTTCAGCCAGCGCACAGGTGAACTTATACACATCTCCGGATTCATCGGTTGCCGTGAAGTCGCCACCAACGATCTTGTCGCGCAATCCGGTCAAGGCTGGCTCCAGCCGAATGATGTCATCGACGCTCACGGTATTGCGTGGGCAACCCAGTTCTCGCATCAGCGCAGCGGCGGCCAGCGACTTATCGAACTCGCGCTGGTCGGTATAGAAATGCAGAATTCCCCGCGTCAAAAAATCGTAGTCCATCCCGATTTCGGCACGCACGGCTTGCAAGGTTTGGCGACTATATTCGGCAATCGAGACAATCTGGCGAATGTTGTGCTTGATGCGACCGGGCAAGCATTCACGCAAAAACTGTACACACCATTGCCATTGCAACAGCTCGGGACGCAGCCGAAACAATAACGGTGCGTCCTCTTTACCCAGCCACTTTATGACCTTGAGCAAGGTATGCGGATTTGCCCAAGGCTGCGCATGCGATACCGAAATTTGACAACCATTAGCAAAACTTGTCTCTTGCGCCGGACCGGGCCGACGATCAATGACGGTTACCTCATGCCCGGCCTTGTGCAGGAACCAGGCAGATGCCGTGCCTGCAATACCAGCGCCTAAGACAATGACTTTCATATTAATTCAACTTTCTGTTGGTCAAGCAATTTACTCTTTGTCACGCAGAAACCATCATTGAGGCCTGTCAGCGCCGCTGCCGGCCACCAATGAGCTGCGCGACTTCAGCGAGTAATGCATTATTAATGGGCTGCTGAAGATCAATTGCCAGGCTCCGTTTATAGTAAGGGCTGAGGTCAAGTCCCACGCCCAATCCGCAGATTTCCAGCTGACCAGGAAGCGCCTGGCGACCAACGACTTCTTTCAGATGATTGCCAAGATAGCAATCGTCATTGGCCAGATTGGTGGCGCTATCCATTGGACTTCCGTCGGAAATGACGACAAGAATACGCCTTTCCTCGTTGCGTTGCCGGATGCGGCTACACGCCCATTCCACAGCTTCGCCATCAATACCTTCACGATACAAGTCAGCCTTCAGCAGTGCCGTGATATCGGCACGCGCGCGACGCCATGGCGTATCAGCGTCTTTGTATACCATGTGCATCAGTTCATTGAGTCGACCCGGAGATGCCGGAGACTTGACACGTAGCCAATCTCGATGTGACCTGCCGCCGTTCCATGCGCCGGTAGTAAATCCCAGAACTTCGCTGGCAACGCCGACTTGTTCAAGCGCCCTTACCATCACATCGATCATCACGGTAAGTCGCTCGGAATGTGCCTTCATCGAGCCAGAACAATCGATCAGAAAGCAGACGACGCAATTGGCATTCGGCTTGAACTGCTCTTGCCGAAACAGACGTCGCTCTGAAGGTGAGCTGATTAATTGCGCCAGTCGACGGCCATCGATATAGCCTTCCTCTTCCCCGAAGGACCAATTATCACGTTGTGGAAAGGCGAGCAGCGCTCTTAATTGGCGCGACAATCGCGGGATATTAATACTTAGCGCAGCAATACGCTGATCAATCCGGTCACGATACTCTTTGAGCAATTCCTTTCGGACCAGCGAACTTGCCTCAACCTGCGTGTCGTAGGCAGTCGTAAAGATGGCGTAGCCGTGCGCCGCGTCGTCCAGTACCTTGCTGCGACCACTGGCGGCGACCGTGATTACATCGGTTTCATCATTGTCGAAGTTCAGTAGCAACCTGAGCGCATTTTTGCCTTGCTCTTCTTTGCCGTTTGCTTTTTTTGCGTCGTCCGACTCTTCGCTATCGCTACGGATTATCTCACCGACGATGTCGGAAATGGCGCGGGCATGGAGCGCAAAAGCTGCCTGATCATCACGATGTCGGCGCATGCCAAGCAAATCAATGCCTAATAGCGGCGCTATTGCAGCGCGGGTGCTCTCGATAATGCCTTCGGTCTTTTCCAAGACCGGTTGGCCGGTCAGCCGCGACCAGCAAATTTGAAATACCGTATAGAGCAAAATACCCGTCGCACTCTCGGTCAGACCAGCGAAATAGAAATCATGCGACCACGCCTCAAATCGATGGTGCAGATTTTTGCGCATGCCGGGCATGGTGTCGGGCACCATCGTTTCCACCCGCAACTGTTCCAGCAACTCAAAAATAAGGCGCTCTACCGGAAGGATGGGACAGTATTTTTGATGGATAACAGGATTGGTATATTGCAGACCCAAGGCAATACTATCCGCCGCGCCCCGAAACGACCGAAAGTCGTCGCGCTGATGAGCGGTTTGCAAGTGCGCGGCATGCGTCGGAAGAATTTTTTGCCCCTTGCGCAAACGACCCGCCTGCGTAGTGACGTCTGCTTCGCCGCTCAGTGAGCGAATAACGGCGACACATAACTCATCGACTTGTTGCTGCTGGCGCGTGCGGTGTGGAGCGGGATTCACTGCGTTCACATTGTGTTTTTGATCTGGTGCAGATGCGACTCTATCAGTTCGTCATCAAAGCAACGTTGAAAGTACTCTGCGACGATGGCGCGCTCGGCTTCTTCACATTTATTGAGAAAGGAGAGCCGAAAGGCCAATGCCGTATCGGAAAATATCTGGCAATTTTCTGCCCAGGTGATCACTGTGCGTGGCGACATAAGGCAAGATAAATCACCAACGGCAAACCCTTTACGCGTCAAGTCAGCCAACGCCACCATGGCTGCAACTAACCGGGCTCCCTTTTCATTTGCGTACGCTGGCACGCGTGCCTGTACAATCGCGACCTCCTCGTCAGGCTCAAGATAATTCAACGAGGCGACAATATTCCAGCGATCAATCTGTGCGTGATTCAACGCCTGAGTGCCATGATAAAGACCGTTCAGATTGCCAAGGCCAATCGTATTTGAGGTCGCAAACAGTCGGAAATGAGGATGCGCATGAATGACGCGATTTTGATCGAGCAAAGTGAATTTTCCATCCCGCTCAAGAATCCGCTGAATCACGAACATGACGTCTGGTCGACCAGCATCGTATTCATCGAAAATCAAGGCCATCGACCGCTGCAAAGCCCAAGGCACTATCCCTTCCTGAAATTCGGTGATCTGTTTTCCATCACGCAGGACGATGGTATCTTTGCCAACCAGATCAAGGCGACTAATATGACCATCTAAATTGACGCGGATACAAGGCCAGTTAAGACGCGCCGCCACTTGCTCAATATGAGTCGACTTGCCAGTGCCATGTAAACCTTGCACCATCACGCGTCGATTCCAGGCAAAACCGGCCAAAATCGCCAAGGTCACATCAGCGTTAAAGCGATACGCGTCGTCGATATCCGGCACATGCGCACCACGTTCACGGAATGCTGGCACCTTGAGATCGGAGTCAATGCCGAACAGGGTTCTTACCGACACCATGAGATCGGCTTTGGCCTCCGATGTTGCTGAAATCGTTGCTTGGGATGAGGCAGTCACGACGGCTTCCTTATATTAAATTAGTTGGCGACGTTCGTTGCCGAGGATGTCTCAGACTCAATAGCGGCCAGCGCTTTAGCTGCACGTTGCAAGGCTGGCAAAAAATGCAAAGCCTTTTCGTGCGTCAAGCGCATGATCGGCGCTTGTATAGCAACCGCCAGATTGGAGCGCCCTTCTGCGGCAGGAACGAGCACCGCGACACACAGTAATCCCGGCAGGAATTCTTCGTTATCGATGGCGTAGCCATTACGCCGCACCACTTCCAGTTCTTGCTCAAGTTTGACCGGATCGGTTTCTGTGTTGTTGGTGTATTTGATCATGGGCATATGGGCCAGCAAACGGCGACGTTGCATCGGCGTCATTTGCGCCAGAAATAATTTACCCGTCGACGAGCAATGCGCCGGGACCCGCGATCCCGGATGCAAATAGAAGCGCAACGGCGCAACGGTTTCCATCCGATCCAGATACACCACTTCGCTCCCTGTGAAGGCAGTCAGATTGCAGCTCTCTCCCACTTCCTCCATCAATTGACGCAGTACGTTATGGCGCGCGCCATGATAGGTGTTGTTGATCAGCAGGTTTGATGCGAGGCGTCGCAGGCGAACACCGGTGCTGTAGTGACGACCATCACCTTCCCGCTGTAACACACCCACACCCTCAAGCTGTTGCAACATCCGGTGCACGGTCGGTTTAGGTAGACCGATCTCTTCGACGATTCCCTGAAGCGAGAATGGTTGATCCTTTTCAGCAATAACCTCCAGCAATGCAAACAAGCGCATGGTTGGCGTATCACCGTCGATCTTCTCTTGCTCCAACTTTTCTACAGGATTGTTATTCATATGACTGGCTTATAGAGTTATTCGGATTTTAGTCACAAAACGTCTCGAAATTTGTAATAAATAGTTTTACATGTCTCTTTTTGTGTTCTACATTACTATAAATTTAAAATAATTGGAACAAATTGTACTACTTTCGATAGAAACACTTAAGTATGACAAAATTTAGGCGTGTTTAAACGAGCGTCGATTCTGAATGTTAAAAAAAAATCACGGTTATAAACCGTGATTTTTTACGCCGATTGAATACTTTCGAATATTCTCAGAATTATGTTTTAGTCATCGGCACCGCCTCCAACCCACACTCACATTCACATCATCCGTAAGATCAGGAAATACGCCCAGCCATAGGAGACGACGGCGACGCTGCAAAACGTTTCGGAATTCGTCCCGCCAGATAAGCCGCACGTCCCGCTTGCACTGCTAGTCGCATGGCCCGCGCCATTCCGATGGGATCACGCGCACCGGCAATCGCAGTATTCATCAGTACACCGTCACAACCCAACTCCATCGCAATCGCCGCATCAGAGGCAGTGCCTACGCCTGCATCAACCAGCACAGGAACGTTGGCTTGTTCGATAATCAGGGATAAATTCCAAGGATTCAAAATACCCATGCCGGAACCGATTAACGAGGCCAGCGGCATGACAGCGACGCAACCGATTTGCTCTAACATCTTGGCCTGAATCGGATCATCGCTGCAATAGACCATGACATCGAAGCCGTCGCGCACCAATATTTCTGCGGCTTTCAGGGTTTCGGGCATGTTCGGAAACAAATTTTTCTCGTCACCTAATACTTCAAGCTTGACCAGTTTATGACCGTTCAATAATTCGCGTGCAAGCTGCAAAGTATAGACCGCATCGTCGGCGTTATAGCAGCCGCCAGTATTAGGCAAAATCGTAAACTCCGATGGCGGCACACTATCGAGCAAACTAGGTGCATGCTCATCCTGACCTATGTTGACACGGCGGATCGTCACCGTCACGATCCCGGTTCCACTGGCATCGACCGCGGCACGCGTCTCTTCAAAGTCGCGATATTTTCCCGTGCCCACCAAGAGCCGCGACCGATATGTTTTGCCTGCGATGGTCAGACAATCGTCAGACGTTTGTGTTTGCAGTTTCTGGGGTAGGCTCATTTCATTTTCCTTCGAGAGAGTGTCGATTGCGACGCATTAAACTACCGATCATGTGATTGCGCCTAATACTATTGAAGCGACCAGATGTAAAACTGGCCCGATAACACGGACCAGAGTTGACGACCTGATCGGTCGGTTCAGACGATACCTAATAGTTTGATCAACACCAGACTGGCCGCCGACAATATCAGCAACGATAAGACCACCACTATCGTCACACGTCCACCAGCCTTCAGCACTGAACGGGCATCAACGCCAAGCCCGAGTGCCGCCATCGACATAATGGTCAGGAGATTTGCAGAAAAATGCGCTGGTTGAATCGCAAACTGAGGAATAAAATTAAACGATCGCAGCGCCATTAACAGGAGAAATCCGATGATGAACCATGGCACCATCTGTGAAAGTGGTGTGCGGAAGGCGCTGTCCTTGCGTCCCATTAACGACAAAAGCAACACAACCGGCCCCAGCATCAAAACCCGCACCAGTTTTACAAGCGTACCGATTTGCGCGCTGGTCTGCGAGACCGCTGCGGTCGCGGCCAGCACCTGTGGAACCGCATAAACCGTCATCCCCGCAAAAATACCGTATTGCACCAGCGACAGTGACAATACCGGCATCAAAAATGGCAATATCAGTACGACCATGACACCGAACACGGCAGTAAAAGCAATAGAGGCTGCGACGTCTTTACTATTCGCATCAATTACTGGCGCCACGGCCGCGATAGCCGAGTTGCCGCATATGGAATTGCCGCAGGCAATCAGGATCGCCATTTTAGAAGGCAAGCCCGCCACACGACCTATACAATAACTAGCCAAAATCACCATTAACACCACGACCGCGATACCACCAATGAGGTCTGGTCCTTTTTCCAGAATAGCGCTGGCACTGATCGAGGCACCGAGCAATACGACGGCGATCTCAAGCACCGTCTTGGCACCAAAACGAATACCTGCTTCAAAGCGTGCATCGAGCTTGTAAAAAGTCCGCACGATGCTGCCGATCAGAATCGCCAGAACCAGACTTTCCAACCAAGCCCGACCAAAGAAGTGTTCTTCCAATGCTTCCAGAGCAAAAGCGGCACCCGTGACAATTCCGCAAAGAGCCAATCCGGGAAGGATATTTCTTGTCGCTGTTATTATATTTTTATTCATTTGTCCCAATCTTTTTTAACGCTTTAATTGCACGCGTTCATTATCGGGTGGACAAATAGTTCGGTCTATCTTATAGTTTTTCATATTTCGTTAAACAAAATCGAACAATAAAATGGCCCTTGAACCATGACTCTTGAACAATTACGTATTTTTGTAGAAGTCGCTGAACGCCAGCATTTGACACAAGCGGCGAATGCGCTTTCGCTGACGCCCTCTGCTGTAAGCTCAGCCATTCGGGTGTTGGAAAACCGTTATGGCATACCGCTATTTAATCGCGTGGGACGCCGCATTGAGACCAGCGAGGCAGGTCGTATTTTTTTGACAGAAGCGCGGTCAACGCTAGCGAGCGCCAGAGCGGCGGAACTAACGCTGTCGGAATTGGGCGGACTCAAACGTGGAGCGCTGAACATTCAGGCTAGTCAGACGATTGCCAGTTATTGGCTGCCGGAGCTGATGGTGCGCTTTCATCAAAAGTATCCACAGATTGCACTCACTCTTACCGTCGGCAATACGCAGCAAGTGGCGCAAGCGGTGGTCGACGGTGCGGCGGATCTGGGATTCATAGAGGGAACCATAGACGAACCAGCATTGGTAGTAGAGACCGTTGATGAGGACCGGATCGTCGCTGTGGTCGGGCCGGGCCATCCCTGGGCAAACGGCCAGAGGCTAGAACCCGCAGATTTACGGAGTGGCAAGTGGATCATGCGGGAACAAGGCTCGGGTACGCGCTCCGCCTTCGAGGAGATGCTAGAGGCAATCGGCGTGGACGTGAGTGGATTGCACATCGCTCTCACGCTGCCGTCAAATGAAGCAGTGCGCTCGGCAGTCATGTCAGGTCCCTTTGTGACGGTGGTATCAGAACTGGTGGTGGCGTCACATCTTCAGGCCGGGTTACTATGCAAGGCCAATATTGAACTGCCACTGCGCTCGTTTTACCTGTTGCATCACAAAGCACGCTACAAAACCAAAGCCTCGCTGGCGCTTCAGGAAATGATTCAGCGGAGGCATGATGAAATATAAACTTTATGCATGCTTTTGATCCGTAAGCATTGATAATGCGGCACACTAAAAGTTATAAGAAGATATAAGCTTTTTAAGTTCTCACGTCCCCAAAGACGAAAAAAAGATCGGCATGTACGCCGAATAGTTCATCAAGGGAACTGTGTTCTTGGAAACTGCAAATGCGCCAACAACCTTGCAGAGCAAAGTTGTGTAACAATTTCAACCAGCATCACTTATCCACACTATCCACCATCATCAAAAGGCGTAAAAATGGCAAAAGTCGCATTTATTGGTTTAGGGGTCATGGGCTCTCCAATGGCAGGCCATCTTGCCAAGCACGGTCATGAAGTGACGGTGTTCAATCGCACCCAGACACGGGCGGATTTATGGGCCACAAAGAACAAAGGGCAAGTCGCCACTACGCTGGCGGCCGCTTGCAAGGATGCCGAATATGTTTTTACCTGCGTCGGTAATGACAATGATCTGTATCAAATCACCTTGGGCGACGACGGAATACTAGCCAACATGACGGTCGGCAGTATTTTGATCGACAACTCAACCTGCTCGGCAGATGCAGCGCGGAAGTTAAGTGACGCTGCAAGTGCACTCGGCATTAGCTTTCTTGATGCGCCCGTTTCCGGCGGCCAGGCTGGCGCGGAAAATGGCGCATTGACAGTGATGGTCGGTGGCGATGAAGCAGCATTTAAACGCGCAGAACCAATCATTGCCTCTTATGCCCGTGCGGTGGTGTATATGGGCCCAGCAGGCTCTGGTCAACTCACCAAAATGGTCAATCAAATCTGCATCGCAGGACTCGTTCAGGCATTAGCAGAAGGCCTGGCGTTTGCTGAGCGGGCGGGCTTGAACGGCGAACGCGTGATCGACGCCATCTCCAAAGGAGCAGCACAATCCTGGCAGATGGAAAATAGAGGCAAAACAATGCTGGCGTCTAAATTCGACTTTGGATTTGCTGTTGATCTGATGCGCAAGGATTTAGGAATCTGTTTCGATGAAGCAGAACGTAACGGTAGCCAGCTTCCAGTAACCCGCCTAGTAGATCAGTTTTATACAGAAGTACAAAACCGAGGCGGTAACAGGCTGGATACTTCTAGTTTGATGATGGTCGCTCGGGTTGAAGAAAAAAAGCAATAAAGTAGATTGACGGTATTCCGGTTATTCCGCTATTCCGCTATATCACGTTCAAAAATTTGCCAATATTGGACGTAATATTGTCAAGGTGCGACCGAGGGGACGTTGATATCCCCATCAGCGCACCTTGCTTGATTTTGTTAATCCAAAATTGCTTGTAATCGGGCTAACGCATCGTCAATGACGAACGCAGGGGCAGTTTCGACTTTTTTAGCTCCTCTCGCCTCAATATCTAACATGCGGGCTTGATTGACCAACGCGACTCCCTGCATTACGGTTCCAGAGCCGCTTAATGGAACTGCGAATCCAGCAAATCGGGCGAAGTCACCGCCTTGTGTGATGGGCGCCACCATCGCAACGCCTAAAGAGTTGAACAGCGCTGAAGACAAAATCAGCGCCGGACGACTTTCTCCCTGCAACTCACGGCCTTGGGTGGGATTCAGGCTCACCATCACAATATCGCCACGTTGAAACTTGACGCGCCTTACCATGCCTCGCGTCCCACCGAGGTAATGTCATTCCATGCTTTTAAATCTGCGGGAACCGGTGCTTTGGCATCACATTGCGCAATCAAGTCCGCCAACGCATAGGTCGGCCGCTTTGCCTTCAACATCACTCCTTCAGGGCGCACATCGACCGATAATTTATCACCTAAGGCAACTTTAAGCTGGCTAAGCAGTTCCGTCGGCAGCCGAACTGCCGCGCTATTGCCCCACTTTTGAATTGATAATTCCATTTACGCGCCTCCTGAATGTTTATACATTGTAGCTACAATAAATTTATCATCAATCGCCTTGTCTAAGCATCGCATATACTTGTAATATTCAAATATTACAATAAATTACTTAATACAACGGTAGCCTGCCACATCGTTCGGATCTTTACAAATCGCTCTAATCAACTCCGAAAATTCAATCACAATATCGGTCAACAGCGATTCTTTTCTGTAGACCAGGCCGGCATGCATGACCGGCAATTGCTCTTCCAGATTCAACATTTTAAGCTTGCCTTTGAATGCCGACCACTCAAATGCAGGCTCGGTAATTACGCAGGCATAATCCTGCTGCGCGGCAAGTTGTGAGTACAGCACGGTTGAAGAACAGCGGATAATTTTTTTAGGCAACTTTACATTGCCAGCACTAAAAATTTCTGCAAACATGCTCCCCGGGCTTTCCAATTTATCCCACACCAGCCAGGTGTATCCGGCTAACTCCATGATCGACGTCACCTCCGGGAGTTGACTATTAATCCTCAAACAAACCAGAAGATTAATTTTATAAAGAGTCTCCCAATGGTAGCGCGGCGAATTTGGTATGCCTATCCGGGAAATAACGCCTAAATCGAGCGTTCCATCAAGCAAACCTTCTGTGATTTGCGCGGGTCGCATCTCGTTGATATGGATATTGATATCGGGATACCGATGATTAAAAGCACTGATGGCTTTTGATATCGGCCCCAAGGCCACGACGGGCGTGACGCCAAGAAAAACATTCCCTTTTTTCAGCCCTGACAGGCTGGCGATATCTTCTTTTGCATGCCTGATTTCTTGATCCACAATGCGGGCGTGCTTCACCAGTATTTGTCCAAACATCGACAACTTCGCGCCTTGTGAAGACCGCACCACCAGACTTACCCCTAAATCAGTTTCCAATTCTTGAATGGCCTTCGTCACTGCGGGCTGCGTGATATGCAACGATTGTGCAGCCATGCTGAGGCTACCGTGTTCTGCAATCGCAATTAAAACTCTTAGTTGTTGTAGCTTCAAGATGGACCCCAAAATCCTGCGGCCAATTCACATTGACTGCTTATTCGTTCAGTGATCGATGGCAATGCAAGCCAGTTATGACGGCGACGCGCAAATCTATTCCCTGCATCAGCTATTTAAGGCTCTGTCCTGCAATTTTATGCAGCTTTACATGCAAAAATTCATTATAAAATAATTTCATTTTTAATGATAATTTGTATCGATTTTTAGATAAATGAGTTGACATTCAATTTGCGAGGTCTTAAAGTTCCATTAATGTTAAATATTGGAACTTATAGTACCAATATATATAAAACATGCATTGCGTAACCCAACACGCGCGCAACGAGTCATTTGAACAATTTATGTTTTGTACAACTTATGAATAATCAACTCACAAGAGAGACTTTTATGACCGATCAAATATCCCTGGCTAACCGGAAGGTGACGGTTGGCTTACAGAAGATGACCCCGTCCGAAGCGATGGTGGAAACACTGGTTGCCAATGGCGTCACTGATATGTTCGGGATCATGGGCTCTGCCTTTATGGACGCGATGGACATCTTTGCGCCTGCCGGTATTCGCCTCATTCCCGTGGTGCACGAGCAAGGTGGCGGTCATATGGCCGACGGTTATGCGCGTGTGTCCGGTCGTCACGGTGTGGTGATTGGTCAAAATGGTCCCGGCATCAGCAATTGCGTCACCGCCATTGCCGCGGCATTCTGGGCACATAGTCCGGTGGTCATCATCACACCAGAAACCGGCACTATGGGCATGGGACTGGGCGGCTTTCAGGAAGCCAACCAGTTGCCGATGTTTGAAGAGTTCACCAAATATCAGGGACATGTGACCAATCCGGCCCGCATGGCCGAATTCACCGGACGCTGCTTTGACCGTGCCATGTCAGAGATGGGACCGACCCAACTGAATATTCCGCGTGACTATTTCTACGGTGAAATTCAGGCCGAGATTCCATTGCCAAGTCGCCTGGATCGTGGTCCTGGCGGCGAGAAGAGTCTTGACGAAGCCGTTGCATTGCTGGCGAACGCCAGATTTCCGGTCATCATTTCCGGTGGCGGCGTGGTCATGGCCGATGCCATTGAAGAATGCAAGGCACTGGCTGAACGTCTGGGCGCACCGGTCGTCAATAGCTATCTCCATAACGACTCGTTCCCGGCCAGTCATCCATTGTGGACCGGACCGCTCGGCTATCAGGGTTCCAAGGCCGCCATGAAGTTGATGGCGCAAGCAGATGTGGTGATTGCACTCGGTACCCGGCTCGGGCCTTTCGGTACCTTGCCACAGCACGGTATGGACTATTGGCCAAAAACGGCCAAGATCATCCAGATCGATGCCGACCATAAAATGCTGGGATTGGTCAAGAAGATCTCGGTCGGTATCTGCGGTGACGCCAAGGCAGCGGCAATTGCGCTGACCCAACGTCTGACTGGCAAAACGCTGGCGTGTGATGCGACGCTTGCCGCACGCGCTGCCACGATCAAG
>NZ_JASJXA010000047.1:0-24408 GCF_035018905.1 Glaciimonas sp. Gout2 | reverse complement strand
TGTCCTCGCAGATGAAACTATTGTTTTCATCCGACACGGTGAAAAGCCAGAAAGTGAATTCGGCCAATTAAACTGCCAGGGATTGAATCGCTCACTTGCGTTGCCAGCGAATTTGATTAATAAATTTGGCAAGCCTGACGCAATTTTTGCCCCTAATCCTAATCCTACTGCGCTTCAAAAGGAAAGTGGCAAAATTTTCTTTTATGTTCGACCATTAGCAACGATTGAGCCAACAGCTGTTCGCCTTGGTTTGCCAATCAATTTACAATTTGGAATTAAAGATAGTGCCGACCTTCAAGCGGCGCTGTTGTCGCCGAATTATAAAAATGCGGTGATATTCGTGGCTTGGGAGCACACTTGGGCACAGAAAATTGTTCAAAGTCTGGTAGAAAGCATGGATAAAAATGAAGCCGCAAAAGTTCCGCTATGGGATCGGGGAGATTTTGATAGTATCTATGTGGTGCGTATTACAGGTGAAGCGGCCGATAGACGAGTGACTTTTAGTCTGGATAAGCAAGGGTTGAACGGATTGCCTGATAGTTGCCCGGTCAACTAGCTGATTGTCGGTGTGAGTTTATGGAGTATTGGTAAGTTACAGCGTTGATGTAGGCGTATGTCACGTCTCAAAAAATACGTTCGTTAGGTATCGCTTACCGCTCGCCTGATTTTGCTCACGTTCCCATTTCGTCGATTTAAAGGAAAACACCATGCAACAGTCTAGCGTTTATCAAGATTCCCGCCACGCGCTCACGTCGCGCGTTATTGTGGCTAAGGCGTTGAAGGATCTCTCGTGGGAGCAAATAGCCGCCGACACCGGACTGAGTATCGTCTATATCACGGCAGCGTTATTAGGCCAACATGCATTGCCAAAAAACGTCGCCGAAATCGTTTGCCAACGCTTAGGTCTTGATGCGCAGGACGCAGCTGAATTACAGTCCATCCCGTTGCGAGGCAGTATTGCCGGTGGTATCCCAACCGATCCGACCATTTATCGTTTTTACGAAATGGTCCAGATTTACGGCACGACATTGAAAGCGTTGGTGCATGAGCAGTTTGGTGATGGGATTATTAGCGCTATTAATTTTAAACTGAATATTAAAAAAGTCGACGATCCGGATGGTGGCTTACGTGCGCTGATTACGCTGGATGGAAAATTCTTGCCGAATAAACCGTTTTAATTGCGTATTTCTAGTTCTCGACAGTGGTCTTTGCCTGATATAACCAAGAACATTGATTGGGTTTGATATTGAGAGTGGCGCTATTCGTATGGTAGCCACCGCCGCCTTATACGGCGCTGGTGGTTGATACAAAATGCGTCGACACAGTCGCGTTGGGCGCTGGCGCTGCGGCGAGCATTTAATCAGAATGTTCGTTCTTCAAACACAATGAATCCTTCGTCATCGACTTTTGCTATGATCGTGTCGTAATTGCCAATCGATGCATGCGGCGTGTCCATGGGATGAACATGGGTTGATGTAACAACTATCACCCGCGCGCCAGAGGCCTCGCCCGCAAGAATGCCGACATCGGCGTCTTCGAATATAAGACAATCCGCAACATCCACACCCAGTTTGGCGGCGGCAAGAAGATAGCAAGCAGGGTTTGGCTTGCCGTTAGCAACATCATCAGCCGTCACCATCACAGCGGGAACAGGAACGCCCGCGGCCTTCAGGCGTTGTATTGCCAGCGCGAGTGGAGCCGAAGTGACGATGGCCCATTTCTCGGATGGTAAGGACCGTAAAAATTTTACCGCACCGGAAATTTCGATAATGCCTTCTACGTCGGCGATTTCCGCTTGGGTAATGCCGAAGGCTTCGCGTTCCGAATTCATGCCCGGTATCGACAGCCGCGTAATGGTGTCAATGGCGCGCGCACCGTGAATGGTCGGCAGAAAGGCATCAACATCGAGACCGTGACGGATCGCCCAGGCGCGCCAAATGCGCTCTGCCGCAGCGATAGAGTTAAGGAGCGTTCCATCCATATCGAAAAGGAACGCGCTGTAGCGACCGGTGAGCGCCGATGAGTATTGATCAGTCAATGTGAGTTTTCCTTATAAGTTGGTCAGCCCGTTGTTGGCCCGATTTCGGCCAAAATAAATCACATTAATTTTTTAAGTAAGGTCATCCTGTCGACTATTGTAGTTGCTCCATCGCCGCAGTTTCGAATCGCTCTTGCAAAAATTCCAAAAATAGTCGGACGCGCCCTGGCATATTTCTTCGACTAGGATACACGGCGTAAATGTCAAGCCCGGTCGGTGTGTATTCCGGCAGCACGAGGCTTAGTCTTTGTGCCTGGATATCCTGCGCCACCATGTATGTCGGATGCATTGCAATGCCATGCCCTAGAATTGCAGCGTGGCGTAAGGCATCCCCAAAGTCCGACCGCATGCTGCCGGAAACCCTTATAGAAGCTTTGCCTTGCGGTCCCGTAAGTATCCAAAAATTTGTTGGTGATTTCAATGCATTCACCAGACAATCATGGGATAGCAAATCCTGCGGTTTCTGGGGCTGTCCTTTGGTAGCCAGATAGGAGGGCGAGGCCACCAGCACTTGCGGCGCGTTGCCAAGCTTCTTTGCCACCAGACTAGTATCTTTTAGCCACGGGGCGATACGCACCGAAAGATCGAGGCCCTCGCTGACGAGATCCAATTTGCCATCGTCTAAATGTATCGCAAACTGGATATTTCGATGCAGCGTCGAAAATTCCGTGATCAGCGGCACTAATTGAACCGCCCCAAACGACGGTGGTGTGCCTATCCGAATCGTACCTCGGGCTGACATAACTGCACCACGAACGACCTCCTGCACCAAGTCGAAGCGGTCAATCAGGTCTTGGCCGTGCTCCAGCAGGGAAATGCCTGCATCGGTAAGATTGACACTTTTGGTAGTCCGAGTGAGTAGTTGCGCACCTAACAACTCTTCCAGCCACGCCACGTGCTTGCTGACGTTACCTTTGGCCATGCCCAGCCTCAGCGCTGCTGCCGAGAAACTGCGGCTACGCGCTACTTCATTAAATACTTCAACACATCGCAGTCGATCCATGAGTGTTTCTCTGTTTCCAAAATCAGAACAATATATTTACTATTGGATTCTATCTGGATCAAATAGGAGAAGGTAGAATAATCTGAGATAAAAAATAAAAAGTAGCTCAACCGGGATAAATGCATGACGACGGATTCGCTTAACGATTTGCCCGGATGTACCCAGCTGATTCATCAGCTATTTTATTTTCTAGATGAATCTAAAAACGACGAACTCATTGCGCTTTTTGAACCGGACGGAAAGTGGCATCGGCAGGGAAAAATCCTCGAAGGTCGCACCCAAATGATGCAAGCAATGCTGCAACGATCACTCACGCAGAGAATTCGCCATGTCATCACGAACAGTTTTATCGCATCAGCTTCGCAAACAGCGGTGCAACTGGTCGCGTATATGACCGCCTATCGGTTTGATGACGGCGCATACCATACCGGTGCGGTAGAAATAAGCCAGCCGTTGCGACTGTCCATCCTGAACGCCACGCTGCGACCGACTGACGGCGTCTGGAAAATAGCTGAACTGACACTGACGCCTGAATTTGAATTCGTCCTTCCCGAGACGCCCAACCAGCCTAAAAAAATGGAGAAACAACTATGAATTTCGTGGAAAGTGGAAAAACGCTTGGTGCGCGGGTCGAAGGTATCGATCTGTCTCAACCATTGTCGGATGAACAGTTTACTGCGCTGGAGCAAGGGCTAGGCAAATATGGCGTTCTCAGCTATCCAAAGCAGGAATTGACCTCGGCACAACTGTGTGAGTTCGCCGCGCGCTTTGGTCGGCTTGAAGTCAACGTCGCCAACGCGTATCAAGAGCCTGGCTTGCCGCAGTTGATGATTCTTTCCAATAAAGTTGATCAAGATGGCAAACCGCTTGGCCTAAGTGATGCTGGTCAGGACTGGCATACCGACATGTCTTATAGCAATATGATCGCATTTACTAATGTTTTATACGCCCTTGAGGTTCCGCATCGCGACGGTGAACCACTGGGCAATACCGAATTTTGCAATATGCATGCCGCCTATGAAGACCTGCCTGAAGAATTGAAAGTCAAACTTGATGGCATGACCGTCACGCACGATTTTGCCAAATTTTGGGATAAGATGCGCTTGGAAAAAGGCAGTTCCCGGCCACCGCTCACCGCTGCGCAGCGGCAAGCCAAGCCGCCAGTTTCGCATCCGGTGTTTTTACAACACCCGATTACCGGCAAAAAGGTACTGTATGCAAATCCGGGCTATTCCATGCGTATCAACGAACTACCGGAAGATGAAAGCGATCGTATTTTGGCATTTTTGTTTGAGCACCAATTACAACCAAAATATCAATATCGGCATCGTTGGAGTGTGGGCGACGTTCTCATGTGGGACAACATGGGAACATTACACAACGCTGTGGCCGATTACGGCCGTGATGAACACCGTTACATTAAGCGCTGCCAGGTGGCAGCGACGCGTTACTTTGGGAATGTCCAGGCATGAAACTGATTACCTATCGCAAGCCCAATAGCGCCATTCTTACCGGCGTGGTAGTTCAGGAACGGATACTAGACATCAGCGCTTGGATAGCTGCTTTGCCAGTGTCGGTGGATACGCATCGTCATACTGCGGCGGCCGGTATCAGGCCAGCAGCATGCGGCATACTGCGTTGGTTACAGTCTGGCTCGGAAGCGATTGCCGCTTTACAGCGCCATGTTCAGTCTGCGCTTGAAAATCCAGCGGTGCAATGGGATTTGCTCAAAGATGTCCAGCTATACGCTCCGGTCCCACGCCCGGGAAAAATTATTGGGGTAGGACGCAACTACGCCGACCATGCAAAAGAAACAGGCGTGGCCCCATTTGAGCATCCGCGTATTATTTTTAAAGCAGCGTCGTCGGTGACAGCGCCGGGCGCGCCAGTTCCCCGACCGACTCTTGTGACTAAGCTGGATTTCGAGGTCGAGTTGGCTGTTGTGATTGGTGGCTATGGAAAAAATGTGTTGGAAGAGGATGCGCTTTCGTTGGTCGCTGGCTACACCATTCTGAACGACTTGAGTGCGCGGGAATTTCAGCTCGATACTACGCCACCTCAGACGACGTTTGCCAAAAGTATGGACGGCTTTGCTCCAATGGGGCCTTGGATTGTTACTCGCGATGAAATTCCCGATCCGCAGACACTGGAAGTATCGACCTGGTTAAATGATCATCGCATGCAGCACGGTCATACCGCAGATATGCTGTTTCCGGTGGCAACGCTCATTGCCTATATTTCTCAATATATGACGTTAGAGCCGGGCGACATTATCAGTACCGGCACACCCGCCGGAATTGGCGCTTTCCGTCAACCGCCGCAGTATCTGCAGCCGGGCGATCAGCTGCGCTTTGAGGTGACTAACGTGGGCACGATGGCGCACCGGATCGTTTGACGACCAGCAGTTACTGCAACAAAAAAATAGAAAAATTAGGGGACTTTTGATGAAAAATACGTTGGTTGGTTTGATTGCCGGTGGGCTCTTATTGTGTAGCGCAGTGTCGCCAGCATTTGCGGCTTCTGATTATCCAAACAGACCTATCCATTTGCTGGTCGGGTTTGCTGCTGGCGGACCAACCGATATCATTGCGCGTGTCTTGGCCAAGGATATGTCAGCTGTGCTGGGGCAATCAATTATTGTTGAAAACAAGCCCGGCGCGAGTTCGATGATTGCCACGCGAGAAATCAAAGCCGCTGCACCGGATGGCTATAGTATTTTGTTCACTTCACTGGGACTGAATGTTAATCCCATTCTGCTGGGTGAACAGGCTGGCTATAATCCCAAGACTGACTTCGTGCCAATTTCGAATGCAGCAACGCTGCCTTTGGTGGCGGTAACCGCTTACGATTCGCCACTCAAGTCGATGCAGGATCTGATTAAAAAAGCGCAATCGCATCCTGATGCAGTAACGTTCGCATCCTCCGGAAACGGTGGTTCTGGCCATCTTGCTGGTGAACTACTGGCCGCTCAAGCCAAAACTAAAATGGTCCACGTGCCGTTCAGAGGCAATGCACCAGCGCTGATGGAAGTCATGGCGGGTCGAGTTGATTTTATGTTTTACCCGATCATCGGACTGGCAGAAAATGTCGCAGCCAAGCGCGTGAAAATTTTGGCAGTTGGCACGGCAAAAAGAATGCCGCGATTTTCTGATTCGCCGACTATGTCGGAAGTTGGCTTTCCTCGATTTGAAGAGACAGCACCTTGGGTAGGCATGTTGGCACCGGCCAAAACACCTCTCGCAGTGATCAAGCGGCTCAATGACGCCATGGTCAAGGCGCTTGCCAAACCGGAAGTCAAAGCGCAACTGGAAAAACTCGGCGCGGTGATTGTCGGCGATTCTCCTACGGAATTTAGTATCTACCTAAAGCGTGACTACACGCGCTGGGCTGATCTGATTAAAGCGGCGCAGATTAAGGCGGAATAAAGTCTGGTCGATTGACCGAGTCGTTGCACTCCTACATTCAGCTATTCTTTCTTTGGTGCTTGCGTTGCCGGGGCATGAAGCTAGCATGTCATCACCGCTCATTTTGCCACTTATTAACCAGGTTCAGGTATGTCTTATAACGTAGCCAAAGCGTATTCAATAGAAGATCTGCGAGCCGCGGCGCAGCGACGGTTGCCCCGTGCAGTCTTTGATTTCTTTGACGGTGGGGCCGAAGATGAGGTCACGCTGCGTGATAACACAGCAGCATTCAGACGCACACGGTTAATGCCTGAAATATTACATGATGTATCGCGTATCGATACCAATACTCTCATTTTGGGTGCGCCGGCAGCATTGCCAATGGCGATAGCGCCGACCGGTGCGGTCGGTTTTGGTTGGCGTGGTGGTGATATTGCCATCGCCCGTGCGGCCATTGCCGCCGGTATTCCGTACACATTATCCAGTACGGCGACTGCCTCGATTGAGCAGATTGCCAAAGCAGCGCCAGGCCGACTATGGTTTCAAGCCTACATATTACGTAATAAACCATTTTTGGAGAAGTTGATCGCGCGGGCCTTGGCAGCAGATTACGAGGCATTGGTGATCACCGTTGACTTGCCGGTTGGCGGTAAACGCGAGCGCGATTACCGTAATGATTTTTCGATCCCATTCGGTTTTACGATCAAGAATATGCTGGATTTTGGACTACACCCGGCGTGGCTTTCGGACATCATCAGATATGGTATGCCCGTCATGGAGAACTTGATCGGGCTTGATGCGAAGGCGACCAATTCGACCGCGATTGCTTCGTCGGTGGGTCGTAATTATGACCCATCCTTCAATTGGGACAGCCTTAAAAAAATTCGCGATACCTGGCCGCGTAAGTTGATTGTCAAAGGCATTCTTAATCCTCAGGATGCTAACCGTATTGCGTTGATGGGATGTGACGCGGTGGTCGTTTCCAATCATGGTGGGCGGCAGTTAGATGGCGCAGTCGCTACCTTTGATGCGCTGCCGGCGGTGGTCAAGGCAGTCAATGGGCGAATCCCTGTTTTACTCGATGGCGGTGTGCGGCGCGGCAGTGATATCGTCAAAGCGCTGGCAATGGGCGCTCAAGGCGTTATGCTTGGCCGCGCCACCTTATTTGGTGCAGCGTGTGCGGGGGAGCCGGGTGCCAGCCGTGCTTTGTCGATCTTGAAAGACGAATTGGTCAGGACGATGCAGCTATGTGGAGCCCGCTCTATGGACCAGATCACGGGACGAATGCTGTTTAAGGATATGCTGATCTAAAGGACCAGATGACTTCGCGCAGTCGAATCGATCGATATAAAATAGATGACTTACTGTGTGCCGCTATGGGCCGCATAGCGTGATCAGGGTTGGAGGGTATTTTACGGCTTCGCCTTGTTGGTGTATCTTGTCGACAGGAAGATGTTCATGGTTCGAAATTTTATTGGTCGTCTTCTGCGGATTTATAAAGTCTTTCCAATGTCCTGACTTGCATCGTTACTGACTCGCATCGTCACTGATCTGCTGCAATCCGGACGAATTGGCTACTTTGCCTGAAAATTGCCTGAAAACGATCATGATAGAAACTACCGAACAAAAAATTGTCGACGCGGCGATCACTTCCCGCCGTTCGATCCGCGCCTTTCTACCGACGCCAGTTGCGCGCGAGGATATCGAGAAAATCCTTGAAGTGGCAGCACGTGCACCGTCCGGTACCAATATTCAACCATGGAAAGTCTATGTATTGACCGACGCGCCGAAGGAGCGACTGTGTGCCGAAATACTAAAAATCCATGATAACCCTGAGGAAGCGAGTCAGCATAAACAGGCATATCGTTACTATCCACTTGAATGGGTGTCGCCTTACATTGAGCGACGACGTAAAGTCGGTTGGGACTTGTATGCATTATTAGGCCTGACACGTGAGAACAAGTCAGGAATGCATACGCAACACGGTCGTAACTATACGTTCTTCGACGCACCGGTCGGGCTTATTTTTACAATAGACCGATCAATGGAGCAAGGTTCATGGCTGGATTATGGAATGTTTCTGCAAAACATTATGATCGCGGCCCGCGGACGCGGGCTTGATACCTGTCCTCAAGCAGCCTTCACGCAATTCCATCGCGTCATCAGTGACGTCTTGAAATTGCCTGAGAGCGAAACCTTTGTGTGCGGCATGTCCCTGGGATTCGCCGATATGAGTAAGATCGAAAATACGCTGGTGACTGAACGCGTGCCGGTCACAGAATTCGTAACATTTATCGAGTGACAGCAGTTACCAGCCACCTTGTAGGCTGGTCTGAGTATCTGCCAAACCAAGAAAAAATGGTGTTAAGTCGGTTTTTGTGATGCCTATTTCCAAAAGCCCTCGTGCGGTTTCGCGGCCTCGTCCTCCAGCAGCGGCCCAACCACCGTGACTTTGCGTTGACCGCGCGCAAATACTTCCCGACAAGGTAATGAAAAGGTAGGGTTTTCTGGATGATCTCCCGTCAGTCCTAACAAAGTATGCTCGGACAAGGCATACACTACGCGGCCAATACCAGTCCAGTAGATGGCGCCAGCGCACATGCAACAGGGTTCAGCGCTGGTATAAAGCGTACTCTTCGCAAGTTGTTCCGGGCTTAGTTTCTGCGCCGCTTGGGCCGCGGCGATCAGTTCCGCATGCTGGGTTGGATCACCTTCTGGTGGCATTGAATTGTTACCCGCTGTGACAACCACGTTGCCGTCCTCATCGGCCACCAATGCTGCAAATGGATGACGCCCACGTTGCTTCGACTCGTCGGACAAGGTGATTGACTGGCGCAATAGCGCCAGATCGCGGCTGGACAGTGTTTGAGTAGAGATTGTGGTGGAGTGATTCATGCCATTTTTTTATTAAAGGTGATTGTCAATAGATTCTGGCTGAACGCAGCGGGCTTCCATTACTGGGTTGGTCTCAGGTCAGTGGTAACAATAGCACTCACAAAAAAATGCCGCTCAGTTTTTAGCTGAACGGCATTTCCGCAATAGCCGGACTTTCATATAACCTTAAGCACTTCCTCATAATTTATGTTGCAGGAGGTATTTCGCTTATCCCTTTTTTTGATTGTGAACAGCATGGGCGGTCAAGGAGCGCTCAACCGCTTCACAGTTCAATTTTAAGAACTGATAACACCGATCTGGCATTTTTTCCTATCGGTATGCGAACTTATCACCACGGGGCATGGTGAACTTCGTTTAGATTGAGAGGCTACTTATTTCTTAGCGTCAACTGTCGACTTTAGTTGCGTTGCCATTTGCAGATGCTCTTGCAGGGCGGGCAAATTGTTTGCAGCAAATTGTTTGATGTCTGCATCTTTGGCGCTGGCAGCGGTTTTTTTAAATAAACTGACTGCATCTTTATGCGCCGAGACGCCAATCATTCCAGCATATTGCTTGTCAAACGTGTGCCCATCCAGTTTGCTTAGAACCAGAATTTTGGCCTTTTGCGCTATGCTGGGATCATCCGGTACGGTCACGCTTTTCGATGCTGCGAGCGTTTTCAGATCGTCGCCAACTTTCGTATGGTCATCAATCATTTTTTGGGCGAAGGATTTAACATCAGGATCGCTGCTTTTTTGCAGCGCCAATTGACTAGCCTTAACTTCAGCATTCCCGGATTCAGCGGCATTGGTCAGAAAGCTTTTATCCTGCCGCGCCAAACTATCAGCGGCGTGTGCGTGATGTGCGGTCACCGCCATTGCAGCGACTCCCAGCACAGTTATGCCCAGCAACTGCAACATTTTATGAGATGCTTTTGCGGTAAAGACGGGTGCCTGTAAGCGGGATATCGTAGTCATGATTTCTCCTGAATTCGTTTGATTAAGCGACACCTTATCTTCCAAATACCGCCATTAACATCAGACAAAGCCTCTCTCCGTTGTAAGACTTGTTGAGGTAGCAATAAATAGCGGGAGTCTCGTGCAGCGCCATGTAGATGCGATCCCCATGGTTTATCAGAAGTAAATCGTGCGATTTTTGATTGGAGTGGCGGGAAATACTGAATTGAAATGATGGTCGTGCATCAGGCTTAACCGATATGCACGGTTAACGCGGGGTCGAAGAAATGGTCAAGAATAGGTGAACCAAGAATAAATAATGAGAATAATGGGCAAATTTTGCCTGCCCTCTATTGAGATTGCCGCCCTGATTTTAGCGCCTTGCCACAACCAAGGCCGCGCTTTAGGTTACTCAGAATTGGCTACAAATCCGCTATAAATTGCAGAGCTGCTTTTGCAAACGCCTCCGGTTGTTCGATTGCACTCAGATGCGAGGCATCCTCCAGCACAATCAGTTGTGCGTTGGAGATTTTTTCACATAGCGTTTGCGACATGGCTAATGGCGTTCCTTGATCTTGTGCACCGGCAATCACCAAAGTCTGTACCGCAATCTGCGCTAGTTGTGCAGTGGTATCCACGTTTCCAACCGCATGACAGCAAGCTATATAGCCGTCAACATCAGTGCTGATCAGACGCTGGCGAAAGCGTGTTACGGTGGCGCTGTGCTCAGTACGGAACCGGTCGTTAAAATACCGTCCCATGACGGCTTCAGCAATGGCTTCCAGACCTTTGCTGCGAACGGTCTCTATCCGTTGCTGCCACATTTCTCGCGCTGCATCAGGATAGCAAGAAGTTGAATTGGCGATGACCAACGCTGCAATGAGCGATGGATGATTGATTGCCAGCTCCTGACCGACCATGCCCCCCATCGACAGACCGATCCACACGACCGGGCCAGAATCGAGCTCGCGCAATAGCCGTGCCGCATCGTCGGCAAGTTCGGTGATTGTCGTTAAACCGGTCGGTGCATCGGAACTGCCATGCCCGCGCTGGTCATAAGTGATGACTCGGCAATCGGCTGCCAGCAAGTTTGCCAAACCGTCCCACATGGTCAGGTCGCAGCCCAGCGCATGACTGAGCACGACGGTATGGCGTGGTGCTTTGCCGCTACGCGGTGCGCGCACGCTGTAATGCAATGCAGGTTTGCTAGTTGTGAGACCCTCCTGACCAATTCCTGGATGACAAGTATTTGCTGGTAGCAACGGTAATAGAGGATAACCAATTTGTGCGCCGATCTCACGCAAGATGTGTTGCGCATGCGTGAAAGCCGTGTTGGCCGCTGGTACGCCTGCATAAATCGCAGCCTGCATCAACACTTCTTTCATTTCATCCGGCGTCAGGCGCGTTTCTGGATCACCCAACAGGGCTGCGCGCGCATGCAGTTCGAATTCTTCCCAACGGCTGAGTGCCATGGTGATAGCCAGAACAATCACGCGGCGGGTTTTTTTCTCTAATCCGGGGCGTCCCCAAATATCATTCCAGGCAAATCGCGTGATCAAATGTTGAAATTCGGCATTGAATTCGGTCGCGTTGGCAACGGAACGGTTGACCCATTCATCACCGAGGATGCGCCGACGGTTTTCCATACCACGTTCAAAATCATGGTCGATCGGGTCGTAGCTCATGGTTTATTCACTTTTAGAAAAGGTTGATGAGGGAAGGGCAGTCAAGGCCGCTACCGCAGTTCTTAACGTTTTTAACTGACCGCGAGCCAACACTTCGGCTGGGGCCGTTGCAGAGACTGGATCAAACAAATTTTGAAGACTATCGAGGTCAATGAAATCGCGTAACCGGACATCTTTTTTTACCGCATCGATCACCACAATATTCAAACTGGTGCTACTGCTAGCAGCTAACTGCGTCAATTGTTCCATCAGGCTATGTGCCTGTGGCCGACCAATTGCACCCGCCAGATAAATCGACACGGCTTCTGCAAACACCAATCCTTGCAGACCGTCAATGTTCTGGCGCATGCGCGCGGTGTCGACGTTCAATCCTGCCATTGCTTCAGTTAATGCATTCAACGCACCGTGGGCGCTGAGAAACAGGCCGGGCCATTCCGCCAATTCGGCTTGCCAGTTACCTAGCCCACGCTCGTGTTGCTGGCCCATACTTGCCAGCAGCGCTGCAGCGTGTTGTGGTGTCCGTGTTGCCGCTGCCAGGGCGATCATCGAGGACACAGGATTACGTTTGTGCGGCATCGCCGATGAACCGCCCCGGCCATTACCAGATGGTTCTGCCAACTCCGCAATTTCGCCCTGCGTCATCAGGCTCAGATCAGTAGCAATTTTGCCGAGACTGCCCACCAGCACGGCGACTTCTAATCCTAGCCGCACCCACTCATCGCGTTGCGTATGCCAAGCTGCATCGGCGGCGACCAATCCCAGATCGTCTGCGACCCTTTGCACTACTGCCGGACCTTTTGCGCCCATGACGGCGAGCGTCCCCACTGCACCGCCGAGTTGTAATTGCAGCGCGCGCTGTGCGGTTGAGCGCAGTTGTACACGGGCGCGTACAAGTGGCGCAGCCCAACCTGCCAATTTGAAACCGAAGCTAGTGACTTGTGCAGGTTGCATCAATGTGCGCGCCAGTATTGGCGTGGACAGATGACGTTCCGCCAACGTCAATAAACTCTCTGTGAGAGTTTGCAACCTATCATCAAGTAACGATAACGCCTCGCGGGTGACTAACACCATCGCGGTATCGATCACATCCTGACTAGTACTGCCCCAATGCACAAATGTGGCGGACTCCTGATTAAAAAGTGCGACCGTTTTGGTTAATTCTTTGACCAATGGAATCGCCAGACTGCCAGCGCGCCGACTGGCATGCACTATCGCCGGAATATCATATAACTGCGCCTTGCAGACACTGGCGATAGCCCGCGCAGCCGTGTCCGGGATAATCCCTTCGGCTGCTTGCGCGCCTGCCAGAGCGGCCTCGAAACTAAACATGGCCTGCACCACTGCGGCATCGTCAAATACCGCGATCATGTCCGGAGTGGTGAGAAAACTATCAAATATTGAAACGCTCACATGAGCTCCGTTCGTCTGTTGGCAATAATCGTTGCGGCGATTTCTACGACTTCCACGATTAACAGTAATCGAAAAATACCGTTTCTTTGTCGGTCTGCATCCAGATATCCCACTGATATTCGGCCTCGGATTGCTTGCGTGCAATCAGGGTATTGCGTCGATTGAGAGGAACCTGATTGAGAATATCGGATTTCGCCAGACCCGTATCATCTTCGAGAAAAACGGCAGTAAACTGATGCTTGACCAGACCGCGTGCAAAGATCGTTGCATACAGGACGGGCTTGCCTTTGGTCGCTGCTTTCGGTAGCGATACTTCAATACGAAATCCACCTTGATCATCGCTAGGAATGCGGCGAAACCCCGGTATTGCTTGCTCGGCTTCGGCGGTCACTGCATCCGGTAGCCAAACTTCAATCCATCCATCATTAATCGGATTGCCGTCTCCGTCTCGGAGTGTGCCGCTGATGGTAATTGTTGGTACGTGACTGATCAGTGTACTGGTCGCATCGACGCCCCAGCGCCATGCCTCATGCGGAAAAGGACCGATGGTTTGTGAGGTGGTAATGTTGAGATCCATACTATTTTTCCTTTTTAAAGATCCATTGGCGTGGCATCACGGCCGCGCAACACGATATCGAATTGATAGCCAAGCATTTTGTCATCGACTGTTTCGACCATGCTGAAGCGAGCAATTAATCGCTGGCGTGCGGCAACATCCGAGATGCTTTGAAAGATCGGGTCATAGTCGAACAATGGATCGCTAGGAAAATACATCTGTGTCACAAGACGTTGTGCGTACACGCTGCCAAATAAGGAGAAGTGAATGTGGGCAGGACGCCATGCTTTATGGTGGTTACCCCAGGGATAAGGACCGGGCTTAATCGTGACAAAACGATAGCCGCCTTCGTCATCTGTCAGCATCTTGCCAAAGCCGAAAAAATTGGGATCGAGTGGCGCGTCGTGTTGATCGCGTTTGTGCCAATAGCGACCAGCCGAGTTACATTGCCACACTTCCAGCAGCGAGTTGCGGATGGGTTTACCATCCTCATCCAGTACGCGTCCGGTGACCACGATTTTTTCGCCCAATGGCGCAGCTTGACCTTGCGCGGTGAGATCAGTGTCGTGTGGAAGGATCAAGCTGCGGGACGCTGCAATATTGGTGTTGACTGGATCTGCGGCGCGAATCCGCAACGGTTCTTGGGTCGGGCCACGTTTTAGCGTTGAAGCGTAAGGTAAATAGACGAGGGTTGGATAGACCCCGGTTTCTGTGGGTTGAAATTTCACTCCGTTCTCCTTTATATTTTTGGGGTTTAACGCAATTCAGGTCGCTTAAGCTGGTCAGTTTGCCGAAATGACTTGCGCGGCGTAACGAGCGCATTAGATGAATCTTGTCATGAATGAATTGGATCATAGGTGATCAATAGCCGGTCAACAAGGTCCGGATGTGACGTGACGACCGGCTATCGCCCGTTTCGTGCGATAATCGCACAAATAGGAGGATTTATGATTGAAGGGGAAAGCGTCAAGATACGACCGTCTTTGGCAATAATAGATGCGCCAAATGGAGAACTAGAAGAAGGACCGCTAAAACGCGACTTGATTGCGGGACTTGAAAAAGGTCTACAAGTGATTGAAGCATTCGATCAGGAGCGATCCCGGCTAACGATCAGCGAAGTCGCGCAACGTGTCGGGCTGACTCGCGCCGCGGCGCGACGTTATTTGATTACGTTGACGCATCTGGGATATGTCAGACATGAGCAAAAAGTATTTTCATTGACGCCCAAGGTGTTGCGGTTGGGCCAATCGTATCTGCATTCCGCCAGACTACCGCGGATTGTCCAGCCGTTACTTTATCGCTTGGCTTATTCGCTGCAAGAGGCAGCTTCGGCTGGCGTTTTGGACCATGATGAATTGGTTTGTGTAGCTGCGGTCAGCGCAGGTCGATTGGTGTCTGCCACACTACAACCGGGTACGCGGGTTCCCGCATTTTGCACCGCGAACGGTCGCGTTTTGTTAGCAAGTTTGTCGCAACCGCAGATTGAGGCGCTATTGGCACGCGTGCAGCTTGAGCCAATTACCGCACACACGATCATCAACAAAGAGCGGCTCTTGCTGGAAATCACACGTACCCGTGCACAAGGTTATGCAGTGGTGGACCAGGAACTTGAATTGGGACTGCGGACGATTGCGGTTCCGCTGAAGAATTTTCGCGGAGAAACGGTCGCCGCGGTGAATGTCAGCGTGCACGCGGCGCGTATTCCAATTGAGGATATCGTCGAACGTTGCTTGCCTGCATTGTTAAAGGTGCAGGTGGAACTGGCGGCATTGTTGTGAAACTTGAGCGACGTAATTTCGGTGAGAAGTTTGTGCTTTGAATTGTCTAAATTCATTCACCTTCAAAAACATTGCCGCAAAAAAGCAATCAATAATAATTAGACCCACCATTAAGCAACCACACCATCACACCCATAACATCAAGGTATTTGCGGTCGCTTGCAATGCTGGCACGCAGCGTGCGACGGCCTCGGCTTTTGAGCAACTCGAAATCATCATCGATACGCTTAACGCACCAATCAGTGCACCACGGCGGCTTTTGATTGGCACGGAAATGCCACGAAAACCTATCTCATATTGATTTTCAGTTAATCCGAAACCGTCCTCACGGATCGCGATCAGCTCTTTGAATAACTGCTCTTTGTCGAGCGTAGTTAGATGGGTAAAAGCGATCAGTTCGACCCGTTCAAGATAGGCGCGTAACTCGGTGTCCGGCAGCGCTGAAAGGAGTACTCTGCCAGCGGTGGCAGTGTAGGCAGGCAAGCGCGTGCCGGGTTCGAAGCCAGTAGTGAGCAGTTTTGGCGCATTTACCCGACTGACATACACCACGTCGTCGCCCTCCAGCACGGAATAGTTAGTTGATTCTTGTAGCTGTAGCGTCAAGCGCTGAAGAAACGGCACGATGGCGCGCGGCAGCCGTGCAGAATCAAGGTAGGAACGCCCCAAGTTCAGTACTTTAGGTGTCAGCCAAAAGCTACGCCCATCCGTCGAAGCCAATCCAATATGCACTAGCGTTAACAAGTAACGGCGCGCAGCACTGCGACTAATTGCCACTTTTTCTGCCAGATCGGTCGCGGTCAGACGCGCCGAATCATCGTTGAAAGCGGTGATGACATCAATGCCTTTGATCAAGCCATCAATCAGGTCACGTTTGGCGACTGCGACATTTTGTAGCTCTGGTTTTTTCATTTGAAAATAATCCTGATCTTGTGCGCTAATCGCGCCGGTTGAGCGATAAGCGCAGTATAGCCGTTTTTTGCCACTGTTTTTTTTGTCAACCCGTTCCTATACTTCGCACATCAATTTAGCGAAAGATCATCATGATTGCGCAAGAGCACAACGCCGAACCGAATAATCCACTCGGTATCGATGGTATCGAATTTGTTGAGTATGCAACTGCGCAGCCGTTGGCGCTCGGTGCGCTGCTCGAAAAAATGGGGTTCGTATCAACCGCACGTCACCGCTCACGTGAAGTTACCTTATATCGACAAGGCAGCATGAATGTGATCGTCAATGCCGATCCGCGTGCTTTGCCGCAATCCGACACTGATTTGCAAACCACAGTGATCAGCGCCATTGGACTACGTGTGCGCGATGCTGACCTCGCGTATCGTCATGCGATCTCAATGGGTGCATGGGCAATTGAAACCCGAGCTGGCGTCATGGAACTGAATATTCCCGGAGTGCATGGCGCTGGCGACTCAATTTTGTATTTCGTGGACCGCTTTCGTGATTTTTCTATCTATGACGTCGATTTCAAACCAATTCCGAATGCGCCGGTTAATTCGCCCGCGATAGCTGGGCTGCATTTCTTCGGTGTTGTCCAGGCAATTGGCCGCGACCGGTCGCCTGAATGGATTGATTTTTATCAGCAATTAATGGATTTCAGGCCGCTGCCGCAAGGTCACTATTTTGGGGTCTTGCCTAAAGGAACCTTGCTGGAAAGTCCGTGCCATCAATTTTACTTGCAGTTGGTAGAGCCGCCAGAAGGCGCTGCCGGATTGCAATGGGATGAACAATTGATTCGGGTTGGTTTAGGTGCGCCAGATGTACTCGCTGCGGTGAGAGAACTGAAACAACGTGGAATTATTTTCATCGATCGCGAACCGACGCAGTCGAGCGAAAAGGGTGCGTTGACACAGTTATACAAGAGCGGCATCAGTTTTGAACTCGTTGTCAGCAATCTGGAGAACGACCATGCTTAATATTTCCGGTACTACGCGTATTTTTCCTGTCATTGGCTGGCCGGTAGAGCAGGTCAAAGCGCCCGCGCTATTCAACGCCTATTTTGAGAAACACGGCATAGATGCGCGCGTTATTCCCCTTAAAATTGCACCTGATTCGTACATGTCGGCAGTTCGTACGCTGATGTCGATTGAAAACGTGGGTGGCATTTTTGTGTCGATTCCGCATAAGCCGATGAGTGTCGATGCAGTGGATAAGCCCACCTCTCGCGCCTTGCTGGCTGGCGCTTGCAACGCGATTTTCAAAGCGGACGATGGTAAAACGTTAGTTGGTGATTTGATCGATGGCGAAGGTTTTGTCCGTGCTTTTGACCGCACTTTAAACGGTGCAGCCTTTGATTGGGCAAGGGCTAAAGCGCTAGTTGTCGGAAGCGGCGGTGTCGGCTGTGCCGTCGCGGCATCTTTGGCAACACGTGGCATTGGTCACGTTGCAATTTACGATACGCGTTTGCCGCAGGCCGAGGCACTGCGAGAGCGCTTGCAGCAAGCATTCCCCGCAACGGAAGTGGTAATCGGCACGCCGAATGCCGAGGGCTATGATCTGGTCGTCAATTCAACGCCATTAGGGATGAGCCCTGACGATCCGTTGCCAGTCGATTTAAGTCAGGTTTCGGCGTCCTGCATCGTCGCTGATTGCGGCATGAAGACCGAAATGACACGCTTATTGATCGAAGCGCAGCAACGTGGCTGCCGTATCCAGAAAGGCCGTGAAATGATGATTGAACAGGCACCTTTATATCTGGAGTTATTCGGCTGGCCTGGCGTGTCTTCGGACGCTTTCCGCGCGCTGGAGGCAATATGAATCTCAGCAATTTCGGGATGGACAGCATCACGCTGGCTGGTCCGTTGGAGTCGAAATTGATGGCGTCCAAGGTCGCCGGATTTTCTCAAATCATGCTGTGGGCTAAAGATTTGGCTGGACATCCGGGTGGCGTAAACGAAGCTGTGCAGCTGGTGAAGGCGAGTGGAGTTCGCGTCACAGGCATTCAAGTCATGCGTGATTTTGAAGGGTTATCTGGCACGCTGCATGAATACAAACTCGACATCGCTAAAAATTTATTGCAAATGTGCAAAGCGGTCGGCGCACCATTGTTGATGGTGTGTTCGAGTACTTCGTCGCATGCCACGGGAGACATGTCCCTGATTGCCCGTCATCTGGCTAAGCTGGCAACCCTTGCAGTGCCGTTGGGCGTCAAGATTGGTTATGAAGCATTGTCGTGGGGCCGTCACGTTAATCAATATACACAGTCGTGGGAAGCGGTTGAAATGGCTGATCATTCCAATCTGGGCGTGGTGATTGATTCGTTCCACATGCTGGCAAATCAGGCTGACTTTGATGGACTTGAAGATATTCCAAGCGACAAAATCGCGATGGTGCAACTATCGGATTTTATGTGGCGTGATATTCGCAGCGCAGAAGAACGCCTGGAAACAGCCCGACATTTGCGCGTATTCCCGGGTGAGGGCGCGCATTCCCAAGAGTTGTCCGATCTGCTGCGTCGACTGGACCGAGGCGGCTATCGTGGCGACTATAGTTTTGAAGTCTTTAACGACGATTATTTGCAACTATCACCGGATATCGTCGCTCGCCGCGCGCATCGTGCTACCAAGTGGGTGACTGATCAAGTGCTTCGCCGCAGCCTTCAGGTCCGACAGCCAACGGCTGGCCATCCAACCATGGCTTAGTTATATCGCAGTACAAAATAGCTGAACAAAAAAATAATGCAGCTTTAAAGGAGACAGTATGACAGCAGGTCCAAAATCCGTTCTCGTCCTCAATGGACCGAACCTCAACCTTCTAGGTAGTCGTGAGCCGTCAGTCTATGGCGGCCAGACCTTAGCCGACGTCGAAATTCTTTGCTGCAACGCCTGCGAAGAGCATGGCTTTGCGCTCGATTTTCGCCAGTCCAATCACGAAGGCGTATTGATCGACTGGATCCACGAAGCAGGTATTGCACAGGCGAATGGCGATCTCGCCGGCGTGATATTTAACGCCGGCGCTTATACCCATACCTCTGTAGCGTTGCACGATGCGATCAAGGGCGCCTCGGTGCATCTGATCGAATTACACATCTCGAACGTCCATGCGCGCGAAACGTTTCGGCATCACTCGTGGTTATCGGCAGTTGCGCACGGAGTGATTCTGGGCTTTGGTATTCAAGGTTATGCGTTGGCGATTGCGGCGCTTGCCATGCAGCCTGCCGCAGAATTTAAACGCTGAAGTAAAGCATTGAACGCTGGCGCAGTCGTTTAGCTGTCGTTATGGCTGGGTGCTGTCGCTTGAAAATTAGAGTGCCGCCATTGATTTAATGAATTGAACTACGGAGGCCCCTCGCTTCGGAAAATCCTTGAGGGGAGAACTGGTGTAACGCCCTTTTGGGCGTCACCTACACAATATAAAAATGAACTATTTGGGAGATGTAATGAGGAAAAAAATTGCTGTCGCTTGCTGTTTCGCAGCGTGCTCAACCTTCGCACAAGCACAATCAAATGTAACAATCTATGGAGATGTTGACCAATACATCGATTACATCCATAGCAGCAGTGGAAAGAGTGTCATCGGTCTGAATGACGGCGCTATTTTGCGAAGCCGTCTCGGCTTTCGTGGTGTCGAGGATCTTGGTAACGGCTATCAGGCTAAGTTCACGCTAGAGCAAGGGTTCGGTGCCAATACCGGTGCATTGGCCGATGCGCCGCGTCTTTTTGATCGTCAGGCATGGGTCGGTATCAATACACCAGCGGGTGAATTTCGTATTGGTCGTCAGAACACCATCATATTTTTCATAGGTGGTGCTATTGATTACACCGAGCGGACCACTTTCGGCTCAATCATCAATACATTTGGCGTTCCATCGCGCTTCGATAATGACATCTCGTACAAATCTCCGCGTCTTGCTAATTTTCAGTTCGATTTGCATTACGCATTGACCGAAACCGCAGGCGAAAGTATTGGTACGCGCGGCGTTTATCAAGCCGGTGTTGATTACACCAATGGCCCTTACCGTGCCGGTTACGCTGGGTTGTGGGCCAAGCCGCTAGCGAATGCAGCGTTCGCAGACGCGGTGGTCTATCACAATGTCTATGCCGATTACGACTACGGCAAAGGTAAGATTTATCTTGCTTACGTGCGCAGTAACAACGTGACGGCGAATGCAAACGGTAATAATGCAACCGCTATCTTGAGCAATGTCAGCATCCCGACTAACGCGTTTGCGGGTAATAATTCAAGCGTATTGCGGATGTATAACATTTACCAGGTTTCGGCTGATTATCGTCTGACTCCACAGTTACGTATCGGCGCTTTGTATGGCGTCATGAAAGATACCTCGAACGGAAATTCGGGCGCGCAGGGTGGTAATGTCGGTGTTTATTACGACATGTCCAAGCGAACTACGCTCTATAGTTTTGCTAATTACATGAAGAACGATACTAACGCCGGTTTCCGGTTTAGTGGTTCTGCTGGTCCAACGGCGAACTTGGCCGGTACCGATATCAATGGCAGGAGTTTGGTGGGCCTGCAAGCTGGCATTCTGCATCGGTTCTAAGGTTTTCACTTTGAGGACGCATTAAAAGAATTCGTTCTTTTAATGTGAACATTATCTACAGATCATGGAGGACGACATGTCTACATCTACGCTTTCGCAACAAGCCAGCGCTAAAAGCAGCGCTGGCGAAGAACAGAAATCAACCACGCGCTCACCGCGTAAAGCGGCGTTCGCCAGCTGGATCGGCAGCGCGGTTGAGTATTACGATTTTTTCATCTACGGCACTGCCGCAGCGCTGGTGTTCGGAAAAATATTTTTTCCTTCATTTGACCCTGTGACGGCCACTGTTGCAGCGTTTGCGACTTTTGGGGTTGGTTATGTGACGCGGCCAATCGGTGCTGTTTTATTGGGGCATATTGGCGACAAATATGGTCGCAAAAAAGTGCTTACCTTTACCTTGTTGTTAATGGGCGTGTCGACCTTTATGGTGGGTTTGCTGCCGACCTATGGACAAGTCGGTATCGCGGCACCGATCATGTTGGTGGTGCTGCGTATGTTGCAGGGATTGTCTGCGGCCGGGGAACAGGCGGGTGCCAATTCAATGACGCTTGAGCATGCTCCGGCGCATCGACGCGCATTTTTTACCAGTTTTACCCTGAGTGGAACGCAGGCGGGTCTGATTCTGGCGACACTGATCTTCCTGCCGATTTCGGCATTGCCAGAAGACCAGTTGTTGTCCTGGGGATGGCGTATTCCCTTTTTCCTAAGCGCGATTGTGGTAGCGGTGGGTATGTGGGTACGTCGAACTTTACCCGAGACACCGGCATTTAACGAGGAAGAGAAATCGCATACGCAGGCTAAGTTGCCGGTTGCAGTGCTTTTACGTGACCATAAGGCAAACCTGATTCGGGTGATTTTTGCAGCGTTGATATCGGTGGTCAGCACTATTTTTAGCGTCTTTACCTTGTCATACGCGGTCAACACTGTTCACATCCCGCGTGCGACGATGTTGACGGTTCTCGTTCTGGCGAATGTGTTAGCGCTTGCGGCAATTCCAGCCTTCGCGATGCTGTCTGATCGTATTGGCCGTAAGCCAGTGTTTCTGTTCGGTGCGCTAGGCTCAGCCCTCCTGATTTGGCCCTACATGTGGGCACTTAGTCATGCCAATATCCCGTTGATTTTTGTGATCGGCTTGCTCTTGTCGGGTGTTGTGTACAGTGCTGCCAATGGCGTATGGCCATCGTTATACGGTGAAATGTTTAACACCCGTGTTCGTCTGTCAGGCATGGCAATCGGTACCCAGATCGGCTTCGCATTAGGTGGCTTCGCACCAACCATCAGCGCAGCTATTCTTCGGCCGGGTGTGGATGGCTGGATTCCTGTCGCGGTGTTTGTAACGATCACCTCGGTGATTTCGGCAATCTCCGTTGCGACCTCACGCGAGACCTTCCGCACGCCGATGAGTGAGTTGGGCAAGGTCTAAATATCTGCTGCGCTGGCTCTTCCGCGTGCTTTGCGACGCGGAAGAGTGCGTGATATAACGACCATTATTGGATACGCAGATGTCGTCATTTGTTTAAAAACTATTTATAAGTACGCTGCCACATTTTCTAGCTGGTTAGTATTGACGTTGAGCGCTGTGCGCAACATAACGCTCGCGCAGCGTCTCCAGCAGAGGCGCTGGTAATACTTGGATTACCCGCGTGGAGGTGAGTGTTGCCCCAGAAACCCACCGCTCACCTCACGAAGTGATTTCAGTATTTTCGTGCATAATCAAGGCAGTCGCTTGCCGCTGAACCTCTTAAATCGCAGCGTAACGCCGGCTCTTAATCATGCGATTGGGTTGAAAAGAATCGCATCATTTCTCGCGAAGCATCAGGACCTTTGCCATCGGTATATGTGCCACTCTTATTGCCACCGGCCCAGGCGTGTCCTGCACCATGGATCATCCAGTGCTCAGCGATCGACCGTCCTCGAGCGTCGTGATGCGACGTTCGCGTGTAACGATGTCCATTCGGCACTTGATCTTCTTGAACGATTACCACTGGCTTAATCGGTTTGGATGCATCGTATTTGTTATTACGCTGGTTAAAGATCACTTCAGGTACGCTCTGCGCCATCAGTTGCTCGCTATTTTGAGGACTGACCGTCGCATCTTTATCGCCATGAAAAACAATGATGGGAATCGATTGCAAGCGTGCATCAGCAACGTGCTTATGTTTTGAACCCGAGATCGGCACGTTGCCCCTCATTGCCGCAAGCGCGGACGGCAAGTCATGTGCGGCTGCGTACGGTAAACCTGAATGCACGCCGACAGCGGCATATAAATCGGGATAAGTGGTTCCCATGATAATCGCCATTGCGCCGCCCGCTGAAAGTCCGGCTATGTACACTTTGCCAGCGTCGAGTTTATAGTCATTAATGACCGTTTGAGTGATGCCTGCAATGATGGATGGCTCACCTTGATCGCGTTGCTGGTCTAGGGCCTTGAACCAGTTCCAGCACTTTGCAGTATTTGCTGCCTGGGTCTGCGTTGGATAGACCACAAAGCATGGTGACTCTTCAGCCACAATATTCATCCTGGTGCCGCTTGCAAAGTCGTCCGGATTTTGGGTGCAGCCATGCAACATGACCATGAGCGGCATGGCTTGACCGTGATAAGAAGATGGAATGTACAGTTTGTAATTGCGTGTCCCGGCGTGATTGGTGAACGACTTGGTTAAAAACTGGCCATTTGCGGTGGCCTTACCGGATTCCAGCTCTTCAGGGCTAAGCAAGTCTCCTTCGGCGTCTTTTTTGCCAGTATTTATATTCCCGTACGCGGCCGGAATACCTAACCGATTCAATAGGTCAGACACAAAATTTGGTACCGTAACTGATGCATCACCAATGTCTGATGTGGCATTTTTGTTAGGCATGGCGTTTGACAAAGGCGGTGTTGCACCGTTGGGCTGACCAGGTAAGGTCTGGAGCGCTTTTTGAATTGCAGCGGTTGCCTCTGAGGCTCCGTCGGACATTAGCTTACGGGTTGCCTGGCGCAGTTGAGCGCGTAAATATTCAGTCAGATTCATGGGAGCCTTTCAGATCGACATAATTAACAGATAATTAATTGACTTTAATGGATACGTTGGGCGAGCGCTGCTTTTACGGCAGGGCTTGCATGGAATGCACCCAAAACAGAAATGGATGCGATAGTTGCCAAGGCTAATTCTGCGGAGACGTCGGCAGCAATAGTAGCTAGCCCGAGTACTTGAA
>NZ_JASJXA010000046.1:0-26206 GCF_035018905.1 Glaciimonas sp. Gout2 | reverse complement strand
TGCATTCTTTAAAATCTAGAATGTAAACACAATTTGGAAAAAGTTAACAGCGTTTTATATGTCAACACGCCCTAGTACAAAACACGCATTACAAAGCACCAATCAAAGACTTATACGACCAGATTATCACTGCGCAGGATCATTATGCTGGTCATTGCGCGTGTAAGCGCCGATGGTCCTCACCGCAATAAATAGTACCGGCATAATCAGTCACCGCTTCAGATGCAGGAAAATGCAACCCGCAATGTGCACAGGCCACCATTTCTTCCACAGGTGACGACGCGCCCGATAACGATGACGGGCGCCCGTCTCTAGGACCTGCACCGCTGGCACCATCTGGCGCAGCACCGCTCTTATTAATGATATTTTTTTTGACGCGCTGAAACCAGACGATAACCGCCAGCGCGATAACTAACCAAATCACATATTTCATACCAGGACCCGATGCAATACAACTTCCAATACAAAACGACTACCGACATAAGCCAGCAGCAAAATAGCAAACCCGATCAACGTAAAACTGAGCGCCGTACGTCCGCGCCAACCCTGCCATTTACGTCCGGCCAATAATAAGCCGAACAGCGCCCACGACAGCAGCGTAAAAATGGTCTTGTGGTCCCATCTAAACGCGGTCCCAAATAACTCCTCAGAGAACACAACGCCGGACAACACCGTCAACGTCAATAAAGCGAACCCGAAAGCGATCAATCGAAACAGCAATTTTTCCATGGTCAGTAATGCAGGCAATCGATCCAGCGCCGCGCCGAACCAACTGGCATTGGCGTTGCCGGGCCGCGTATGGAGTCGAGATTCTTGTAACACCATGAGTACCGCATGAAACGCCGCTATCGTCAACGTACTATAAGCTAGGATAGAAATGACGATGTGCCATAAAAATATCGGTGATTTACCACTCAACGACACCATATTCCCCGGAAACAACGCTGGCAAGATGACTGCAACGGCCGCCGTTGGCAACACCAGAACGCGCAATCCATCGAGAGTATAGTTACGATTTTCAAGCCAATAAGCGGCGACTGAAACCCATAGTGTCGCCGATAACATCATCGAAAAACCTACGCGTACTTCCTCTGGCCCGACCACGTCGGCCCACAACACGCCGCCATGTAACAGCCAGCCGACCGCAGCGACAACCGAAATGGTTTTTCGCTGCTTCGACGGCAATATGGCGCAGCCAAGATATAACAAAGCTGTGAGAATAAATAGATAAGTTTGCATCGTATAAGTTTACAGTATGTGACCGCAGTATGTGACCGATTACTGGGCATGTGATAGCCAACAATTCAAAAGAAATTTACTACAACGACTGGTTACACCAATTCAAAATGCTTTACGTCACTCGGAATACGCAAAAATAATCAGCAAAGTCATGACTGGGATGCTTGAATCAAAACATAGCAAAGGTAACGCCACAATCAGCATAATGACGCCAACCGGTCGTTTTAAAAGTCTTCCACCTTATTTTTTGCGCTTGTCACGGATATACATTGCCAATTTGTTATTCGCCAAAGTGCGTTGCGTGACATCAAATAATTCCGTCGCGCTGACCAGACCACTTAACTTGGCATACCCATATTCACGGGCATCAAAATCAGGCGCCTGCTTAGCGATATAACTCCCAACCGAACCCAACTGCGCCCAACCGTCCTCATCCGATACCGCTTCAACCCCACTGCGTAACAACCGCAACAGTCGCGTATCCTGGCGTAACTCATTGGCGGCCCGATGCAACTTGCTCGGTACATCGCTCGCACCGTCCTGCTCCGCAACTTCTGACACCGCTGACTCGATCAACAGGTCTGTATAGATAAATTTGTCGCACGCTGTCACAAAAGGCTGCGGCGTCTTCCGCTCTCCAAAACCATAGACGGTCAATCCTTCTTCTCGGATGCGCGAGGCTAGTCGGGTAAAATCACTATCGCTTGAGACGATGCAAAAACCATCAAAACGACCGGTATATAACAAATCCATCGCATCAATGATCATCGCGCTGTCTGTCGCATTTTTACCTTTGGTATACCCAAACTGCTGAATCGGCTGGATCGAGTTACGCAGAAGACACTCTTTCCAGCTTCCTAGGCGATTATCGGTCCAATCGCCATAAATCCGTTTGACGCTGGCAACACCATATTTGGCGACCTCTGATAATAAGCCGTCGACAATCGCCGCGCTCGCATTATCTGCATCGATTAGTACTGCCAGACGCGGTGCTTCAGAAGCGGTGTTTCCTGACATAGCCATTCCTCAATTGTGAATAGAAGAATAATACCCGAAGGGAAGAGCACACTCTAGTCGTTCCCGTTTTGCAGCATACACCAACCGAATTTGATTCTTAAGCCAAGGGACCAATCATTTATTCGTGTTTTATGCGTGCTTACTAATTAACAAGAACGACTCGCGGCAGGGCTTAATTACACCGAGGTTAACACCGGGCCAGGCTTTGAAGCGCTTGCAAAGCTTTTTATGGTGACCTTGGTAACGACTATGGTGCCCTGTGGCAAAATTTTCTCCAAAAATGCCTTATTCTGCTTTGCGCCGCCGTCTTCAAAGCGGTTTTGCAGCCGTATCGGGTAAAATGGAGGATTATTTTCAGTACGCCGCGTCTGTCATCATCCGTGATGAAAATTGCATCCGGAACCTTAGCGGACGCAATGACGCATTGCCCTTTTGCCCCTCTTCTGAAAAACAGTCACCTATGTTAGACAATCTTACCCAGCGTCTTGCCAAAGTCGTCAAAACCATGCGCGGCGAAGCGCGCCTGACAGAAACCAATACTGCCGAAATGCTACGCGAAGTTCGTTTGGCGTTGTTAGAGGCCGATGTCGCGCTACCCGCCGTTCGTGAGTTTATCGCCAACGTAAAACAAAAAGCGCTGGGCGAAGAAGTCATCGCCTCGCTCACACCGGGTCAGGCACTTGTCGGCGTCGTGCAGCGAGAGCTAGCCTCACTGATGGGCGCAGATCTCGGGCCCGAAGCATCGCAACTGAACTTCGCCACGCAACCGCCCGCGATCATTTTGATGGCTGGATTGCAAGGTGCAGGTAAAACTACTACCGTCGGTAAATTAGCTAAATATCTGCGTGAGCAGAAAAAGAAAAAAGTACTCACCGTCTCTACCGACGTTTATCGCCCTGCGGCGATCGGCCAGCTAAAGACGGTCACAGAACAAGTCGGCGCGGATTTTTTCCCGAGCCTGACAACAGATAAACCAGTTGATATTGCGCTGGCGGCACTCGATTTTGCGAAGCGTCATTATCACGACGTGCTAATTATAGATACCGCGGGTCGTCTTGGTATTGACGAAGCGATGATGCAGGAAATCACTGCAGTGCATGCCGCGGTCAAGCCAATTGAAACCTTATTTGTCGTCGACGCGATGCTTGGTCAGGACGCGATCAATACCGCCAAAGCATTTAACGATGCGTTGCCGCTCACCGGTATAGTCCTCACCAAACTGGATGGTGACGCTCGTGGTGGTGCCGCCCTTTCAGTACGGCATATTACCGGCAAGCCAATCAAATTTGCCGGTGTCGGTGAAAAGCTGGACGGTCTGGAAGCATTTGATCCTTCGCGCATGGCAAACCGCATTCTCGGCATGGGCGATATTCTGGCGCTGGTTGAAGAAGCACAAAAGGGTGTGGATGTCGCCGCTGCGCAAGATTTAGCGCAAAAAATCAAAGGCGGTGGAAAATTTGACCTTAACGACTTTAAAGCGCAACTAGGTCAAATGAAAAAAATGGGCGGTATGTCGAGCCTGTTGGATAAACTGCCAGCACAATTTCAGCAAGCTGCAGGAGCGGCAAATATGGGTCAGGCAGAAAAATCCGTGCGTCGCATGGAAGGCATGATCAACTCCATGACCGCGCAAGAACGTGCCAAACCGGAACTAATAAAAGCATCGCGCAAGCGCCGCATAGCAACCGGTGCCGGTGTTCAGGTGCAAGAAGTTAACCGCATGCTGTCGCAATTTGATCAAATGCAGTCGATGATGAAAAAACTTAAAGGCGGCGGCATGATGAAAATGATGCGGAGTATGAAAGGGATGATGCCAGGCTTAAAGTAAGCCCAGTTCTTATTCCCTAGTGTTGACAGGAAGCATCGCACTTTAATGGCATTAAAGCGGTTAAAGCATTGATTGATAAGGCTTTCACGCTTTTTACCGACTGTCGACGATGGGACTGAAAGCGATGCGCCATTGACATGCAGCGGACTAAATATGGTGTTATTTTGCCATCGAATTGATCGTAAAATCACATCACATTTAGTTCCCCAAACTCCTATGAAAAAAGGATGTTTTTGGGCACTCCTGATCAACCCTCAACAAAACCTGCAAAAGCCACAAAAAACACTTGCGTCACTGAGGAAACCGCACCACTATGAGCGATGCGTGATTGACGCATTTTTCACACTCTCTTCGTCAAGGAGGCTCAAAGATGGCCACAGCAAAAAAACCAGTAGTTGCAGAAAAAAAACCTGCAGCTAAACCAGCGGTAAAAAAAGCAGCACCAGCAAAAGTAGCAGCAGCAGACAAGCCAGCACGTAAGCCAAACGCAGCGTTCATGAAGCCAATGAAACCATCTGCTGTTTTGGCTGCTGTCGTCGGCGCTGATCCTTTGCCACGTACTGAAGTAACCAAGAAAGTTTGGGAATACATCAAAAAGCACAATCTGCAAAATCCAGAAAACAAGCGCAACATCGATGCTGATGAAAAGCTAAAAGCTGTCTTTGGCGGCAAAAAACAAGTGTCTATGTTTGAAATGACTAAACTCATTTCTGACCACTTGAGCAATGCTTAAGATATAGCAGTTCTAAAATATCTTAAGTGCCAAACAAAAACGCCCGCATTGCGCGGGTTTTTTTGTATTCTCTTTTCCGTTTTTGTATTTTCTTTAGCACACGCTGAGCAGAATTAACTCCCACTTCTCCCTTCAACACATCTCTGCAAAATCACGACCCCTTCATTAAGATCGAATGAGGCATCGCTACGTGCAAAGCGCATCAAAGAGACACAAACGTCTATATTCTTATGAAAAGGTAGGAACAGGCAAATATGTGAAACCGATCTGGAACCGACCTACAAAGAATTGAAACGAAGAGGAAGCACATCTCAAACGCAGCTAACGAAATGTGTCCGAGCGCTAATATTAGTAACGATGTATGCGATGTTACGATCAATCTGGGCCAGTCGGCACAACTGCCCAAACTACTACTGCACCGCCACCGTCGTATTAAGAGGAACCTGGCTATATTCCCACCGCTTCCATGCGGCCTGCACTGCATTCGGATACTCCGGACGGCCGCGGCTACCGTTGTAACGGCCTAACGCCAAATATAGATTGCCCTTTTCCATATCCAGATACATCCGCAAAATCGCGCAACCGTAGCGCAGGTTGGTCTGCATATTAAAAAGTCTGCTGCGATCAGAGTCGCCGATAACACGCGTCCAGAACGGCATCACCTGCATGTAACCTTGCGCGTTGACGCTAGAGAGCGCATATTTACGAAATGCTGATTCAACCTGAATCAAGCCCAATACCAACGCTGGATCAAGACCTGCGCGTTTGGATTCATACCAGGTGGTTTCCAGAAATTCGTTACGCATCTGCGCATCAGGAAATTTCTTTTTAAGACGTGTCGACATCTCAACCAGCCAATATAAGTACTGTATGCGCTGATTGATGTCGGTGAATTGTGGTTTGGGAGGCCCCGCATCGTTAATCGCACGCGACAGAGCCAGCCGCACCGAATCGGCCATCGCCTCTTCCTTTTGATTGCCGGCATGCGTCACACCACTCACCAAGAGCAGCGCTACCGACAACCACGGAATAATACGATCGATCAAACGCAAGTGAACTCCTGGAAAATAAACTACCGGTGTTTAGCTTCCAAGGAAACACCCGATTTGAAACAACAATCCAACTAGCATCCTAAGCCATTTTCCCGTCCTTCAAGGAGGAGGAAGAAATACCCAGGATGCCGAAGAAACGACCAACAGCCACGCTTATTTAACCAACTAAGCGCATTAATCGCATTAAGCGATCAGGCGCGCTTTCACAAAATTCACCATTTCAGCCAAAGGCACACTCGTCGCTTCAGTGTCACGTCGACCCTGATATTCCAGTTGGCCTTCTTTTAATCCACGATCACCGACCACCACGCGATGCGGCACACCGATCAACTCCCAATCCGCAAACATGGCACCCGGACGTTCGCCGCGATCATCCAGAATCACGTCGACACCTGCGGCTAGCAACGCTTCGTAGAGTTTGTCCGTTTCGGTTTTGACCGCTTCGCTACGATCATAGCCCATTGGACAGAGAACAACTTCAAATGGCGCAATCGCGATTGGCCAGATGATGCCCTTGTCATCAAAGTTCTGCTCGATGGCGGCGCCCAAAATGCGCGTGATACCAATACCATAACAACCCATTTGCAACGGTTGCGGCTTGCCGTTCTCGTCCAGGAAGGTGGCGTTCATTGCCTCCGAATAGGCGGTACCAAGCTGAAACACATGACCAATTTCAATGCCACGTTGAATCTCCAGCACGCCCTTGCCATCCGGCGACTGGTCGCCAGCGACCACGTTACGGATATCCATCACCATCGGCTCGGGCAGATCACGGCCCCAATTCGCACCAGTGAAATGGAAGTCTACTTCATTCGCGCCGCAGACGAAATCATGCATGTTGGCGACGGTTCGGTCAGCAACGACCATAATCGGTTTTTTAGTATTGATCGGTCCCAGATAACCCGGTGGCGTACCAAACCACTCAACAATTTCTTCTTCTGTTGAAAAGCGATAACCCGTCAGACCAGGGATTTTGTTAGCCTTGATTTCGTTAAGAGCGTGATCGCCACGCAACATCAACAACCAGACTTGCTTGGAAGCGCCTTCTTTTTCAGTCGCCTCTTTCTCAACGGTCAGGACAATCGACTTAATGGTCGTGCTCAGTGGGATGCTCAGCAATTCAGCAACCGCTTCGCACTTGGCCTTGCCCGGCGTTGCCGTTTTGGTCAGCTCCTGCGTTGGTGCAGCGCGCACTGCTTCAATTTGCAGCGCCTCGGCAGCTTCCATATTTGCCGCGTAATCAGACGTCGGGCAATACACAATCGCGTCTTCTCCGGTAGCAGCGATGACGTGAAACTCATGCGAACCAGTGCCGCCAATGGCCCCGTTATCCGCGGCGACAGGACGGAATTGCAGCCCAAAACGATTAAAAATCCGAATATAGGCATCGTACATAATTTGATACGAATTTTTCAGGCCATCAAGGTCCCGATCAAAAGAATAGGCATCTTTCATCGTAAACTCACGACCGCGCATCAAACCAAAACGGGGACGCCGTTCATCGCGAAACTTAGTCTGAATATGATAAAAATTCACTGGAAGTTTGCGATACGAGCGCAATTCGGTCCGCGCAATGTCGGTAATCACTTCTTCCGAAGTCGGCTGAATGATGAAATCACGGCCGTGACGGTCTTTGACGCGCATCAGTTCATCGCCGTATTTCTGCCAGCGGCCGGTTTCTTGCCAAAGTTCAGCAGGTTGTACGACTGGCATCAATAGTTCAACCGCGCCAGAACGATTCATTTCTTCGCGCACGATATTTTCAACTTTGCGAATAACCCGCAAACCCATCGGCATATAGGTGTAAATGCCGGAACCGAGGCGTTTAATCATGCCGGCGCGCATCATTAATTTATGGCTAACGATTTCAGCGTCGGATGGTGCTTCTTTAAGAGTTGAGACAAAAAAACGGGAGGCGCGCATAACGGTGAATTCTTTTTAAAAAGAGAGGGTTATAATCGACTCAATTTTAAAGGATTAGCTGGCTGATGCGCCCACTCTTTGCACAATTGATTGATGTTCTGATCGGATTAACCTCTGATTGGGACCTGTTTCGTGTTGATTTAACACGTAAGCAAGTTGGCATAGGGATCGCCTAGTCGCAGAAAGTTTTGAGGTATCAGTATGCTGGACCGTGAAGGCTTCCGCCCTAACGTCGGCATTATCTTGCTTAACACCCAGAATGAAGTGTGGTGGGGCAAGCGCGTGCGCGAACATTCGTGGCAATTTCCACAAGGTGGCATTAAGTACGGTGAAACGCCGGAACAAGCCATGTTTCGCGAACTAGAGGAAGAAATCGGCCTCAAAGCGGAGCATGTCAAAATTATCGGTCGAACCCGTGACTGGCTGCGCTATGAAGTGCCAGATCATTTCATCAAACGCGATATTCGCGGGCATTATCGCGGCCAGAAACAAATCTGGTTCTTGCTGCGGATGGTCGGACGCGATTGTGATGTTAACCTGCGCCTGACCGAGCATCCTGAATTTGATGCTTGGCGCTGGCACGATTACTGGGTCCCGCTAGATGTCGTGATCGAGTTCAAGCGCGATGTTTATCAACGCGCCTTGCAAGAGCTGTCGCGCTTCCTGACACGTCCGATGCAAAGTGCTGGACGTCATACTCGCCCGTTGCGCTGCGCAGAATCAGGAGAAACGCACGACTCCAGAGACTCACCAGACCCAGATTGCGACGAAGAAATTGGAAATGCCCCACAACACTGCATTTCGGCTGAACCGAGTATCGATAAGGAGTAAGTTTTTCTATGTTTTTTAACGCCACTTTCCAACCAAAACTGCGTAAATTGTTTGTCGTCACGGCACTACTTCTTTCCGCGACTGCCCATGTCCATGCCGCTCCCGGTTCTGGCCCGGGGCCCGGGTTTGACGACGATTTCGATGATGAAGTAAAAACCTGGCAGGAACTCGCTGTTCAATTACCGGCACAACCGGAACCGGCGAGTATGGTCTCATTCTATGTCAGCCCGACATCGATCATGAAATTCGCAATTGATATTAAATCAATAACAGTTGGGACAGATGGCGTGGTACGTTACACGCTGATCAGTACCAGCAGTGGCGGCGCTGAAAATGTCAGCTATGAAGGAATCCGCTGCCAGACTGCCGAAAGAAAGTTGTATGCTTTTGGGCATAAAGACGGCACTTGGTCGCGTGCTCGCCTCAGCAAATGGCAGCAAATCACCGACGTTAACGCAAACCGCCAACATGCCGCGCTATTCAAAGATTTTTTGTGCCAGAACGGCACCATCGCTGGCAAGGTAACGGATATACAAACTCGCCTACGGGACAATCGGCCATTGAAACCGGGTGGTTAAGCAAAAATTTTAGTAAGCTCAAGTAAATCGGAGCTAGCGCTAGAAAACTGTCCGGCTCTCAGGCCAAATGACCATTTTAGGTTCGGATCAACTAAATGCCTAAAAAAAACCGATATGGTTTACATATCGGTTTTTTATTTAATTATTTAATTATTTAATTATTTAATTATTTAATTATTTACAACAAAACCATATTGTCCCGATGAATCAATTCTGACTTTTCGACAAAGCCCAAAATAGTAGCGATCTCCGACGATGGATGTCGCATAATCCGCCTGGTTTCTGCGCTGGTGTAATTGCTGATACCACGCGCAACCGCACGACCATCGCTACCGACGCAAGTAATCACATCGCCACGACCAAACTCACCCAACACATCGGTGACGCCAATCGGCAGCAATGACTTGCCCTCTTCCGTCAACTTTTGCACCGCACCCGCGTCCAGCAGCACTTTTCCCGCTGTTTTCAGATGATCTGCCATCCATTGCTTACGTGCTTTTAATTGGCCAGTCTGTGCGTTCAACTGCGTGCCAATCGCTTCACCGGCAGCAAGTCGCGTCAATACATCCGTTTCACGGCCCCACGCAATCACGGTATGCGCGCCGGAGGTTGCCGCACGTTTTGCCGCCAGAATTTTGGTAAACATTCCACCGCGACCAATACTTGAACCGGCCTCGCCAGCCATTATTTCGAGTGCAGGATCGCCAGCTTGCGCCTCGTGCACAAATTTCGCGTTCGGGTCTTTACGCGGATCGGCGGTGAACAAACCCTTTTGATCGGTCAAAATGATTAAAGCTTCAGCCTCAATCAAATTCGCTACCAACGCACCAAGCGTATCGTTGTCGCCGAATTTGATTTCGTCCGTTACCACCGTATCATTTTCATTAATAATCGGAATAACGCCAAAACGTAGCAGTGTAAAAAGCGTAGAACGGGCGTTCAAATAACGCTCTCGATCAGCCAAATCAGCGTGCGTCAACAACACCTGTGCAGTATGCAAGTTGTGCGCACGAAAACTGGTTTCATAAATCTGCGCTAACCCCATTTGCCCTACCGCAGCGCATGCCTGTAATTCATCAATACTGGTTGGGCGCTTATCAAAACCAAGTCGCTGCATACCTTCTGCCACAGCACCGGAACTGACCAGCACCACTTCTTTACCCATTTCTCGCAAGGCAGCAATTTGCTCAGCCCAGGTAGCAATCGCCTCGCTATCAAGTCCCTTGCCATCATTGGTAACCAGCGACGACCCGACCTTGATGATGATACGTTTCGCTTTTTGAATGACGGAATTCATATTTTTTTATCTGCCACAGCCGAAAGCACCGATTTGGCGCTGATAATAAAAAACCGACATCGCCAGAGCGTTAAGCGCTAGCCATGTCGGTTGATTGGCAAAGCCAATTAGCCGGTTCAATTTGCTGAATCTTAATGCAGCGCTTTGATGAGGCCAAGGCCGAGGCCAAAACCGAAATAATAAGGCTCAACCGAGCTTAAAATATTAATCAAGAATTTTAAAGCGCGGATCATCTGGATCGATAGACAGAATACCTTGTGCTTCTTCCGTCATATGCGTTTCTTCAGCGCGATGTTCTTGCTGACGCTTTTCTGCCAGATAAGCATAGATCTCATTAACCAGTTCAGGGCAACCAGCATGCGTCAATGCAGAGATTTCGAAAACCGGGCCCTTCCAGCCAAAACGCTTCACGAAATCCTTCACCCGTTTTTTGCGCTCGTCTTCCGGTACAACGTCCAGTTTGTTGAGAACCAACCAACGTGGTTTATCAAACAACGACTGATCGTATTTTTCGAGTTCTTTGACGATTGCTTTGGCTTCTTTCACCGGATCAACCGTTGATTCGAATGGTGCTAAATCAACGATGTGCAATAGCAAACCGGTACGTTGCAAATGCTTCAGGAATTGAATTCCCAGTCCTGCGCCATCTGCTGCACCTTCAATTAATCCCGGAATATCCGCAATCACGAAGCTTTTCTCGTGACTGACGCGGACAACGCCCAGATTAGGATGCAGGGTTGTAAATGGATAATCGGCAATTTTCGGACGTGCGTTTGACACAGCCGTAATAAACGTCGATTTACCGGCATTCGGCTGTCCCAGCAAACCAACATCAGCGAGTACTTTTAGTTCTAAGCGCAAGATGCGGCGTTCGCCTTCTTTACCATCACTTTTTTGACGTGGTGCGCGATTGGTCGAGGTTTTGAAGTGAATGTTACCCCAACCGCCTTCGCCGCCTTTAGCCAACATGATTTCTTGACCATGTTCGGTCAAATCGGCAATGCTTTCGCCGGTATCGACATCAACGATCAGCGTGCCAACCGGCATGCGCAGCTTGATATCGTCCGCGCCTTTGCCGTAGCAATCCGAGCCACGACCGTTTTCGCCGCGGCCTGCGCGATGCATTTTGGAAAAGCGAAAATCAACTAGTGTATTGACGTTACGGTCAGCCACGGCGTAAATACTGCCGCCAATGCCGCCGTCACCGCCGTCTGGTCCGCCAAAGGGACGAAATTTTTCGCGCAAAAAGCTCGCAACCCCATTGCCACCATCGCCGGCAATGACTTCGATTTTTGCTTCATCTATAAACTTCATTCGAAGATCCTAATGAGATTGACTATTTTAATTCTGATTTGACTATTTTGTCTGCCGCTCTGATTTTATAAAAAATCCGGGAGCAGGCTACCGCAGCATTGTTGAAGTCCGCACAACCAGGTGCAACTAACACAACAATTACCGAGTTGCCCCATTCAATGTGTACAACGCATATTGCCTTCTGGCATGATATTCAGACTACAGGCTGACATCGAATGAATTTTGCAACTAAAAAACTAAAAAGGCTCTACCTGCGGCAGAGCCTTTCGCGGCCAAGCTTGCGCTTCGCGCTCATCTACTTCAAGTAATGCTTACTGCTTGCTTAATTAAGCAGCAACTGCAGCAGGCGCTACAACAGTGACGTATTGACGCTTCTCAGCACCCTTGATCACAAATTGTACTTTTCCTTGAATCAGTGCAAACAAGGTGTGATCCTTGCCCATGCCAACATTTTCGCCTGGATGCGTTTTAGTACCGCGTTGACGAATAATGATGCCGCCAGCGTTAATCGCCTGGCCACCGTAGACCTTGACGCCGAGTCGTTTTGACTCTGAGTCACGGCCGTTGCGCGTAGTGCCGCCGCCTTTTTTATGTGCCATTTAAAACTCCTGATATTTGGTTAAGTCAATCAACGTCATTTAGTCAGACTTCTTTCGCAACGTGATGTGCCTCGCAAAAACTGCGTTGCGCGCTACGGTTTCGAATGAAGTCCGGTATTAACTAAATCAAGCGTTGATCGAAACGATTTGAATTTCGGTGTAATTTTGACGATGGCCTTGATGCTTCTGATAATGCTTACGACGACGCATTTTGAAGATCTTGACTTTATCGTGGCGACCTTGCGCCAATACCTTAACCAACACCGTAGCACCTTCGACCAATGGCACTCCAACCTGCAGAGTATCGCCAGCGCCAACTGCCAGCACTTGATCTATAGTGAGTTCGGTGCCAATGTCTGCAGGTATCTGTTCTATTTTAAGTTTTTCGCCGGCAATAACTTTATATTGTTTGCCACCGGTTTTTATGACCGCGTACATATGAAACCTCATCGAAATAATTGAATAACTAACAACAATTCATCCTTCCCTGCACGGCATAAAATGTCATCCGGAGTCGGGAGAACCTGAGATTATACATAGTCTTCTCTTCAGCGTCAAAAACTCTTGACAATTGCATTAAGCACACGTTAATTGTGTCGCATTTCAGTCGCGTCAGCGGGGCACGCTGCTTTTTCATATAATGACTGCATTCTGAATAATTTTAAGGGTTTGCCATGAGCGAAGTACAAACGTGGATTAAAGAAACCGTGACACAAAACCCAGTGGTTTTGTTCATGAAGGGCACTGCCCAATTTCCACAATGCGGTTTTTCAGGTCGTGCCATCCAGCTACTCAAAGCTAACGGCGCGGTCAACATCGTCACCATCAACGTGCTGGAAGATCCCGCCGTGCGTCAAGGTATCAAGGACTATTCAAATTGGCCGACAGTCCCGCAACTGTATGTCAAAGGTGAATTTGTTGGTGGTTCGGACATCATGAACGAGATGCACGAATCCGGCGAACTGAAAACCTTGTTAACGCCTTAAGCGGCCCGCGGTGTCGGCTGAATCCGAGGAATCTAAGGCCGCTGATCGTGATCAGCGGCCAGCGTCTCCGGCTGCGCAACGTCGGTTAATTATAGCCATCACTGGCGCGACCGGTGTTGCCTACGGTGTGAGGCTTTTGCAATTTTTGCGTGAAGTGCCGGAGATTGAATCGCATTTATTGATCTCGGATGCGGGCGTTCTCAATCTGCATCAAGAACTCGATATGCGCCGCAAAGAAGTAGAAGCATTAGCGGACGTGACGTATAACGTGCGCGATGTTGGTGCTTCGATTGCGAGCGGATCGTTTCAGTCCGATGGCATGATCGTTGCACCGTGCTCAATGAAAACGTTAGCAGCGGTGGCAAACGGTCTCTCCGACAATTTGATCACGCGTGCGGCAGACGTCGTACTAAAAGAGCGTCGGCGTTTGACGCTCATGGTGCGCGAGACGCCGTTTAATCTGGCGCATCTGCGCAACATGACGAGTGTTACAGAAATGGGCGGGATCATTTTCCCCCCTCTTCCCGGCTTTTATCACCGTCCTAAAACTATTAACGAAATGATCGACCACACCGTCGGTCGCGTGCTTGATTTGTATGGTGTTGCCCACACGTTGACGCCGCGCTGGAACGGCCTTAAGGCGGATAACGAATCCTGATACTGATCTGCTCAACCTCAAATGAGCAGACTTTATCAACCGCGTTCCCCTACCAACCATTTCACTCCATCGCCCCCAAAAAGTGGCAACGTGCCGACGTGCCCAAGTAACCACTTCAGCGCCCCGTCTTTCCTTCCAACCACGCATTGCGCACCGTCAGGACAGTTACCGGTTTCGACTCTGCATTAAGATGCCATTGGGGCGTTGTATCGGCAAGCAACTTGACGCTAAAAACCAATAACTCATCGCGCCGAAACACATGCGCGGTCACCGTATCGCCAACACGATAGCGTGCAAGCAGGATGTCCAGATTGGCTGTCACACGAATCCCGTCAAGCGCCAGCAACACATCTCCAGCCGACAAACCGGCTCGATGCGCCGCGCCGCCTTCATAAACGTTCGCCAGCTTGCTTTCGACGCCATTGCGACTGATACGCGCACCCATGCCCGGTTTTGCTGTTTTACGACCGTCAGCGATCGTCACCCCGGCGGTTGCGAACAACTTGGCCAGCGGCAGATCCTCCGTGCCGCGTACAAATCTATCAAAGAAACGCTTTAGCTTCAGTCCGGTCACCGCATCAAACAATGACTCAACCGCCGCCTCCGTCACGCCACGTCCGGACGACGCGTTATTGGCAAAGAAATCGCGACCGTATTTTTGCCACAAAGCCCGCATGACATCATCCAGCGATTTTTTGTTTTTAGTTTCGCTGCGGATCATCAAATCCAACCCCAGCGCCACCAACGAGCCTTTGGTGTAATAACTGATGATCGCGTTTGGCGCGTTCTCGTCCTGACGATAATATTTCACCCACGCGTCGAAGCTTGATTCGGCGACGCTTTGCTTACGGCGTCCACTACCGAGCAGGACGCCATTAATCGTTTTGGCCATCATTTTCAGGTATTGCGCCTCATCAATCAGTCCGCACCGAAACAGCATCAAGTCGTCGTAATAACTGGTAAATCCTTCGAACAACCACAACAACGGGGTGTAATTTTCGACTTGCAAATCGTACGGAGCAAATGCCGCAGGTTTAATGCGCTTGACGTTCCACGTATGAAAATACTCATGACTACACAGACCGAGAAAGGTGCGATAGCCATCACTTGTCTCAGGCTGTCCCTTTACCGGCAAATCGGCCCGTGCACAAATCAACGCGGTCGAGGCGCGGTGTTCAAGGCCGCCATAACCATCACCTACCGCAAGCGTTAAAAATACATAACGCTGCATCGGCGCTTGCTTGGCGAATTTGGTTCCCGCTGGCTCAAAAAAAGCAATTTGCGTTTCACATATCTTTTTCAGATCCGCAGTCAGTCGTGTCATATCCAGATTCGGCACGTTGCCCGTAATCGCTATCTCGTGCGGGACACCATGCGCTTTAAAGGTAGCAAGCTGAAACAACCCCATCTCAACCGGATGATCAATCAGCTCATCATAATTGGACGCAACATAGCTGCCAAAACTACCGCGTTTGGCCTTCAAGGTCGGCAGCGCCGTGGCTATGCGCCAGTGCACATACTGGTCGCCATGAGGACGTTGAATATCAACCACGTGTGGAATATCTTCTTGCCCGACAACCCGCAAAAATACACTGGTGCCATTAAAAAATCCGTGCGTCTGATCCAGATGTGCTGCACGTACCGACAAATCCCACGCATAGACTTGATAGTGCAATGTCAGCGGCCCGTCGCAAGGTCCCGCTTGCCATGAATGCTTATCGAGTTTTTTTAAGGCAATCGTTCGGCCATTCGACTCACCACGAATCTGAACGATATGACGCGCAAATTCGCGGATCATGTAACTGCCAGGAATCCACGCTGGCAGAGCCACGATTTGTCCGACCGCTGCTGGCGCATTAATCACCAACGTCACGGCAAACAAATGGGCCGCCGGATCTGCTGCCACAATACTGTAATGCAAGGCCGGAGTCCGCATAACAATCTCTGGACTAACCAAACCAGCCAGCTCAGACTTGCGCTTTGGAAGTGACTTCGCTAATAACTTAACGCCCGACTTAGTACCAGCCTTAGCACCAGCCTTCAATCCCGCTTTAGAAAGCTTGACCGCAGATTTGGCGCGACCAGCCTTAATCCGGTCGGCCTTAGTGGGCACCAATTTACCGATTAATGACTTCGCGATAGATTTTGCGGCGGCCTTTGCCATTGGTTTTGCGGCAGATTTTTGGGTAGACTTATGCACCGAGATTTCCTCTCACGCCAGCGGCAAGCATGGCTAACACCATCGCGCCAACCGCAGCACAGGTTAGTCTATAACGTAATTCAATGAACCAGCCTGGCAGACCGTACCAAACGAATAAACGCTTATCCACTTGATACGCCGCAATAAAGCCCAGAATCAATAAAGTATAACCATACGCAAAGAACAGGGTCGAAAACCAGGCAATCGTGGTCGGCATAATCCCCCAGATCAAGGCTCTTTTAGTCCGCTCTGCAGAGAGATCGGCACGCAATACCATCGCGCCCCAATGAATACCGCCTAGAAATGATAATGCAGCGACACCGTAAGCCATTTGACCGCGAATAAACTCGCCAAGCCAATCCGGGCTAACCAGCCAGCAACCCAGCGTTAACAGGACGAATGGGACCAAGCCCGTATAACCGAGAACAAGGATCAGGCGTTTATTTAGAAAGTGTGGATTCATCGCGGAAGATTGGCAAGTTAGTGAAGCACGACACGTCATCTACGCGGCAAACTTATGGCATCTATAAATCAGAAATGACCACGACAAAGCGTCGCAGACATGATGAACGTCAGGCGGAGCCAACAATAAAATACACGTTTGATTTAAAAATAAAATAAGCCGAGCGATGGCATGAAAAAACAACAGTCTACGGGGTTATCGCGAAACCAACACCCGCTTAGTGGGTTGCCATGCGCATAGAGGATCAATCAGCAGAATTCCGCTTACGATTGTGGTATATCGGCGACGGTATCAATGTCCTGTAAGACACCTGGATCATCCACCGCAACCTCCACCACAGGAAAACGCTCCAGCAAACCCCGCGCACCCTGATCGCCACGCAGCGCTAACAAGTGCGAAAGATGACGATGACTGAAAGCAACCGGATTACCGCGACGTTGATTGCAGACTGGCACCGCGATATCTGCGCCCTGATCCAATGCTGCTTTTAACGCCATGATCGTAGAAACCTGCACAAACGGCATATCGGCTAACGCGATCACCCATCCTGCCGCGGTCGCTGTTTGCTGGAGACCAAACACCAGCGTCGTCGCCATTCCATCATCCGCATCAGCGCACTCAAGCAGCGTGCAGCCAACAAGCTCCTCTGCCAATTGCGCAGTCAACGGCGGCGCATCGGTCCGACACACCACAGTAACCGGCAACACGGCAGAAAGATGATTTGCTGCTGCCGCCAAAACAGTTTCTCCGCTAGGAAGAAGTTGCAGCAATTTGCTCTGCTTCCCGCTTGGATCAAAACGACGACCACGACCGGCGGCGAGCAAAATACCTGCTATTTGATCGGTCGCCGGAAGATCCATGAGATAGTTGGCCGTCTTATTTGCTAGACGCGACTGGTGTAACTGGCGCAGCCGGTACAACCGAGGCAAACTTTTCCTCAAGCGCCTTCGCATCGATAAAGCCCGGTATACGCGATCCATCGGCAAAGATGATCGTCGGCGTGCCACTGACGCCAAGCGCCTGTCCCAGCGCTAATACTTTGTCGTTCGGCGTCGCTACGCAACTCGCCGCAGCCGTAGCGGGCAACTTACCGTTCAGCATCCAGTCGTCCCACGCTTTGTCACGATTGGCGCTACACCAGACGTTTTTAGACTTCACCGCAGAATCCGCAGCCAGGATGTTATACATAAAGGTGTACACAGTGACGTTGTCAACATCCTGCAAAGTCTTACGGAATTTTTTGCAATAACCGCAGTTAGGATCTTCAAACACCGCAATCACGCGCTTGCCGTTGCCCTTGACGGACTTCATTGCCAGTTCCAGCGGCAAATCGGAGAACTTCACCTTACTGATTTCATCCATGCGCTCCTTAGTGTAATCCCGTGAACTCTTGGCGTCCAGGATACGACCAACGAACATATATTTAGCCGCTGCATCGGTATAAAAAATATCTTTCCCGACGCGCACCTCAAACATGCCCAAATACGGTGTTTTGGCAACCGCATCCACTTTGACACCATCCCCTAAACGCGGCTCGATAAGCTTTTTGACCGCGGTTTCTTGCGCAGTTTCAGCGATAGCTGCCGTCATCAATGAACCCAACATCACTGCCAACAACAATGGCTTTAAACGTTCCCAAATCCGTACTTGCATTACAACTCCCATTAATTTTTTTCGAATGTACGACCGAACGCATGACCCATCAATCGCCGCTTTAAGACCGGCAGCCTGTCCAGCAAGTTCAATCCGACGTTGCGCGCCAAGCGTAGCGGCGCTATGTCGAGCCCAAATAAGCGTTCAAGACCATCGGTAGCAAGTTGCATTAAAAGAATCTCTTCCTTGCGTGAACGCGCGTATTTTGCCAATACCGCGGTATCACCACAATCACGATGCGGACCGCGCTCGGCCAACACCTTAATCAAGGCAGTGACGTCACCAAACCCCAAGTTCATCCCTTGACCGGCCAGCGGATGCACCACGTGCGCCGCATCACCAATCAACGCAACCCGCGGCGCCACCAGCGCATGACTACGAATCAGCGCCAGCGGAAAACTCTGCACGCTCTCCGGTTGCAATGGCGTCAACTGACCTAACTGCGCACCCGCCAACGCCGACAAACGCTCTGCCAGTTGCGTCAGCGACTCCCGTAACAAAGTCGGTGCCAGGCTTTCCGGAGCCGACCACACCAACGACACCCGCTGCCCCGGCAACGGCAATAACGCGACGATTCCCTCTTCAGCAGTAAACCATTGATGTGCTACGTCATGATGCGGAAGGGTAGTTTCAAAGTTAGCCACAATCGCCCGCTGATGATAAGAGCGGTAATCGATGCCGATATCACATTGATGACGCACCCACGATTGCGCGCCATCAGCGCCAACCAGCAATGCAGCAGTCAGCAACGAACCATCTTGCAGCGTCAAGGTCACACCACCTTTGCCAGCGCCATCGCCGCCGCCAACGGCATCGCTGACCAACATCTGTTGTGCCCGACCACGGACCACACGCACGTTATGCGCAAACTTCAATGCCGCATCCAACGCCTGATTCAAATTGCGATCCTCAACGATCCACGCCAACGCACCAGTACGCGCACTAAAAGCATCAAAGGAAATACTCCCGGCATTGGCTTCCGCGCCGCCTTTGACCAACATGCTCTCCACGGGCGCAACCCGACTATCATCCAGGGCATACCACACCTTGAGACCTGATAGCAGACTACGGGCAACGTGATTCAACGCATAAACACGCGGGTCCCAAGCGGCGGAATCACCCGAACGATGGCTCTCAACTTGTAACGAGAGGTTAGGAGGCGCACCATTGGCTGTTGAGGCACCCGAAGGGTCGCTCACCGAGACGCCTGAAGGCGCCGCTAATAAGGTGACAGTAAGACCCGCCTGCGCCAGCCCCAACGCCGCCGTCTTACCGATCGCACCATTGCCGACAATACAAATGTCACTATGGGAAACATTTCGCGAAGAAACACCATGCGTACTAAGCGCAGCAGCAGCCGCGAACACGCTCTTGGAAGGTAGTCTGGAATCATTCATGCAAACATTATAACGACTACTAAAATAAAATAATTACATAAGGTGTTTGCGAATTCAAAATGTCTTGCTATAATTCGGCTCCTTGGCCTGGTAGCTCAGTCGGTAGAGCAGAGGATTGAAAATCCTTGTGTCGGTGGTTCGATTCCGCCCCGGGCCACCAAGATTACTGCTGTCAGAGTTCGATTTAAGCGTCTTCAGCGAAGTTTATAATCTTGAACACAATATCAAAATGTGAAAGCTGGTGATTCTGATTGTCAATAAAATCAAGGATCATTTCGGCGTGCGCTCAAATTCTTTCCACTTTCCTCCACTTGTTCAAAAAAGTCCTGCATTTCGATAGAGCAGTGAATACCCAAACTATAGCTAAGACTTTACATCTGTTTGTAGAATTATTAAAAAATGTCAGTCTAGGCGATTGCCCAGTAAGAGATTTCCACCCTCGTCGCCTATAGCATTTTTACCAGTCACCCTGTTACCTGTGACGACGTTGTCCCTAGCTCCTTTGAATAGATGGATACCGTAACTAATATTATCTTTGATATCATTATTGATAACTTTATTGCCAGACGTATTATAAAGGCCCACTCCACCTCCAAGATTTCGACTAATGGTGTTGCCATCCACGGTAACACCCTTAATTAAGCCGTGACCAGTTCCCTGTGTATAAAACTGTAATCCAAAACCTATATTACTAATAAACTGCGAGTTCAATATCTCGACGTTGGTTACTGTATCTTTTTCGTTCGGCTCTAAGTCTAGGCCTGCCTGAGGTGCGGCCCCGCCAGTATTCTTAAAAATCGAATCTCTTACAACCATTCCGTCCACCGAGATGATAGACATTCCTTGCCGCCGGTTATTATCTGCAATAACAGAGCAAAATTTTACATTTTTACTTGCTCCGCTTATATAAAAGCCATCTCCCCAAGCGCTCTTAACGATCGTACCGTTGATAGTTACATTGGTGACGCCACGCAAAGTAATTCCCATGCCCCACTCCCCTACCGCACCTAAATGTTCATCCCTATCACCAATCAAAATTCCACCTATCAAGTTTACGTTGGAAGCACCGATAATATTAATGATACTGTAATGGGCCTCGCGATTAGGTAGCGCCCTGAGTACAGCATTTCTAGACATTCGTAATGTGATATTACTTTTCAATTGAATACCAGTGATGGCATTTATTATATAAATCCCATCGGGGATTAAAACGGTCCCACCGCTTCCCACTAGTTGATCGACCGCTGCTTGAATTGATGAGGTGTCGTCAGTGATTCCGTCCCCTTTTGCACCCTTTTCCCTAATATTAACGGACAGAGTTGAAGTCGGCCCTGTTAGACAAAAGTCAGCGCTCCTCGCATAGTCTGCACCTCCTAAAAGTAAGGAAGTGAAAAAAATATAGCTTTTAAAATGAGCACCTTCCAGAAGTAAAATTTTTTCACTAATTACTGCCAACGGTTGTTCGTTCAATCAGTCCTCCATAAAAATAAATTTTAGGATCTGGAAATGTGTCGTTTAGCTTTCAAGAACGAAGCAAGTGACTTTTTTTAATGATCAAGCAGATTCTAGACATGCGCTCTCAACAACTTACATTCGTAAAGTTATTTCGCGTGATGCGGCAAAGCTGGAATCAAAATTGCCGCAACCACATCTAGATATTTTTGAATCACCACTTTTTCGTCAAATTCGGATTCGACTTTTCGTCGCCCCGCCTCCCCCATTGATAACCGTTTCTGCGGAGACAGTCTGATCATCTCCAACATCTTTTTAGCCAAATCATTAGCATTCGCCACTTCACAGAGGAAGCCGCTAACACCCTCGTCCACAACATTCCTGCATCCTACGGTATCCGTTGTAATAATAGGGCGCGCCATCGCGGCTGCCTCCAACAACGATCGTGGCAGACCTTCACGATAAGAAGGTAATACAACACAATCCGAATCTATCAAGTAAGGCCTAACGTTATCCGTTTTTCCCATATAACGAACTAAACCTTGATCCTCCCAAGCTTCAATAGTTTCTAAGGAAATTGCGTTTGAGTTTGCTGTATTTACGGCACCGAGGAGTTGAAATTCAGTCTCCGGAAAACATTCTTTAACAATCTTTGCTGCCTCGACAAACTCTCGTATCCCTTTATCTTTTAGCATTCTGGCAACTAATAAAAACCGAAAGGGACGCCCGCTTAATGGGGATAACGATACTGGCAAATAACATGATAAATCTAAACCTGACCCAGGGAGCAAATCAGTGATTTCCGATCGAACCAAACCTGTAGTGATAAATAAGCGCTGATCTTCTTCATTTTGAAAAAATACGCGATAAGATCGATGCAGTGCGAACTTATAAAGACAACGTACGATGCGGGTCAAAAAATTGTTATTAATGAATGTGGCACCTAGTCCTGAAATATTATTAACAACAGGAATACCCAAAATTTGCGCTGCTATTGAGCCATATATATTTGGTTTAACTGTATATCCAAGGAAAACCAATGGTCGCTCAGATCGAAGTAAAAAAAGATAGCGAATTAGCATAAGCAAATCCCGAACGGGGCGCCTACCATTACTATCCATTGGCATGTTAACAACACTACATCCAAATTCCTTTAAACGCTCCGAATATTCATCGTTAGGAGTCACAGCAACCACTTGATAACCCTGAGCTACAAATGCCTTAATAAGTCCAGAACGAAAATTAAAGATATTCCATGCCGTATTGATAGAAATAATGATTTTGGGATTCATTCAACTTCACTATAAAAATTTAATGGAATTCTCGGGCAATCAAAGTGGCGACTATTAGTTACCGAACTTCATTTTTAAGAATGCCCCATAGAAGCCAATATCTGTGCATTAATTTTCTGTACATCAAATCTATTTTCTGCAATTTGACGGCTTGCCAAACCCATCGGCGCAATAAGCTCGGGCTGACTCACAAAGGCTAACATCGCTTTGGCTAAGGCTTCTGGACGACGGACCGGAATCATAAAGCCATTCACCCCCTCCAAAACTGTTTCTCGGCAGCCCGGTACGTCGGTTGTAATAACGGCTCTTCCCATCGCCATTGCTTCTTGAGTGCTTCGCGGCAACCCCTCTCTATATGAAGGAAGTACAAAAACACTTGCTTGTAATATCCAAGTGCGCACATCCGATACGTGCCCGGGCCACTCTATTAAGCCCTCAGACACCCAGGAATGAATCTCAGCCTCAACAATGGCGCTAGGATTTTGATCTATCTCACCCAGCAACAAAAACCGTACATTGGGGTGCGATATCTTTACGGTGCGAGCCGCTGCGATGAAGTCGTATACCCCCTTGTCCTTCAACAACCGGGCAATTAAAATAAAACAAACCTGTCCGATCAAAGGCGGTGCGAAATAGAAGTGATTCAAATTCAACCCAATACCATCTAGCAGTTCCACCTTTTCAGCTCGCACCATCTTCTCATTAATAAATAGGGCTTTATCGTCCGAGTTGAGGAGAAAAACGCGATCTACCTGGCTTAGACCAAGCCTATAAAGACCTTTTACCAGAATCCGTAATATGCGCCGACGCTTTGATAACTTTTTTTCGTCATCCGTAAATACATAACCTGCGCCTTCAATCATCGCAAATCGCTTGGGGACCGCAGCCAACCGCGCTGCAAGCGTGCCGTAAATTACAGGTTTGATAAAATAAGTGAAAGTTATATCAATTTTCAATCGCTTTAATTGCGCTACCATTTTAAAAAGATCAACGGTATCCCGAAAAGGATTCATCCCTATAGGCGACATTGAAGAGTCGATGGGAACTGCGCCTAGCATTACCACGGCGGCTCGAGTTGCATCATCGAAATCTGGCGCTAACGCAAACACCTTTATACCCTTACTTACCATTTCCTCTATCAACGGGCCACGAAAATTAGATATAGAAAATGCCTGCTTAGATATAACTGCTAATCTGTAAACTCTCTCCAAGCCCGAATCTTGTATCTCTCTCTTTTGTTTAAAACTGGATACGCCATGCAAAGAATAAGGTGTCTGAGTATCAACGACCTTGGCCCCGTCGCTCGTCATAAAACCCGCATTATCCACATCAATTTTATCTAATCGTAATCCCCTGCATATAGACATCAGACCAGAAGTAAAATAGGAAGTAAGGTCAGTGAAGCTCCGCATAATCTCCCCGATAAATCTCTATCCATCGATCAGCTACCGGTGAGAGAGCATAGTTTTTCATAATCCGATCGCGTCCTGCACGTCCTTTAGCTAGCTGTGAAGTCGGAGTTACATTCATCGCGTCACTCATTGCACCAGCTAACTTTTCGCTATCTTGAATTGGTATCAGCCACCCAACATCTCCAAGGACTTCTCGCACCCCACCCGCGTCAGTCGAAACAACTAAACGTTCACAAGCCATTGCCTCCGCAACCACAAGACCAAATCCCTCCCAGGCTGAAGACAACACGAAAATATCTGCAGCGCTCATCAAGGCTGAAATATCACGACGTAAGCCCAAGAAAACTACTTTATGAGCGATCCCGAGCTCCAGAGCCTGGGATTCGTAAATCACCTGCTGGATGCCGGTTCCAGCAATCCACAATATACCGTCAGGGCGAACCCTGCATAAAGTAGCAAAGGCCGTTAATAGATTTGAATAGTCTTTTGCCTCAGTGAAACGCCCTACGGCCAAGAAAGATTGGCTGCCGACAGGCAAATTCAAAGCTATGCGCAACCTTTTCCGTGCCAACGGATCGAAAAAAAACCTATCGCAGTCAATCCCGTTATGCATAACGATCATCCGGCCCTCCGGCACAGCTCCACGCTTGATGGAGCTCATTACCGCTGCACGACTCACATTTGTGGTTATGTCGGCCAAAGCGTCTGTCAAACGATACGCCAACATGCGCATTCGTCTTCCTTCATTGGAGCTATGTGCAGTACAAATTAAGCAAGGCATAGAAACAGTTAAGCGTAGTAGTCGCGTAAATATGTTTGCATGCACCATATGACTATGAACAGCATCCGGCTTAAATTCGCTTAGCAACAAACTAGCTTTTCGATAACCAGACCATAATCCTGCCAAAGTTTTTGCAATTCCTAAATTTTCGACTCGCACCAAGGAATTTTGGGGCAATACAATAGTTTCCCCAGTCAAAGCTATAAGTAGGACAGAATGTCCAAGCGCCACAAATCGGTCTGCCAAACTGACAACCTGATTTTCTGCCCCACCCATTCCAAGGCCAGTAATCAGCAACGCAATTTTCATGTCTCAGGCCTTTTAATTAATATTAAGTCTCATTTATTTTTTTATGAATAAATTATTAATTTTTTTTCCGTAAATCGGTAGGCATAAAGTATCTCATCCAAAATGCAATCAAAATAATTAATGGCATACCAGATGGACTGTTGTAAATAAATCCACCTTTTACATGTAGCACATACATAAGAGGAACGATAAAAAAACCAAATATCCTAGATTTTGAAATTTTAGATATAACTAATGGAATTGCTAAAGCTAAGATAGTAATTGGAATACCCCCAAATAATAAGTGACGCATATAACCGCCATCAGTATTCATGTAGTAGTTATCTCCAGCAATATATTTGCCGTCACCAAAAAATATTGTAGATAAATTTGGAATAAAATACATACTGACCAAATCGTCAGTAGATTTTGATCCAGTAACACTTGCGGAATCAGTAATGAATATCTCAAAAATCCAATCTGAAAATTGGGACGTTTGTCCAAACGACAGTAAAACAAAAAATCCAATACCTATTAAAAGTGTACCGATCAACAAAACCTTGGGTTTTTTGTAGAGCGCATATAATGCACCAAAAATTATTCCAACAAAAACAGTTCTTGCCGCGAGTACCCCTGCCACAGCTATCAACATCATCCTGATATAATTCGTCCACGCATATCTATTCGATGAAATTATATAAATGACAGAAAATAGAAATACAATAGCATATGGAGCGCCAATTCCGTAATAGCCAGATCCCGCTAAGAATGCGTTACGATACGGAATAAAACCAGGCTCTGGGTCACCTAGTTTGAATATATATATATAATTAAGAAAAGAAGGAAAACTACCGGCAACAAAGCAAATTAAGGCATTGAACGTAAATATATTTAAAATATGTAATCCCGTATCTTTTTGGAGAAACGCCTTAACATAAAGCAAAGTTGCTACCAATATCAAGGTACTTTTAGCCGAAGAAAAGAAAAATGATATCTCAGCGTCACTATCAAAAAAAATACGTAAACAAACTACAATAAAAAATAAAGCATAAACAAAAATTAAGTCTTTAGAAACAGTTAAAACGTTAATATTGATGGAACTGCTGTCTAAATTTATTTTTCTATGATGAACAATAATCCAGTAACCGGATATAACACCAGACAAAACGGCGCTACCTAATCGGCCCAAACCAGGAATTGCCAAGTCAAAAAT
>NZ_JASJXA010000045.1:0-28215 GCF_035018905.1 Glaciimonas sp. Gout2 | reverse complement strand
ACTAGCTTCGCGCTTTGCTTCATTCGTGGCGCTCGCGGCTTCGGCACTTTGGTTGAAATAAATGTCAACACACCCTAACTAAACCAAGTTTTGTTCCGATAGCATTAAAAATACCTTTTAAATCAGTTCCGATTGCTGTTGCACCGGCAATAATTGCAATTGCAACCAAGCCTGCAATCAGTCCATACTCTATTGCTGTAACGCCGTCTTCATCACGAAGAAATCTTATTAGTTTGGTTTTCAATTGTCGCTCCTAAAAACACTGCATAAATACCATTTATTTCCCATATACCGCGATTTTTTAACGAAAACATTGCACTAAAAAGCGTTACAAGTAGTAGTTGGAATACCTCTAGAATAACTCAAATAATTGTTTCTTAAAGAAAAATTTCACACAAGTAACACAAATAACAACATAGGTTTTTTATACCACTTTACATAGGTAAATTAGATATTTTTTCATATTTTTTTTACAATTTTAGTAAAAATACCTATTGAAAACTGTAATTTATTTAATGCAAGAAACTATTACTATAGTTTCCACACAGAATTATTGGGTTGCAAAGTAATAGAAAGCCTTTATCAGAAGCGCCCTCGTATCTGACTAATTATTATAGTTACCGTAAAGAATTAATAGATTCCAAACAGAACTGATAGTTGCCACGTGACATTAATAGTTCCTTTAAAAAATTACTCCAACTGATAGGAATACATTGCATTAACTCGCGGCGATCTTGAATTGGAGTCAAAGGGTTTATCGGCGATTGGTTTTGCCAGCGATAAATCAAAAGAATAAAGACGGCCACCGGAAAAACGCGTACCAAGCGCAATTGATCCCAATGTATCGTGCGTCAACGGTCCGGTATTTGAATACACCCGAGAGTGATCGATAAGAATATAAGGCTGAACGGATTTCAAATAGGTTGTATCAACGATAAACAGACGATTAATTTCGGCCGATACACCCCACCCTTTATCACCAGCAAGTTCGCCAACAGGATAAGCAAGCCCAAATAGTTTGCCACCGAAACCAATTTGCTCCGAGGTCGGGAGGATATTATTGCTGTACTGCCCACTGCCAGCAAAGACCACACCGAAGCCGCCGGGCAACTGGTTTGATTGCGATGCCTGAACGGTTATCCGAGTAAAGCTCAAATCGACGTTACTGTTCTGACGCGATGCGCCGAGTCCATCAATCCCTTTATACAGACCAAGGCCAATTTGACGTATCTGCGCGAACTTATCAGTGCTTGGTGAAGCGGTCGTCCAAGAGCCCTCTGCGCTCAGTACCCGCACCTGGGAGCTTAACTGGACTGACATTGGCGTCGTCGGTACGGAACGGGTAAAGATTTGGCTATTTTCAGCGGCGTAAAGGCCTCCCGTGACCGTCAGATTATGCGTATTGTCGAGAAAGACCGGATAACTTACCGCCGCGCCGACATGAACTGTTTTAGTTTGATAGCGCGGTTGAAACTGGAGACTTTCCAATCCTTGGCTTTCAGGTTCAGAACGATAGTCAGACCAACTTACTTTCGCCAGCACGCCATCAGTGCCGATCGGCTGAACATAATTAATAGCATAAAATTTTTCATGCAATGAACCACCCGGCTGCAACGTACTAACCGTTATCTGCTCACCTAACGGGGTCAAACTATTAGCGGTCGCAGTTAATAAACCACGGATGCCGGGTTGACGATAATCGGCACCGATACCAACCGTCACAGGCTTTCGCTTGACCGTCAGGATCATGTCTGTGCCGCCATCGGTAGTGGTCGGTGGAGGAACGTTGGCAACGACCTGAACGCCCGGTTGTAAACTAAGAATACCCGCCACTCGCTCAAAGGTCTCCTGACGCAAAGGCCGACCTTCCTTTAACTGTTCCGCAATCGCTTTTAGGCGACTTTCTCCATTACCTGGATTTCCTTCAACCTTCACGTTCTTCACGTAACCTTCGACGACGGTGACGACCACGACATTATTTTCAAAACTCTGTGCCGGAATGAAAGCAAACGACAGCGGATAGCCACGCTCCCGGTACATCTGCGTCACTTTATTAGCGGCCGCCAACAATTCAGCAACGGTTGTATCGCGATTCGCAAAAGGTGCAAATTCGGCGGCTACCTGCTCAAACGGCAATGCCTTAACGCCCGATATCTGAAAACGCGATGGCGCCAAATGACTATTTAATAATTTCACCAATGCTGGATCGACTGCCTGCGGCTGGACGTTAATGGTCATAGGGGCACTAGGCGCGGCCTCAGGGGTAGGCAATGTATCGAGAGGATTACCCTGCAACGGACTTCTGCTATCTGCACTGGCCGATGGCATATAAAAAGCGACCAGGAGGCTGACGCCGCCCACTACCCAAGTAATGTTAGTTGATTTCATGCGACTTACGCCTTTAATGGTCATTCTGCGTCTATTTTCCTGAAAGCAATGATGAGGAATTTTTCCAATCTTACTTGATCAGTTAATGATTTAAAAATGACGTTACAAACACGGTTAATTAGTGTTGTTCCCCAAAAAACCTCGGTACTATCCAAGGTTTTTCCCGTCTATAAAAATTATTACTTACCTGTCGCGCCGTGTAATAACGGATTAAGCAGCCCGGTTACCGGTGCCAGAGAACCCGTACCACCAGTACCGGTCGCACCGCCCAATGTGCTGGTCAAACCGCCCACAATCCCGGTTACCGGTGTCAAAGGACCGGCGCCAGTTGTCCCGGTTGCACCAGTCAATGTGCCAGTGAGAACGGTAACCAAGCCTGTTAATGGTGCTAAAGAACCGGAACCAGCCGTGCCAGTCGCACCACCTAACGTGCTCGTTAAAGTACCAACCACACCGGTCAATGGTGCCAAAGAACCAGCACCAGCAGCACCAGTTAAGCCACCCAACGTACCAGTTGAACCATTAAGCAAACCAGTTACCGGCGCTAATGGGCCAACGCCAACACCGGCTGTTGCGCCCCCCGTCAACCCTAATGCATTGTTAAGTGGCTGCAGCAAACCATTAGTTTGGTTGCCGAGCAAAGGTTGTGTGCTGTTGGTCAGGCTATTCGCACCCACCGCCACCACGGTATTACCTACTGTTGTAATGAGACCGCCCAGATCACTGGCGACAGGTACATTAGAGTTGGTCAGCTGTGTTCCCGCTGACGCGACGTTGCTGCCAATAACAATAAGCGCGGCATTCGCAGGCTGGTTAATACCGGTTGTGTTACCTACAGCCTGTGTGAGCGTGTTGACCGTACTGGTTAATGGCAAGATCGCGGTACTCGTCGTCAAGGTAATCTGCTCAACCGGACCGGTTGTCAGCACAGTAGTCAACGGTGTGTTCGCTTGGCTAATAACACCGCCAACTGCAGTCACCAAGCCACCGACCGGCGTGGTGACCGGGGCTAATAAGGCCAGCTGTCCGCTGCCTAAACCTGTCACAACCTGGCCCGTGCTTTGAACTGTATCTCCGACCTTGCCGACTACGCCACCGAGACTACCAACCGTGGTTCCGACTGGATCGGGGGCCGTCCCGATTTGGCCCAAACCATTCGTTATCCCAGCACCCAGTGTTGTGAGAACTCCACTCCCGTTGCTGACGACACCGGTCAGACCAGTTTGTGCCGCTGCTGGCAATGGCAATTGACTTGCCAATGTTGTGCCAGCACCGTGTACAGCAGTGCCAGTACTTGAGATGATAGAACCAGTATTCGAAATAACATTCGACGTTGGCACACCGCCGGTGCCAGTACCTCCACCAGTACCGCCGCCAGTACCTCCCCCAGTACCGCCGCCAGTGCCTCCACCTGTACCGCCGCCCGAACCCGCACCTGCGCCACCGGAACCACTACCTACCGTGCCATTTCCAGCACATCCACTTAATAATCCGGCTAATAAGAGTGATATCGCGATTAAACTTGTTTTTGAGGCATTCATAATAAATCCTTTCCTATTTTGGCCAAGTTGCTGAACCTTACGTAGCATCATTAGCAATGAATGTGCCCACGAGAAATATTTATTGAAGCCTCATTTAAAAATGTTAGTCGCACTTAAAAAATGAAATATAGCCATTTATAATCAGATACTTACACGATTTTTTTTAGTAAAAAAATGTTTGTTAAATCATGTTAAATCGCGCGATGGCACGTTACATGTAACGTAACGCACGGGAACATCCAGCAACAACTGGTCGCCCAACCTCAAGATAACAACAGTCTTTTTACATCGAATTAAGTAACTAACAAGTCGCCATCTCAGCTTGAACGCGGATATAGCGGACTTGGAACAAATTGATATGGGGCCGCGTGCCTTGTAGCAGATAACCGCACACCGGGCAGCGGCGCGCCTGCTACATCAGACACAGCGCACTCAAACGAGAAGTGCTTGGTAATCGTGCCACCAAGGTGTGATCGTACTTTTGATGCAAATTGGTGCGATAAGTATGCAACGTAGTCGACAAATCAAGCCCTTGCCGATTACGTGGAATTTCAAATCGCGGTCATCGGCAACGCATCGTTTCACAACGATTTTTGATCGCGTTAAATATCAATTTGTACCAAAAGTACGATTATCCCAAAAGAAAATGAACGTACGCTCGCCATAAAAACAGCGACATAGTTCAATGTGCGTGCAATCAAAAGAATGACGAATCCAGGTGTGCCGGTGTTTATCAAGGCCTGGCAACATGTGAAAAATGGCGAGCGCTCGCCAAATTTTGATTTACTACAGTACGCCCTTCAGCATGCTGCGAACTCCAACTATCTAAACCAAAAGATGGCAATAAGTAGTGCTGCGACAACTGGGATCGCCCAAGGCACGAAGCGACGATACCCCCCGATGCTGGCGATCGGTGCTTCAGAGGTGCCCTCGGCCTCGGAGTCTGGCAATCCAACCGTTGCCACAAAAGTAGCAAAGAAATCATCCGCCGTTTTTTTTGCGGCAATATCTACTAAGCGCGAACCAATTTGCGCCAGCTTTCCGCCCACCTTGGCATTCGCAATGTATGAAAGTTCAGTGCCACCTTGCACCGAACGCAAAACGACGTCTGCACCACCTTTTGCGAACCCAGCCATACCCCCCTGCCCTTCAAACGTCAATGAATATGAATTTGGCGGATTCGAATCCGTAATGTGCATTTTTCCATTGAAGCGTGCGGTAACCGGGCCGACTTTAGCTAATAGAACGACGCGAAACTCCGTTGGGGACAGAGATTCGATATCTTCGCAGCCCGGAATGCAGGATTTCAGCGCATCAGGGTCATTGAGGGCATCCCACACGCGTTGTTGCGGCGCGGGGATTAACTTCATACTAGATAATTCCATAATGATCCAGTCTTACTGAGATACTAAAAGTTAAAAAAACAAAAACGCTGCCGCGCATGAACGAATTGGTTGGCGCGGCCACCCGGGGTTAGGTTACGCAATTTGACTGAAGTCGCGGTCATACGGGCTTGGCTGCCGTTCGCAGAATCCGGCGAATGCGGTTGGGCGTGAGAGGGACTTCCATGCACTCCACGCCAAACGGCTGCAACGCATCCTCGACCGCCTGCACAATCGCTGGAGGTGCCGCCATCCTGCCGCCTTCGCCACCGCCCTTGATGCCGTATTCGGTATAGGGGGACGGCGTCTCCAAGTGACCGATCCTGATATCAGCTGGAATTTCCATACTGGTCGGCATGTGATAGTCCGCGAACGAAGCCGTCAACAACTGACCATCCTCATCGTAATGGAAGTGTTCGTAGAGCGCAGTACCAATCCCCTGCACCGTTGCACCGCGTATCTGCCCATCCACAGTCATGGGATTGACCAACGTCCCGTGATCATGGACGGCGACATAATCCAGAATCTGCACTTTTCCCGTCTGCGCATCAACCTCCAATGCAACGGCATGCACTACATGCCCCATTATCGGATAGAAGATGCCCATATGGCTTCGGTCTGCGGCGGGCATGATAGTCAGCGGATGGTCGTACACGGCAGTAGTTTCCAAACCGCTTGTGAACCCGGGATCGTCGGGGAAGCTCAAGCGGAAGTAGTGTGATTGCATGGCAATCTCAGCAATAGATTTTTCCTGATTGGGAACACCCTTCAGCCCAACCTTGCCGTAGCGCAATTCAAGGTCGCTTTCATTGCACTCCATCATATGCGCCGCCAGACGAAACAGCTTCGTACGCAACGTCTTGACCGCGCTGACAATAGCACCTGCCAGCATCACGGTGTAGCGACTCCCCCCTGGACCAACGGAATTGAATCCCGTATCTTGATCGGAATAACTGATTGCCACGTCCGTAGGCTCAACGGTAAGCGCCTCCGATACAATCTGCGCGGCCATCGTTTCTGGGCTATTTCCCCAGAACGGTGAATTCAGTTTGATGAACACCTTACCCGCCGGGTCAATCTTCATCAACACGGATTCCGGCGAACTCGTCAAATGAAAGCCCGGTACATCGGTTCGATCGAGAAACCAGAATTCGGTCGCACTGTACACACTGCGCTCCTGACATGTCACAAGACCGATACCGATGTGGCGTCCCTGTTTGCGTGCTTCCGCCTGTTTGGCGCGCCACCCCTCATAATCGAACATGCCCAGCGCCTTCTTCAATACCTCCTGGTAATTGCCGCTGTCGTACACGTTGCCGGTGGGCATCACATACGGAAATTCGTCCGCTCGGATCAAATTCTGCCGACGCAGCTCTACAGGGTCCATACTGAGTTCGCGCGCCGCCGCATCAACTAGCCGCTCAAGAACGAAATTGGAAACCTCGGCGCCAAAACCGCGATAAGGTCCTTGCTCACATTTGTTGGTCAATACTGCAATGATGTTCGCTTCAATGCTGTTGATTCGGTAGGGTCCGGTAACTTGGGACATGGTGTTGCCATGCGTTCCGGTGCTAAATGTCAGATACGCGCCATAATCGTCGATCACCTTATAGCGCAGAGACAGCATGGTGCCGTCCTTCTTCAGTGCCAGTTCCGCCTCATAAACCCGATCCGATCCATGCGCATCGGCATTGGTCATATTGTCCAGGCGGTCTTCAATGAACTTGACAGGCCGTCCCACAATTCGGGCAAGTGAAGCAGTCAAAATTATAGATTTATGCAACAATTGTTTCGAGCCAAAGCTGCCACCGGCTAGCGTGGGCACAATATTCAAATGGGTAGTAGGAACCCCTAGCGAACCGGCACACAACCACCCCACGTAGTTGAACATGTTGGTGTTGCTGTAGACAGTAAATTTCCCTGTGCCTTGATTGAATTCCGCCACCGCGCCCACCGTCTCTATCGGCTGCGGGCCAGACCGGTTCCAGCGAATCCTCCTTTTGATCACCACCTCTGCACGCGCAAAATCATTGTCCACCGGACCAAACGTGAACGTCTTATTCAAAGCGATGTTGGTATCACCGAGATACGGATGTAGAACAGCGTCTCCACGCGCATTGCACGCATCTTCCAAATCGCTAACAACGGGCAATTCATCATATTCGACCTCAATGAGATCGAGCGCGTCCTCGGCGATGTAGCGGTTTTCGGCCACCACGGCGACTACGGTCTCTCCGACATGACGCACCTTATCAATCGCAATCACATGCTGCACCACCGCCGGCGCAGAGAAGGTTACCCCGGGCCCGGTTTTTTCGGCCAGCTCCTTGCCTGTTACGACTGCGAGTACTCCCGGCAACGCGCGCGCGCGGGTAACATCAATCGATTTGATACGGGCGTGGGCAATCGGACTTCGCAGCAATGCCGCATGGACCATCCCGGGCAACATGATATCGTCGATATACTTGCCATTTCCCGTCAACAGCCGGGGGTCTTCGATCCGCTTCATGGATTTGCCAATCCAACGCATGTCGGGACGGGGTTCCTCGCTTCGACGAGGTGCGGGAATTTTCACCGCAGGTACATAGCGTTCGGTCATGATCAAACCTTTCCACTCGTGCGCATCGTTTCAGATGCAGACATAATTGCGTCAATGATCGTTTGATATCCGGTACACCGACACAAATTTCCCGAGATCGCTTCCGCCACTTCCTCCCGCGTGGGATTTGGATGGGCATCAAGAAACTCAGCCGCCGTCATTAGCATCCCCGGCGTGCAAAAACCGCATTGCAGACCATGGTTTTCCCAAAATGCTTGCTGTAGCGGATGTAAATTGTCGACCGTTCCCAAACTCTCGACAGTGTGAATCTCCGCCCCTTGCACTTGAATGGCGAAGGTTAGACATGACCTCACGCTTTTACCATCCATCAAAATCGTACAAGCTCCACAAACGCCGTGCTCGCATCCAACATGCGTACCCGTCAAATGAAGTTCGCTGCGAAGAAAGTCAGATAGATGCATTCGCGGTGCAATGCGGCGTTCATACATTTTTCCGTTGACCTTCAGGTTTACCAGTACATCCGTCTGCGCTGTCATCATTGTCTCCTTGTCGCTTTTAAATATTGCTTGCGCTTGCTTGCGCACGCGCTACCGCTTGCGCGAGTGCGCGCGGCGTCAGTGTGCGCATCAGATCGCGCCGGTACTCCCGATCGCCGTGCACATCTTCATTCACGTCAATACTATGAACTGCCTCGTTAGCAGCTTCCGCAAACAGGCTCTCCGACGGGACCTGGCCAATCAGGCACTGTTCGATGGACTGGAGACGCATAGCCCGATCGGACACCCCACCATAAACGATGACGGCCGTCTTGATCTTCCCGCCCTGCATGCTTAGCAGCGTGGCCACTAAGGTCATGGCAAAGTCCCCCTTGCGAGTCGATACCTCCTGAAACGAATAACCCATGCTCGAATCAGTCACGGGGATACGAACTTCAACCAACAACTCGTCGGGCTGCACTGCCGTGGCATATAGCCCTTGCAGGAAGTCCGATACGGCGACTTCGCGCTCCCCGCCAGCACTGCGCAGAACCATCGTTGCGCCCAATGCCAACATCACTGCCGGCATTTCCGCAGCGGGATCTGCATGACAAAGACTGCCGCACAGAGTGCCACGGTTGCGTACCGTGCCATGCGCCACGTATTGATATGCATCGCTGACCAGCGGACATGCCTCGCGCAGCACTGATGACGCCAGAAGAACCGCATGGCGAGCAAGCGCACCGATGCGCATGGTCTGCCCGTCACGCTGGTGGAACTCCAACTCCTTGAGTCCATTGATATCCACCAAAATCGCCGGTTGGGCCATCCGAAAATTCATCATGGGTACGAGGCTCTGACCACCCGCAATCACTTTAGCTTCATCGGGGTGTCGTGCTAAAAATGCGAGTGCCTCCTCCATCGTCTTAGGACGAAAGTACTCAAACGGTGCTGGTTTCATTGTTTCCTCCAGTGGATATTATTGGGGCCGGATTGACTGAACAAGGCCTAAGATATTCTCGCAAGATGTCGCGACCTGAGCGTAATCAAGCAGCCTTGGAACCGGCGATCTCAGCGGTCTGTTGTTCGGGTAATGCAGATATACTCCACAAAACCTGCTCGTGCCGCGTCGTGTGCGTCAAATCCTTGCGGACCTTGACTCTGCCCTGGCAGCTTTTAAGCGGCTGGCAGAAGGCGGCTATATAATTATGAACCGCCTCAACAGCACGCCAACGTAGCGGCCGCATAACCATTGTCGGTATTTTCATTTTCGTCTCCTCAGTGCCTAAATGGCCTGCGTATTGTTTTATTTGTTTTATTTTCGTGATTGCCAAAAACTTAAGTAAGCGTCTCTTTCACTGCACAAATTACACAATTGTGTATTACACGATTGAGTAATTCTAGTTTGTGCTTTTGAGGGAGTCAAGCCTTTTTACCTTTAATGCGCGCATGTGTTGGCACTGAAGAGATTTTGACCAAGCTGCCAGAAATCATTAATCCACCCACTGGAGCGCCAAGTTACGTAACTGCTTGTCGAGTTCCTTGAGATGCGCATACCAAGGTTGCAACAACTCTCGAAAGCTGCTCGGCAAACCGGTTGTTTCCAGCAGTTCGGGCAGTCGGCTTGCCATATTCGCCACACCTTTTGGCATGACCAAGCCAAACTCAGACAACAAACTACGAATTTGGGCTGGACTGTGCGTTCTGCGCTTTCACGAAGCCCTCGCGCGCACGGTGCAAAGACAAAACTGCTTGTTGCTCCTGTAATTAGGCAAGGTGGTAGCGTGATAAAAAAACTCCAGCAATATGGATCGGCTCAGCTTCTTGCGCAAGACCGTTTTGCCATGACTATCCACACCATGGATCTCGAAAACGTTCTTTGCCAAATCTACGCCGATAGTAACCATCTTCGTTTTGGACGCTCTTACATTATTGAGCGGATAGCAACGATTTCCTCTGTGGCGCCTAAATGCCGTATTTGAAAGAGGACGTGCATTCCATTATTTTTAACGCGCGGCGTTCATGGCCGTTTCAAATGGGCTATTCGGTACATTATTTACCTGGCATTCATACATGCCAGTCAAGTCACCTTGCTGCCGTCCTTGCACTTGACAAGTACAACGAATCGCTAACGCTGGGACGATAAGAAAGAATCGGGCAACGCTGCGTAAATACGCCGATTGGCACCTGTGTCGGCCTCGGCAACATCTTCAATTTATTTTTCAGCGTAGTGAAATTGATCGACAGGGATGTACTAAAGGAGCCATCCAAGCGGACTACCCAAATGATCGTGCATTATTCGCTCAATTTGAATAGCCTTGATGCAGCTTTTTAAATAATGATAGTGGCAGCCAGATATGCTCGACCAACAAGATTTCGTTCTCTCATTTTTAACATCCGAACACTCTGCTTGCCATGATTATAGCCAATTACCCACCACATTTTTAACAGCCCCTTTCTGAAAACAGGGGAAACTGCATGCGCGAATTGAAGGTAAAAAAAAGCTTGACTCCTGAAAAATCACAAACTATTATTACTCAATTGTGTAATACACAATTGTGTAATTTTATTAATGTAAAGGGATTTTTTTATATGTCAATTAATCACGACGTCATCTTATTCATAAGAAATTAGATGGCAAACCGCTAGAAATTTTATTGCCGCGGTCCTAAAAAATCTGTCGAGTTCGACGTCATTTTAGGCTCAAATAAAAATAAAAACATGGTCCAAGTTAGAGGCGCTTTTGCTGGACCTCTACTATCCCATTGCATAAGAAAGTTACCTATGACTATGGCGTCCTACGACCCCGAAAACGAGTTTCAAAGAGCGACGCTGCGTAAGGTAATGTGGCGTGTTATTCCGCTGCTCACCCTTATGTATACCGCCGCGTATTTAGACCGAATCAACATCGGTACGGCAGCACTCACCATGAATAAGGATTTGGGTATAAGTCAAGCTGTCTTCGGCTTGGCGGCAAGCCTATTTTTATTGGGCTATTTTTTCCTTGAAATACCAAGTAATCTCGCATTCGTCAAATACGGGGCGCGTGTGTGGCTCACCCGAATAATGATTACCTGGGGGATTATTTCCTCCCTTACTGCATTTGTGCAGACACCAAATCAGCTCATTGCGGTAAGGATTGCGCTTGGCATCGCTGAGGCCGGATTTTTTCCTGGTCTCATTCTCTATCTGGCTTTGTGGTTTCCGAAGGAAGTTCGGGCACGTATGTTTTTCTTCACAACGTTGCCGCTTGCAGTGATACTTGGTGCCCCAGCTTCGACTGCAATCATTCAATACACTGACGGTTGGTTTGGCATGGCCGGATGGCGCATCATGTTTCTAGTTGAGGGAGCGCTACCTATCCTTCTTGGCTTTTTTTCTGCACGCTATCTCACCTCACTTCCGGCTGATGCCACATGGTTGAATCCCGAACAAAAGGCTTGGCTGGCATCGATTGCCGAGGTATCTGGGGGCGTGAAGCATTCAGTGGGTGAGAGCCTTCGAATACTATTCAAAAATCACAGCCTTCTGCTCTACGCGCTAGCCTATGGCTTCCTTCAAATGGGGTTCTATGCACAACTCATTTTTACCCCTCAAATAATCTCGTCGTTCAGTCGAACGGTCGGTGTGACCCTTTCGGCTCCGCAGATAGGATTGCTGACCTCAGTGCCGAGCATATTTGCAGCGCTTGTATGTTATTTCTGGGTACGACATTCGGATAAAACGAATGAGCGCGTTTGGCACGCTGCTATCGGCGCTTTATTGGGTGCGGTTGGCATAGCAATTTGCCTGACTTCGAGCGGTGTTTTTGGCCTTATGGGTGGTTTGACCTTGCTTCAATCTGGTCTGCTTTGCGGTCTTATACCGCTTTGGCAATTACCAACTCGCGGACTGTCTTCAAGTGCTGCGGCGATTGTTATCGCGTCAGTCAATTCTGTCGGTATCCTCGGCTCATTCACAAGTCCAATCATTATCGGATGGTTGAAGCAACGAACCGGCTCGTATGACGCTGGCCTGACTTTCATTGCTGTGATGCTTATTCTCGCAGCCGCACTAATCATTTTTGCTGGCGCGGTAATTGAGCGAAAAACGCATGCTCGGCAACGCGTTACAGCCAGGTAAATATTCTCTCCCTCCCATAAAGGACTTACAAAATGATTCACTTTGACCATGTATGTTTGGCGGCGCAAAACGTTTATGAAGCGACCTTTCGACTCAGTCGGGAGACCGGACTGGGCAATTATGATGGCGGATTTTTTCCACTATATGGACTTGGTCATAAAGTAGTCCCACTCTCAGATGACATATACATCGAGATTGAGAGCATCGTCGATCATACGATCCTAAAGAAGGAGAATTCGACCGCCCAATTCTTTGAGCAACAAACCATGGATGGAGATTGCTTTATCGGATGGTGCCTGCGAGCAGACACCATGGAGGAAATGGAAATGTTTGCTGCCCACCACAATACCATCGTGGATGCAAACCTGACCGGAAAAGAGGCCGGCCGACAAATGATGAACGGTAGCCGGGGCTTTTCACTGCAAACTCCCAGTGCAATGACCGCATGGCCAATGGGGAAACCCAACCTTTACTTCAAACCGGGCTCACCTCCTCCTCCTCACGTAGCCAGTTTGCCTGTGGAGCCTGGGACAGGAAGCGCAAAGGGCCAAGGGCTGCTCTGGATTGAAATTGGCGAAACGGAGTCCGCCTTCGCGGAATGGCTGGGCGACGTTGTTCGACCATCACAGTTTCCTTTTGAAATTCGTTACAACGGAAAGTCTGCTGGCCTATATGCACTTGGCGTCAAAACTACAGAGGGAATAAAAGAAATCCGAAGGGCGCCAGTAAAGCTTTAATGCCGACGTTGGGCCACTAAAAGAATATACATAAATAAGAGGAGATCGCCGTAGCGTATCCATCAAGGACGACATACGGCGAATTAAATAATGATAACAAGGGGACATCAAATGAAAAAATTATTAATTGCACTGGCGATACTTGGGACAATCGAAGGCGTAGCACAAGCGCAAAGTGCGGTCACCATCTACGGGATTCTTGATACTGGTATCGCTTACGAAAACAGAGCCGCGACTCCTGCTGGCTCTGCATCAAAAACAGGCAGCAAATTACAATTAAGTGCGGGCAGCGTGACAGGCCCGCGTCTTGGCTTTAAAGGCTCTGAGGATCTGGGTGGCGGACTGATAGCTATATTCCAACTGGAAACCGGATTCGGCGTCGACACTGGCGCATTGAGCGGACAAGACCGTACTGGTACCAACTTGTTCCGTCGTCAATCGTTGATCGGCTTGAGTGGAGATTTCGGCACCATTAAATTAGGCCGCCAAACTGATGTTCTGTTTGACACATGCCGCTGGAATGCGTGTGGTAGTTTCGGTGCCCTGGTTGGAAGTGTTGGCCACTATATGGACCGTACCGAAGGTACTCGCACCAATAACTCGACCCGTTATGACTCAGTGAACCTGGCTGGTTTCACTGCCAGCGCCATTTATGGTTTCGGCGAAACGGCAGGTAGTAACTCTTCCGGCCAGTCGCTCGGCCTCGGCGGTCAATATGTTAACGGTCCACTCGCCTTATACACTGCTTACTACCAATCGAAACTCGGTGGCACAACCGCAGCAAACGTCGCAACAGGAACCCCTAGCGACACTAGCCTTGAAGGAACCAGCGGATTCGCTCCTGCATTCAAAGGTACCCCTGGCCAAATAGCACTGAAGACATACAGTCTCGGCGCTAGTTACGAAGTTGGTCCATCAGCGCGCCTCTACGGCCATTTCTCGAGCTCCGGGCAACCTCTGGCAAGCGCTTCGGCTAACAATGTCATTAGCGGTCTGAGCAACAGAAAGGCTAACCTCTACGAACTCGGCGTGAATTACTTTCTGACTCCTACTTTGCGACTACAGGCAAGCGTTATACATACCCGACTTAATTTTGTAGGCGTCTCCAGTATCGGTACCTTGACCGAGTTCAATCTGGGTGCCGACTATTTCCTATCGAAACGGACCGACGTGTATGCCTTTGTGCAAAACCTACGTGCTTCAAACACTAATAATCCCGGTATTTTTGATGGAACCGGTTCTGCCGGTAATCAAACTGCAATCACTACTGGTGTCCGTCACACGTTCTAATATTGGCTAAACAGGCCCGTCGCTGTATGGGTGAGCATATGGTGAGACAGCGTGCGGGCGCTCAAAAATATCTTCATGATAAAAATCTTCTCAAGCAACTAACCCTGCGTTATTAAGTTCTAAGAATTGAAAATACCTATTTTAGCTAAAAGGATAAATGGACTTGACGGTTCTGCCTTGACTGCTTAAATTGCTCACTTGTGTAACGCATGGGCCAACGAAATGAAAAAAGACGATATCAATCAAGCTCCAGTGTTGAAATTCATCAAGCAAGATCGAAAAAAAGACATCTTGCTGAGTGCGGAGAAGTTATTCGCGATGCGAAGCTACGATGGCGTGTCTATCCGTGATATTGCGGATGACGCGGGAGTTCCTTCCAGATTGGTCGGCTACTATTTTGATAAAAAAGACAATTTGTTCGAAGCCATTTTCGAGCATCGGAAACCCAATATCGACGAACGCCTGAATCTTTTAAAGGAAGCAAACGCGCATATCGATGCGCCGGATGCGCTCGAAAAAACCGTGCATGCGTGGTGCGCCCCAGTAGTGCAAATGCGAGCCCACCCAGACGGTGAAAATTTTTTGATTTTGGTGGCTAGGACAATGTGGGAACAATCAGAAATTGCAGTGCGTGTCATCCAACGCTATTACGATCCTCTTGCGAGAGACTTTATCGACGCACTGCAAGTACTGTTCCCGGAACGGGACGAGTCATCGCTTTACTGGGCCTATGAATGGTCTTTGGGTGCGCTCTTAATGCACATTGCAGACAAGCGCGTCGAGAGAATGTCGAAAGGCGTCTGCAGGGCGGGTGGGGTTGATAAAGGGCCTGACTTGGTTGCCTTTATTTGCGGTGGTATACGCGCTATGCCAGCGCAACTCAAAAAGAAATCTGCCAAATCGGGCGTTGCCTCCCGCGTGGCCATCAACAGGCGTCAAGTCAGTAAGTAGAAAACTTCGTGACAGAAAAATAAACAACGCTGAAACAATCAACGCTTCGATTGTTTCAGGATGTGTCTGCCAATAAGACCACCCAAACCGAAGCCATCGGTCTGGTGCGGCGGCAGGAGAAATACCCGCCTTCGTATGGAGCCGATCTTGATCGCCAAATCCGAATAACAGGGCGTCCGCCCGCGGTGAGCTTGGATATCGCGTATCAAGCGGTCATGGCGGCGTTTTGCGTTGTATTTGTTCGGCACGGTTTGAGATGACTTGTCAGCATCCGGAGACGCTACCTGACTGGCTTGGCATCCATGCGACCTCCAGGCAACGCTCATACCGCTTAGGCCAGCAGACCAAACAATCTCGTACCGCCACCTACCCTTAGTCGCTTTACCGCGTCGCAAAGGCGGCGCACGAATTCCCCATGGATGGAACGGTGCACTAGCAGACGCGATGCCGCCGTGCAGACTTCGCCCAGGTTGAAAAATGCGCCCTCCGGCAACGGCGAGCGCCTTGTCGATGTCAGTATCGCCGAACGCGAGGAACGGGTACTTCCTGATCGGCGGATGCGCTGCCAGTGCCTTCCAGTTGTCGGTCCGTTGTCTGGAACGACATGCAGCACTTGCTGCAGCAATTTGACGATGCGCATCATGGTCAGTGGCGCCTGATCGCCGGGTTTCAATACCACCGTGTTGCCGACCGCCAGTATGAATTGGCGGCCAGTTGAAAGCAATGATGCCGGCGACCACGCCATAGGGTGCGAGCATCGACGCGCTGAACACCGAGCCCCGGTCGATAAATTCGTAGGATCGTGGTCGGCGTCAACGCGTTGCTTATTTGCCTGCAATCAGCTTTGCCGCCTTAGGAGTTCCTTTCAGCATGGCTTGCTGACGCATTACATCAATCCAGTACTGGAATTGCGCTTCGTTCAAACCGGGGTCCAGTGGCGGAATCTGCGTCACGGCGAGTACTTCAGGAGGAAGCTTGATGTATTTCCCGATCGCCGTGCGCGCGATCTGCGGATCTTTCTCCGCAAGCGCAACGCCTTCCTCGATCGCCTCGCGGAAGGCGCGCACGACGGCGGGATTCTTTTCGGTCCAACCGCGCGTCGACGCGTACAGGATGGCGGGCATCTTTTCCGGTTGTTCCTGTACAAAATATGACAGCAACTTACCCGTTCCCGCCTTGATGATCCGGTTCATCAATGGGTCTGCCGTTACTACTGCATCTACTGCGCCGACCCGCAGCACGTCATTCATTTGTGGGAAGGCGACTTCGATAAAAGTGACCTTGCGATAATCCACGCCCTTGTCAATCAGCCACTTCCTAAACAGCACGTGCAGAAAGCCCCCGAGTCCGGGCACGCCAACCTTGCGACCGACAAGGTCCTGCGCTGACTTGATGGGTAGATCTGCCTTGTACACCAAGCCATAGTTGGTTGCCGTTTTCGAAGTGACGCTGCCGCCTGCGACAGCAACGAGATCGAGCCCGCTGTCGACCGCCTGCAATAGGACCGAGATCGTCGGGCCTCCGATCTGCATGGAGTTCGATTGCAGCGCCCCCACGATATTCGAGCCATTTGCATGCAGCTGGAAATCAACATCCAGCCCATGCTTCTTGAACAGCCCCGCCTCCTTAGCGACAAAGGCGCCGGTGAAGTCGGATACGCCAGTGTAGCCGAGGATTATCTTAGTTTGCGCCATCGCAGTACAAGCAAATAGCCAGAGTAGCAGGGTAACGAATGCGCGTGAAATTTTCATTTTTGTCTCCTTGATTTGATAAAATAATTGCTCGTTTCGGCCATCGGTGCCACATTCATTGCTAGACCATAGCCACCGCCCTCGTCCACCCGGACGATACACCGCGGAACTTCACCAGGAAGCAGCTTCTTAGTTCGTTTTCCAGGCAAGTACCCGGCTTTCACCGGTGCGCAGCAGCAAGTTACTTAAGAAGCCGATCATGCCGAGCAGCGCGATCCCGGCGAATAGTTCGGCCGACTGGAAGGTGCGTGCCGCCAGCAGAATCGCAAGGCCGAGGCCTTGCTGGGACGTCAGCATTTCACCGACGACCGCGACGATCAGCGCCACCGTCAGCGATAGCCGGAGTCCCGCAAAGATATCAGGCAAGGCATTCGGCAAGCCGATCTTGATGATGAATGCGATCCGGCTCATGTGAAGCACACGGGCGACCTCGCCCAGCCTCGGCTCGACCGATGCAAAACCATTCACGGTCGCGAGCAGCACCGGCCATATTGCGCCGAAGCCAATGACCGACAGCACCATACTCTCGGTAAGACCGAATAGCGAGATTGCAACCGGGATGATGGCGGAGGCAGGCAAGGGACGGATGAACTCCAGCGTCGGTTGGAGCAGCCTGCGCGTCGTCGGCGACACGCCGATAATGGCGCCGAGTAGAATTCCGGCAAGCGAGGCAAGTAGCCAGCCGTAAACCATCCGCTCGACAGTTGCCAAGGTCTGCCGCCCGGTCTCGCCATGGAGCACGCCATCCCACAGCACGTCCAACGTTGCCTTCGGTGTGGGAAGGAAGACAGGGGATATTAGTTGGATCGTCGACGCCAGCCACCACAGCCCAATTACCATGGCGAGGACGCCAATCCCGGCGAACCGGATCCACATTGGATTGCGCTTCATTGCCCACCTCCCTGCATACCGCTGTAGGCCCCGAACAAGCGATGTTGGAGCTCGTGCAGCACCACGTTGATTGTCCAGCCGAGAATGCCTACCCAGGCAAGCAACGCGAGCATCAGGTCGGGGCGCAGGTTCTGTTGTGCGATGATGAGTCCATAACCGAGCCCGTAGGGATTCACGGTGATTTCCACGGTTACCGCGACGACAAGGGATATCCCAACAACCTGTCGCAGGGCGACGAACATGCGGGGCAGCATCGCCGGCAGCACGATCTTGACTACGCGTGCGGCTGCACCCAGGTTCATGACCCGTGCTACTTCAAGCAGTCGGGGTTCGACCTGCGCTGCCGCAGATTGGGTCAGGATCAACATCGGCCAGAACGTCGCGAACGCGACGATCGACGCCTCGAGGAGGATGCCCATGCCAAATACCAACAGCGCCAGCGGAATGAGGGCAACCGAGGGTATTGGCCGCAGCAACTCGATGGTCGGTGCGCCGATGTCCATGGCAGTCCGTGAGAGGCCGAGCGGAATGCCAAGCAGAACGCCCAGCGATCCGCCTATGGCTAGACCGACACCGGCACCGCTCAGTGTCTGCACTGTCATGTCGACTAGCGTTCCGTCGATCAATGCGTGCCAAGCGGCCGCGGCAACCTGCGTCGGCGGTGCAAGCGTATCGCTGCCGTGATCCATTATTCGAAAAAGCGCTTCCGCCGCAGCCAGAGCCGTGACCGGAAGTAAAAGAGCACGCCAGTTCATCAGAATTGCTCCAAGAAACCCTGTCCTTCAGGACGGGGAGTGAAAGAAGTCGGGCACTCAGCGTTCGCAGCCGCCCAGGTGAAAAAATGTGTTGAACTATATTGTTGGTTCACGATTAAGCTCCTTAAGTGCATCAGTAAGCGATTACGCGCTGGGGAATGAGCAATCCGCGGCGTTTTTTTCCAATCTGCGGTCGCTGTTGGCGAGGTCGAAAGATATCCCGCAGATCGAATAAGGAACCAGCCTATGCTTCGGCCGGTTTCAGTCTGCGCCATCAGACGCCAGCAGTGGAAATCCTCTTCGGTTTACGAGCAGGAGGATGTCAACAGTGCGTCTCTTGGACGAAGTCGTAGAGATACCGCCGCAGGCGCAAGAACTCGGGGTGCTCACGCGTTGAGAGCTGATCCCTCGCGCGCGGTATATTGACCTCGATAATCTCCGCAACACGGCCAGGATTCGCCTTAAGGGCAATCACGCGGTCACCGAGGTAGATTGCTTCCTCGATATCGTGTGTAATGAACAGCACGGTTGTGCCTGCCTCTTCTGCCAAGCGTGCGACCTCGTCTTGGAGCGACTGTCTTGTCATCGCATCGAGCGCGCCGAACGGCTCGTCCATGAGCAGGACCGCTGGCTCTTGGGCCAGACAACGAGCGATCTGCAAGCGCTGCTGCATACCGCCGGACATCTGGTTTGGATACTTGTCGGAATGGCTTGCCAGCCCGACCTTCTGCAGCAATTGTGCGATGCGCCCTTGACGTTGCGCTGGCGGGATGCCGCGTGACTCCAGCGCCAGACTGATATTGCCGGCCGCAGTGCGCCAGGGCAGCAGCGCCTTGCCATAGTCTTGGAACACGATTGCGATTTCCGGCGACGGCCCCTCGATAAGTCGGTCACCGTAGCTGATGCTGCCTGCGGATGGACGGAATAGTCCGCTAAGTAGCCGCAGCAAGGTGGTTTTCCCACATCCAGAGGGCCCGACCACACAGACGAATTCGCCCGCCTTCAGCTCAAACGACATACCGTCAATGATGCGGTGTCCACCGAGAACCAGCGCCACTTGGTCAAAGCGAATCGCGTGCTTTGCCGCCTTGGCGCGAACGTTGGCATGCCGCGTTTCCGCTGGCATGGAGTCGATGTGGAGGTTCGCGACGTTGTTCATGGCGCCTCCTGTACGAAGCGTCCGTTTGGGCACCCCGCTTCAATAGCCGGACGTTGTAATTGGAATTTCATATACTGTCTCCTATGTTGGTGCCAGTCTCAGCTGGCTACCTTGTTGATATCTTGTGTGGTGCTGGCTGGCGGCGCGGCTAGCAAGCCACGTTCGCGCTTCCCTTGAGCTGCAACATCTCGCGGCCGCCGCAGATAAAGGCAAACAGCTCCTCGGACGTGTCGGCTCCACCGGCAATGCACTTGCCTTCGGAAAGGCGCTCTAATCGCTTGTCAGCGATATGCATCAGTATTGTGCCCAGCGTTCAAAAATAGCCTCGAAAAGATGTTCCTTTTTCCCGAAGTAGTAACCCGTCAGGCGCAACGGTACGCCGGCGACGTCTGCAATGTTGCGATTCAACACCGCGTAGTAGCCGAACTGGGCGAAAAGCTTCTCCGCGCTCAGCACGATGTTCTTCTTTCGGTCTTGCTTGATCGGTTTCAGGATTGGAGTCGGCATGGCGAAATTTGAATACGCCACGATTAGCCATAATTACACAGATGTATAAGTTACACGACTGAGTAATTTAATGTCAAGTATTTTTTGAAATTCTGAGTTGGGCAAGGGGAAATACGGTTTTGTCGCCTTAGCCAACCCAAGTCGGATTTCTAGCAAGCGGGGATGGAACCCAGCTGCCATTCGCAATATCACGGATGTATACGCCATCGTAACTTCGCTTCGCGAACAACTTCTCCGTGCTTAGCCATATAGTCGTTTTTCGATCCTGGTTGATAAATTTCAACACCAGAGCTTGGTTGATAACGACTTTTTTCGTTGCCGCAACCTCAATACTGGACAACTGTGTAAGTACGCGATACAAATTTAGTCGTCAGGTCCATTTTTTCTTTTCTCTAAAATGACTACTTTCAATTCTCAGAATGCTTGTCCCGCTTTGACCCCGAAAGACAAAAAACTTGACCGACTCCAAACTCACGACTATTATACAGTTGTGTAACATTCGTGACTATATCGGGCTTCATCATGTTTTTGGCAATCTCACAAATAGAGAAATACACCTAACATTTAACCCGACTACGTCATAAATTAAAAAAGGAAAGCAGCTAATGTTTAATTTTTTTATGTTCTGCTTCGCAGAAGACTGCTGGTCTGTGCCGGCTTATCTGGAGCTGTTGCCTAGGGGCCTGATTGGCGACGAGTTCTAACCAGATTATTCACAGCTTATTTGCCTGCGGCTCCATAATTTCTGTGGTTTTCACATAGAGTGTGGCTGCATTCGGCGCATTGACACCTCCCAAACCACAGTCGTTCTGCCTGGCGATCAATTAATGGTTGAAATGCGACGCCGTTGCGACCGACCCAGTCAGCGAAGGTGGAACTGGCAATCGGCACGCCTTAGCGGTGACTGATCGCGCCATGAGGTACAGCGGAAGTGGTCGACAAATTTTTGCACCATCACCCAAGTAAGCAAGCCTGGAGCCGCGAAGCCAACGTCGATGATGACCGCAGGAATTGCTGCTGCGGTGATCGTCTCGCAGGCGGGCATATTGTAAGCGAAGATGGCGGTTCAGAAAAAAACGCGCTGGTTCAACATCAAGTTGCTCCGTGACGTCTTCGCCGATCTTGATAAATGCTTCACCACAGGCGGGGCAGCTGTCTTCCCTATCGCTGCATAAATCAAGAACTCAACCTCCCATTTCGTCTGTCCTCATCCCACGGTTTTACGTACTCTCAGTCAGAACCATCTTGAATCTCAATCAACCCTAGCTTTAAGGCCTTAAAAATTGCATAAATTGTAGGTAGTATATATTTTAAGCTCTTTATTGTTTCTTTTTATGAAATAATATGTTGTGTTTTTTGACCTTTATCTTGATTAGCATAGGAATTAAACTGTGCTTACGAAGTCGGATTTATAAACGACTAAGACTTCTCAAGGCCGAACCAGATGCCACCATCATGCAGGAGCGCTGAGTCCGGAGTCGATAACCGCACTTATTGGAGAGTAAAAATGAACCCCAAACACTTAATCGCTGTCCTTGCCATGTTAACTGCGAGCGCTTCCACATTTGCCGGATCGGTGCCAAAGATTGATCTTCTGGGTGATTCAGTACCAGTATCAACAGCCTTCCGAACAATCGTCATTACTCCAGACACAAAGTATGTGAACGTCACGGGTGGCCAAACGGTCAGGTTCATTGCTGGCGATAAATCTTTTGCATGGAATTTTGATGGCGCAATAGCGGTTTCCTCATTCGTCTTAAACCGGGCGGCGCCGGCGAGCATGCTTGACCACAAAGTAATCGCCTATGTCGCACCCAATCCTCTATACCTCCCATAATCATGGAAGGTGGACTAAGAGGGTGGACTAACTCTGGGGTGATGTCCTGATGTAGAGTGCAGGTAAAGCCGGAGAAAACCATGCCAGGGGTTCGTTTGATATGCGTCCTTATTCTTGTTTGTAAAACGAAGCGGAATCGGTTTTTCTCGAAACCAGCTCGCCGTTCAAGACCACCGCACAGACCTGCACCGGTAAGCGGACACCTTTATCGGTCCTTCGCATTTGGCGCTTCTTTGGACAACCCAAGCGAATCCCTTCGTTGACCGCGGACGCTGCAATACTGCTACTGATGGGCATGCCGCGCCGATAACGCCAGCCATAATTGGCCAGACATTTTTTGTTGACGGCCAAATAGAACTACGTGCCGGGTAGGTTTCCTACCATAAAGGCTGATGGGCCGGATCAGATAGCGTGGGCCCACCATGTCAGGCAGGTTTTTGAGTCCTTAGACTACCGCGTAAGGTCTGCCGTGCCACGTGCTTTATTTGGCATTGGCGATTTCATCTCTGCGATCATAGAATCGTTGAATTGCTGATACCGCGTCTCAGTAAGAAACTGAGGGTAAAAGTAACGCAAACATGCGCCTTATTCAACCAACTCAGCATTAGCATGTACCAACCTGTCACGCGCACTAAGAACGTGCTCGTTGGCTAATTTTTCCGCAAGACCGCTATTTTTCTCTGCGATCGCCGCAATGAGCTCAAGGTGTTCTGCGTGCACGGTCTCGGCACGAGGGTTCGATAAGCTAGCCAAGCCGCCCACCATCACAAGCTGTATTTGGTTTCGCAGGCTTTGAAGGACTCTCTGTAGCTCTATGGATTGCGAAGCTTCGGCAATCGCCGCATGAAATTCAATCCCCATGCGAGCCGCATCCTTCTTGCTTGGCTCAACACCGACAAGACGATCATTCAATATCGCGGCTGCGTCACGTAATGATGCGACGAGTTTTGGAGTGGAACGTTGCGCTGCCCAACTAGCTGCAATACCTTCCAATGCCGCACGTATCGTATAGATCTGATAAATTTCCTCAGCTGTCGGACGCCGCACCACAGTTGAACGGTTTGGGCTACTGAAAACGAGATTTTCGCGCTCTAACTGAATGAGGGCTTCGCGTACAGGAGAACGGCTGACACTGAGTTCCTTGGCTATCGCTGGTTCTTGAAGCAGTGCTCCTGCTTTTAATGAGCCGTCCAAAATCGCATTGCGCAAGGCTTCGGTAACCCCGTCAGCAAGAGAGGATCGAGATGAGAGGTGAAGAGCCATAGTTAATTCTTAAATGTGTACATTGTCGACATTGTACCGTACACCGAGATCATGACCGTGAATTCGTTCAAGGAAACTGTCATTCAGTTCGCCGAGAGAAGATAAACCCATGAGTGCCATATTTCGAGATACTTCATCTTTAAGAATGTGTACTGCCCTCATCACGCCCTCCTCGCCCGCCACGGAGGCGGCGTAGGCGAACGACCGCCCCAACAGGACGAACCTGGCACCAAGCGCAAGCGCCTTAAGAACGTCACTTCCTCGTCTAAGTCCGCTGTCGAAAATAATAGGAGTTTCTGGGCACGCCGATACTATTCTCGGCAGTACTCGCAATGGGGAAATAGCACCATCCAACTGCCTTCCGCCGTGGTTAGATACAACAATAGCATCGGCTCCCAGGCCTACCGCAGTTTTTGCGTCACGAACATCCAACAGTCCTTTGACCACCAGTTGACCTCGCCAAAGTCGGCGTATCGCATCAAGGTGGCGCCAATTAATGTGTGCTCGTTCGCCCAGATCTCGCTCCAGCGTAGATGAGAAAATTGGCACACCTCTACCTACATGATTGTTTTCAAAATGGGGCATACCGTGGCTCGCCAGCGTTCTCAAGAAAGTCCCAAAGGTCCAGCGCGGATGCATCAGGCCTTGCCAGGCCAGCTTCAGGCTTGGTCGTACTGGCGTGGAAAAGCCTGCCCTCACATTATTCTCCCTGTTTGCGCCCACCGGGCAATCTGCGGTGATTACAAGCACGCGATAACCTGCGGCGCTGGCGCGCTCAACGAGTTGAATGACACCTTCGTCGTCGCCAGGAAGATACGCTTGAAACCAGGCATCTTCATTCTCGCGCGCGACCTCTTCGAGCGCAATAAGAGAGGAGCCACTCAATATCATTGGGATGTTTGCTCGACGAGCAGCGCGTGCAAGCACAATGTCGCCGCGGTAAGCCCACAGTGCCGCGATTCCCATAGGTGCTATGCCGAAAGGCGCATCGTACTTGCGACCAAGTAAAGATACGCTAGTATCGCGGCGTCGGACGTCGACCATATAGCGCGGAATGAACCCGTATTCGGAAAAGACAGCCGCATTGTCGCGCAACGATTGGTTAGTCTCTGCTCCACCGGCAATGTACTCGAAGAATGGCTGGGGGAGATGTCGTTTTGCGGCCTTTTCGAAGTCGGCGAGACAAAGGAATTGACGCTCCAATAATTTCTGTTTTCGCATGCGTGAAGTCCCCCCCGTAAAAGGCGCATTCACAACCTGACTCCAAATCGAAAACCGAGGATAGACAGTTTGGAAAACTCCAGATCGGAATATTCAATAGAGCCCTTTGCACATGTTGACTCTGCCGTTTCAAGTTCAGGCTGACCCGGCCACATGACTTTAGCCACCCCTGTTGCGGGTGGGCTCTGTTCTATTTTCTTCTTCAACTTCTCAGAGCGAGAAAAATATTCCTCCTGCGCCGAGAATCGCTTCAGGTCAACAGCGACGGCAAACCAGTTCAGTTCATGCGGCGTACCCAACGCGGCTTCACCGAATAGCTCCGCGAGAAACGCCATTCCATATCCCTTGTGTGCACCGGACGATAGGAGCGCCCCGCCTTCATAGAACGACTCCGGATCATTGGAAGGATTTCCCTCTTTGTCGATCAGCCAGCCATCTGGTACCGGCTTACGATTGGTCCGGTGGACAAGGAGCTTTCCTTGGGCCGTCGCGGAAGTGGCGAAATCGATAGTGCTGACTTGGTTCTCTGACAGCGGAGCGCTGATCGAATAGGGATTCGTATCGAACTCCGCCTTGGCTCCGCCAAAAGGTGCAACCTCGCGGAGTCGCTGATTTGCGCCGCCTCCAAAGATCTGTGCCCACATGAAGTCCTTCGCCAAGGCCTCGGTAAATGCGCCGATCCGGCCGGTGTGCGCACAGTTGATCACCGAACCACCCGCAATACCATAAAGCCTTGCATTCTCGGCGAGGACGGGAACAAGATCGTTAAGTGCCAGGATTCCCCACGTTCTTCGCGCGTCTACTTGAACAAGCCCCGTGCTCAGTATCTTAATGACCGGTGTTGCGCGGTTATCTATATAGCCAGTTTCAATCTGATCGACATAACGCAACAACCTCAACAAGCCGTGTGATCGGACTCCCTTGGTATCAGACTCAACCAAATGGCTGGCCACGATATGAGCATGTAAATCGCTGGTTCCAAGCGCTACCAGGACCGACTTGCAATAGCTCAATGCCTTATCAATTTGAATCTTCATTTGTGTGTGAAATATAGATGATATTTAAAAGACGTCTCATTGTCAGATCGCTGTCTGAAAGCTGCCCATCGGCTACGGTGTATTGATCGGAGCGACAGAAATCTTATTTACAGATAAATGCAAGTTGCGCAGCACCGTTCGAACAGCGCAGCATGCAAATCCTGCACGCTTCATTCAATTTCAACAATTAGGTCGATTTCTACGCAGGCGCCGAAAGGTAGTTGCGCAACGCCAAGCGCCGCTCGCGCATGCGCACCGGCCTCGCCAAAAACCGCAACAAGCAGCTCGCTTGCGCCGTTGGTCACCAAGTGATGATCGGTGAAAATGCCGGTCGAATTGACGAGTGAGGTCAGTTTGACAATTCGCTTAACGCGGTCCAGATCTCCTGTCGCGACATGCAACGTGCCCAAGAGATCGATAATTGCCGCCCTCGCCGCCAACTTACCTTCCTCAATCGATATCGCAGCTCCGAGTTGACCTATCCAGGCCTGACCATTCTTCTTAGCGATCTGCCCGCTCAGGAAGATCAGATTACCCGTTTGCACGAAAGGGACGTACGCTGCGACCGGCATCGCCACCGGCGGCAACGTGATGTCAAGTTGCTGAAGTTTTTTATAGATACGCATTAGTTTTCCAGGTTGAATGTGCAAGGCGCCAGTACATACGCCGTTAATGGGTGATGATTTTGGAAAGGAAGTCTTTGGTACGCTCGTTTTTTGGGTTTTCGAAGAATTCGCGCGGTGCAGCCTGTTCGACTATCTGGCCTTGATCCATGAAAATGACACGATCAGCGACAGCCTTTGCGAACGACATTTCATGGGTGACGCAAAGCATGGTGATCTTCATTTCAGCCAACTCAACCATGACATCCAGGACCTCCTGAATCATCTCTGGGTCGAGCGCTGAGGTTGGTTCATCAAAGAGCATTATCTTCGGCGAGAGGCAGAGCGCGCGCGCGATCGCCACGCGCTGCTGCTGTCCGCCTGAAAGCTGGAGCGGATACTTCCCGGCTTGCTCGGCGATGCGGACTCTCTTTAGTTGCTGCATTGCGCGCTCCTCCGCCTCGCGCCTGGACACCTTGCCAACCCATATCGGCGCCAGGGTCAGATTCTCAAGAACAGTCAGATGGGGAAACAAATTGAACTGCTGAAACACCATGCCGACATCCCTGCGGACCCTCTCTATGGAGCGCACATCATCCGTCAGCTCAGTGCCGTCGACAACGAGACTTCCCTGCTGGTGCTCTTCGAGCCGGTTGATACATCGAATCATCGTCGACTTGCCCGATCCCGATGGTCCACACACGACGATACGCTCACCACGGCGAACAGTCAGATTTATGTTGTGCAACACTTCAAAGTCGCCGTACCACTTATGGACGCCGTTAAATTCGATGATCGGTTGGTCAATTTTCATGCTGTCGAGGAATTGAGTGGGTTGAGAGGTCATTGGCGGCGCGTACCACGGTTCAAATGGTGCTCGATCCAACGGCTGTAGCGCGACATGGAAAAGCAGAATACAAAGTAAATTGCCGCAACGAATAGCTGCCCTTCAATATAGAAGCGCCGCCACTCTGCATCGGCAAGGGAGAGTTGGAGAGATCCTGTCAGTTCGAAGAGTCCGACAATCGTCACCAGAGAGGTGTCCTTGAAAGTCCCGATCAGCGTATTCATCATCGAAGGAACGACAAGACGCAGTGCCTGCGGCAGGACGATTTTGCTATTTGTCTGCCAGGTCGAAAGGCCAATTGCGCAAGCCGCCTCAACTTGTCCTTTCGGAATAGCCTGCAACCCCGCCCGCACTGCTTCGGCGAGATAGGCTCCGGTAAAAAGCGTCAATCCGACCAGCACCCGCACAAGCACATCGATGCTCATCCCTTGCGGCAATAACAAAGGAAACATGAACGACGCCATGAACAACACCGAAATGAGCGGTACGCCTCGAACAATCTCCACAAACAAGACGCAAAGTGCCTTGATTATCGGCATTCTGGATCGACGCCCCAACGCGATCATCACAGCCAAAGGAAACGAGAGTCCAAGGCTCACCATGGACAACAACATAGTCAGTGGAAGTCCGCCCCATCGCTCAGTTTCAACCGGTTCGAGCCCAAACAACCCGCCGCGCAACATAAAAAATGCTGACAGAAGCGTCACCGACCAGATCACTAGCAATTTGGCGTGCCACATCCTTCTCCAGCAACTCAACACGAGCAGAAGCACAAGGGCAATCGTTACGATAAGCGGGCGCCACTGCTCCGGAAAGGGATAATGGGTATTCTGGCCGATCGTGACCACCGATTCTGGTCTATCGTGACCGACCATTCTGGCGCATCGTGACCGCTCAT
>NZ_JASJXA010000044.1:0-28584 GCF_035018905.1 Glaciimonas sp. Gout2 | reverse complement strand
TCCGATTTCCGCATTCGAGTGGAGTCAATGGATCACGGCATAGCCACATGCGCGAGCTTCGTGTCCAACATGCTGGTCGGCCATATCGATTGCTATTTGCGTTTGACCCTCGCCGATCCGTAATCCTATTGTTGGGTGGCGACAAGACCGGCAACCGCTGGTATCACGATAATGTGCCGATTGCCGATCGATTGTATGGCGAGCATTTGGAATTACTTAGAAAGGAAGGGCTGATTGATGACTAGGAAATTTTCGGAGCTTGAAAGTAAGATGTCGCCGGAGTCGCGTGCGCGTTCCGATGCGATCTACCGTCAACTTGTGGCGGAACTTCCTCTTGCAGAATTGCGCCGTGCGCGTGGTTTGTCGCAGAAAACGCTTGCTGGCGTGCTGCACGTTGATCAGGCCAGCATTTCTAAAATGGAGCGCCGCACTGACATGTATATCTCCACGTTGCGCAGTCATATTGAAGCGATGGGCGGAGAATTGGAGATCGTTGCCCGCTTCCCCGACGGTACAGTGAGGATCGCTAACTTTAAGGGTATCGAGCAGACGACCTCTTAAAATCGTCTAGGAAAGCAAATTAGCCCAAGTTGCGCCGGATTAGCCGACTAGATGTTTCTATAGATGCTGGCGAAGCGGTTTGGCGCGTGCGTAAATTCGTGCTTTGCGGCAGCTTGTCTGCCATTAATTGGCTCATTACTATTCTGCTCGATAGGTCATTACTACTTTGGCCTAACACACGCTTGCATGTTCATCAAAACTATTAGATACTCAAAAAATCCCTGAAAAAGAAGGGAATCGGGTTTAGTCGCCTGAATTATCCAAAGCGCACAGACGGCGCAATGCCGTTTTTTTTCGTGCGTATGCCTTGTTGCGCCTTCTTGGGGCGGCAATGGTTGGGAGGCTTCGGCCTGCCGATTGCTTTGGATATCGGTCGACTAACCCGGCTATTTGCCGCCCACCCGTTTAGTCGCGGGAGCGGATTAAACAATATCCAAGAAAACCAAAATGCCAACACACGCTCAAGCAAGCACCGTAAAAAATATCCATATAGTCGACAATCTCACGTTACTACATTGCCGTACCTCTGCGATCCTCGCCACCCTTTCAATGGCGTTTGACAGCCAGCAAGACGGACTGCCGAAAACAACCGTGCAAGAAGTCTTGGAAGTGGCCCAAGATATTTTTAAAAAAGCGCAAGAGGAAGTGACTGCACTCCAGGTGCGCATCACACCACTAGGCTAACACCACGGAGCGCCATCCGAGGATGGTGCCATTCGGCGTAAAAAGAAACATAACGCCGTGGTTTAGTCCGGTAACGCCGCATCAATCAGCAGATCCGCCGACATGAGCCGAATCCGATGATCGACAAAATAGCCTCCCGCCTCGGTATAACGTAAATAGAAGCGGCCGCATGTAAGGCAGCGCGTCACATTGCAGCGGTTGTAAGGGAAAAACCGTGGTGCGATTGGCGCGTCCGGCGATTCATAACGCGTGCCGGCCGGATGAAATTCGACAAACGTGGGTTCGACATAAGGATCTTCAAATAGCGTCCCGACCACTTCAAACAGTGCCTCGTCGAGCGATGGCGGCACAGTTTTCCAATCGACAACATTTTCTGGTCGACATTGGCAGGGTATGGTGGCGTTAACAGACATTTGGGACTTTCCGGACATTTTTGTCATGTCGGTCAAGCTTGCAAAATCCAGCACGACGGGATTTTTCATATCAATCTTTCTTGTTTTCCAAAATGCAACGATACCAATATTGGGGCGAATGTTTGGCCGACCTTTGGCTCGTTACTTCCCAGCTGGTTGTCGACTTATTGCGGCATTGTTACCACATTATTCCTGAGTTATTGGCTGATTTCCCCGATTGTCACAGCTAACCGCGTTACACGGCAAGCAGTTCTCCCGCAATTTTTATCGCTGCGATGTCGGCTACATCTAAAAATAAAAACGTTATCGGATTAAGGAAATGCGAATGCCCACTTTGGAAAAAGCGAATCCGGAGGCGCTTGTATTGCTCTATGATATTTTTGAAATACAGGATTATGCAACGCGGGCTTCGCAAAAATTCATCATGACTTCTCAAAAGATTGACGCTGAAGTGCGGTGAAAAACGGCAGGCTTGCGCAAAAACTGACAACATAAAATCATAATAATGAAGCTTAATCGTGCTAAAGGTGGTGCGATTCAAACTAAACCAGGAGATAGACATGCGCATTTTTGGACGAATTTTTACGGTCGGCTTGAAGGTGGCGGTTTTAGCCTTAGCATTATCTTCGGCATCCGCGACAGTGCAGGCACAAGACGTGACGATTGGCGCTTTGTTTCCAATGAGTGGCTTGAATGCATCCTACGGCGATATTTTTAGTTCAGGTGCCAATTTAGCCGTATCCCATATCAATGCGGACAATATGCTTGGCGGCAAACTAGCGATTCAATATGAGGACAGTCAGGGACTTCCGCAGCAAGGAGTCATCGGTATGAACAAATTGGTCAACGTACAGAAAGTCCCTTACGTTCTTTCTGCATTTACTGGCGTATCCAAAGCGATTTCGACCATTGCCTCGCGCACTAAGACGGTCGCTGTTAATGGCGGTGGCGTCGGTCCTGATCTGGCGGAATTGGGTCCTTATTTCTGGAACACGATCCCGTTGGCAAACTTTGAAGTTCAGGCGATGACGCCGTTCCTTATCAACGAACGTCATCTAAAACGTTTCGTCCTCGTATATGTCGACGACCCATTAGGGCAATCGATTCGTAAGGAGATGGAGGCGACCTTGACGGCCGCCGGTGGACAACTCATGGAATCACTTTCGGTTCCTGCCTCTGCGCAGCAGTTCAGCGGCATCGCTGCCCGTGTGCGCGCCGCCAATCCTGACGTGGTGTATATCGCGTCGTACGGTTCGCAGCAGTTACAGATAATCAAACAGTTCCGCGACAACGGAATCAAACAGCAACTGGCCAGTTACAGCGCATTTTCGGTGCCTGAAATCAATGCACAGCCAGAAGCGCTCGGTTCTTTGTACACCACGCAAAAGATTGATTGGGCTTCAAACGATCCTGTCACCAAGCGCTTTGTTGAGGACTACAAGAAAAAATACGGCAAGATGCCAACTGCCTATATTGCCAACTATTACAACGCAGTGCGCCTGTTTGCATTGCTGGGACAGCAATTACATCTAAAAGGCAAGCCGATCACCGGCGAGAATTTGTTAGCCCAACGTATCGAAACCAAAACCTTCGATCTGGTCGGCGGCAAGGTCACCATTAACGAAAACGGTACGGTGATCACCCCAATGCAGATTAATGAAGTCGATGGCAAAGGCGGCAAAACTGTCGGCGTAGTTGCGGTCAAGTAACAGAAAAGGATCGCAGTCATGCTGATATTACAGCTTTTGATTAACGGTCTACAGGTGGGTGCATTGTATGCACTCATTGCTGTTGGCTTCTCGCTGATTTTTGGCTCAACCAAGATATTTCATTTTGCGCACGGCTCGGCGTTCACCATTGCAGCCTACGTATTTTATGATTTGTATTCGGTGGTGCAGAGTCATTGGATTGTGGCGCTAGGCGGCGCCATCTTTGCGGCGGTGCTGTTTGGGATTTTGCTGGATCGGTTTGTATATGCACCCATTCAGCGTCATGAAGGCTCGTTTTTCACCTTGTTCGTGGCTTCGTTCGGCGTCGGTATCGTGGTTCAAAATGTGATCGGTATCATTTTTGGACGTAGTTTTGTATCGATCAGCACGCCGCTTAGCCGCAGTATCGAGATCGCGTCTGGCCTGTTTGTATCGCCGCTATCGGGCATCACCATCATTTGTGCGATCGTGATTTTTGGTGGATTGCAATATTTCCTCATGCGTACCCATGTCGGTATGGCTTTGCGTGCCTTATCTGAAAATCCTGAGCTGGTACGGACTTATGGATTAAGCCCACGTCGCTTGTCGACCATCGTATTTGCGCTCGGCTCTTTGATGGTGGTTCCGGCGGCGATTATCAGCGGTGCCAGTTCGGGTCTTAATCCTGCCATCGGCCATCACGTGATGCTCATCAGCCTTGCTGCCACCATTGTGGGCGGGGTCGGTAGCCTGCGCGGCGCGGCGTGCGCTGGACTGTTACTCGGCTTGGCAGAAAATCTGGCACTGGTTTATTTCGAACCGCAATGGAGCGAGGCGGTCACGTTCATCGTACTGTTTCTGTTCATTCTGTTCCGTCCCTCGGGCTTTTTCGGTCGCGCAATTACATCGTAAGGTGCTGATAAATGTTAGCTTACAGTCTTAATCTTGCGACGCTGATTTGTATCAATGCAGTGCTCGCGATTACACTCAATTTCATCATGGGATATGCGGGAATTTTTTCGATTGCCCATGCGATTTTTTTTGGTATCGGTGCTTATACCGCCGCCTATTTTGCGATTCATGTTAGCGCAGCCTTATTTTTGGCGGTCCCGGCGGCGATGATAGCGGCAGCGCTGATGTCACTGATTTTGGCATTGCCCGCATTGCGGGTACGTGGTGAGTATTTTGTCGCTGCGTCGCTCGGGTTGCAGGTATTGGGCGTGACGGTGTTTTCGGAATGGAAATCTGTGACCGGCGGTATCGGCGGCGTGATCGGGATTCCACCGGTTGAGTTGTTCGGTCATGCGGTCGTTGATCCGATGCAATTTTTGCTCCTGACCGTCGTTTGTCTGCTCATGGTCATTGGCATCACCAGCATTTTATTACGGTCCAGTTTTGGTCGCAACCTCAAGGCGATACGTGACAGCGAGTCCGCTTCATATGCATTCGGCAAAAATGGTGCGGCCATCAAAACCCTGTCCGTGATGTTGTCCTCATCGCTAGCGGCGGTGGCGGGCGCGTTGTATGCATTTTATTTAGGGTTCATCAACGTCGAAAGCTTCACGCTGGATACTTCGGTATTGCTGATGGCGATGGTGATTATCGGCGGTACCGGCACACTATTGGGGCCAATCGTCGGCGCTGCGTTGTTGATGCTGTTGCCAAGCCTGTTCAGTTATATGTCGTTTCTGCCACAGACCGAAATCGGCTCCATTCAGCAAATCGCCTATGGCGTCGCAATGGTGTTGCTGATGATATTTCGTCCCGGCGGCATTGTGGGCGCGCGCGCAAGGAGTGCAAAATGACGGCATTAACAGGACAGGTTTTGCTGGAAATTCGCCATCTTAATAAAAGCTTTGGCGGGCTAAAAGTCACCAATGATGTTTCACTTGCTTTGCGTGCTGGCATTGTGACGACGTTGGTCGGGCCAAATGGCGCTGGCAAGACTACGTTATTCAATCTGATTACCGGTCATTTGACGCCTGAATCTGGCGATATTCTCTGGAACGGGCAGTCGATTGTCGGCAAGTCGCATTGGCAGATCGGACGTCTTGGGATTGCCCGCACCTTTCAGGACCTGCGACTATTCGATCACATGACTGTTGAAGAAAATATTCTCACCGTGATGGAGCCAATTTCATGGTTCTGGCAACCGGGCGGCGCGGCTGCACGTAAGGCGCGACGCGACCGGGTGATCGAAATTCTGGCGGCAACGCGTCTGACGGAAAAAGCCCATGTACGGGCGATTGATTTAGCGTATGCCGAGCGTAAATTTCTTAGCATGGCCCGCATCATGGCGACCGATGCCAAAATCTGGCTACTGGATGAGCCTGCATCGGGGCTTGATCGTGGCTCATATGAACTGTTCCTTGAATTGCTGCGTAATGAAGTCCGCAAAGGTGTCACGGTATGCATCATTGAGCATAATCTGGACATCGTGATCGGCATTTCGGATCGTATTGCGTTTTTAGATCAAGGCAAGTTGCTAGCCGATGGGGAGCCGAAGAGCGTTTTGAATGATCCGCATCTGGCAGCGATTTACTTCGGAGAAAAAGCAGCATGACCAACCCTATATTTAAGACCGAAGGACTGATAGTTGGTTATGGCGGTCGGCCGGTTCTTGATGGCGTGAATATCGAACTGCGTTCCAATGAAGTGCTTTGTCTGATCGGTCATAACGGGGCCGGAAAATCGACCTTACTCAAAGCATTGTTTGGGTTGATTCCCCATCAAGGCGGACAGATGTTTCTGGATGGCAAGCCGTTGCCAGTCTCCGAACCGCGCGCGCTGACCGCGTCCGGTATTTCTCTAATGCCGGAAGGCCGCGGCATCTTTCCCGGTTTAACCGTCGCCGAAACTTTAAAGATGGGTTTGTGGGCGGCAGGTGTTCCAACAAACGAGCGCAGTGATCGACTTGAATGGGTGATGTCGGTATTGCCGCTGTTGCGGACTTTCTATGATCGTCCGGCGGGGACACTGTCCGGCGGGCAACAGCAGATGGTATCGATTGGACGGGCGCTGCTCAGCAAACCGCGTTGTCTTTTGATGGATGAACCATCGATTGGCCTTGCGCCAAAACTGTTTCAGGATCTGTTACGACCGATTCGCGAATTGCATGAGCAGACTGGTATGTCGATTCTGCTGGTGGAACAGAACGTCAAAGAGGCACTGAAAATTTCTGACCGCGTGATCGTCATGAAGTCGGGTGCCATTATTAGAGAGGCGCTGCCGGAAGAATTGTCTGACAACGCCAAATTGATGGAGCTTTATTGATATGTCCTCTTTGCTGACTATTTCAGAATTATTATCGCGTCAAGCGAGGCAGCACCCCGATCAGATTGCCTTTATCGATGGTGATCACGAAACGTCTTATGGTGAATTCGATCGCCTTTGCAACAATACTGCGGCGTGGTTATCCGATCAGGGTATCGGGCCGGGCGACCGGGTGGCGGTGTGGCTTGTTAATCGGATTGAATGGCTGACTTTATACTTTGGATTAGCCCGACTCGGAGCGTCGCTGGTCACAGTCAATACCCGCTATCGTTCGCACGAGTTGGAGTACATTCTTGAGCGCTCGCAAGCAAAGATGCTGGTGCTTCAGCTAAATTTTCGTAAAATCGACTTTCCAGCTATCTTACGTGACGTTAATCATGCAGCCGCCAGCATGCTCACCTGCGTGGCGGTAGTCGATGCGGATGAGGGCATGCCAACCAGTGTTCTCGGCAAACCGACAGTCGGTTTCCATCTTGACAGATTGCCGGATGCTACGGTGCCGGATCGTGGCTCTGAGGACGCACTAAGTATTCTGTTCACAACCTCCGGGACCACCAGCCAGCCCAAGTTGGTCATGCATTTGCAGCGCTCTATTGCCCTGCATAGCCAGCGTGCGGCAAAAGCGTATGGCTTTGAGGATGCCGGTGCACGCCTTTTGGGTGCGCTGCCATTTTGTGGCGTATATGGATTTAATGCAGCATTTGCAGCATTTTCAGCTGGTATACCGGTGGTGATCATGGATACCTTTGATGCAGAGTCGGCAGCACAGTTGATTAATCAGCACAAGGTCACCCATGTATTCGGTAGTGACGAAATGTATCGTCGGCTGGTTGATCAGCGGGGCGGGTACGATCCTTTTCCAACGGCACGCGTGTTCGGTTTTGCCAGCTTTCAGCCGGGCCTGAGCGAGTTCGCCCAAGAGTCCTGGCGGCGTCGGATTCCGATGACCGGACTGTACGGATCGAGCGAAGTGCAGGCACTATTTTCTTTGCAGTCCGCGACGTTGCCGATTACGCAAAGGATTGAAGGCGGCGGCGTACCAGCTAGCCATGACGCTGAAATCCGCATTCGCGACGTGGATACTGGTGAGTTGTTACCGGCGGGTGTCAGTGGAGTGATTGAGATTCGTGCACAGACCAATTTTGCAGGTTATCTGGATAATCTGGAAGCGACCGAAAAAGCAATCGACAAGGATGGTTTTTTCCGCACTGGTGATGTTGGCCTATTGCGGGAAGACGGCTCGTTTGTGTATCAGACCCGACTGGGTGATGCGATTCGTTTGGGTGGCTATCTGGTGAGCCCGGTTGAAATTGAAGATGTATTGAAAGCCATGCCCGGTGTCGCCGATGTGCAGGTGGTCGCAGTCGATATCGCGCGTCAGATTCGTAGTGTGGCGTTTGTGATCGCACTGCCCAATCAGGTGCTGCAAGAAAGCGAAATGATTGCCACGGCGGCGGCTAGCATGGCGGGCTTTAAGGTGCCGGCACGTATCTGGATGGTCGACGAATTTCCCACCACGCAAAGCCCTAACGGCATCAAGATACAACGCGCAAAATTACGCGAAATGGCTCTTCAAAGGATTGCACAGGCTTGACGCATCCCCAAGCTTGATTACTTGCGCCTATTCACCTGCTTCAAGCAGGACGACCCCAAAATAACTGGAGATTTTTTTCATGCGATCACTTTTTTTTGAAGATTTTAAGATTGATCAGACGTTCAAAAGCAGCGGCAGAACCATCACTGAAACGGATTTGACTTTCTTTTCCATGATGTCAGGCGACTGGAACCCTATCCATGCCGATGCAGAATTTGCCAAGGAAACCCGTTATGGTGAGCGCGTCGTACATGGGGTACTGGGCATTGCCATCTGCACCGGCATGCTGCACGAATTGGGTATTTTCGGAAAATCGGCGCTCGCCATGCTCAACTTGCGACACTGGAATTTTATGGCACCGTTACTGGTCGGCGATACGGTGCATCTGGAACTGAAAATAATCGAACTGGAAGTGGGGAAAAGGGGGAATAGCGGCCGCGTACGACGGCAGTTTCGCCTGATCAATCAAAAAAACGTGATCGTACAAGAAGGCGAAAGCGATATTTTGGTGCTCACGCACAGCGCCAGAGATGCCGTTGAGAACAAAGGATAACGCATGTCAGCGCTTATCCTTATCGATTGGGGCCTGTGAGCGTCATCCGCCAGCATTCGCAAGAATCCTCAGGCATCACTCATAGTGACACCACTTTAATGCGACTATTTCAGGGCATCGTTCTCTCTTTTTTTAAAGGTCAGCATCATGCTCGATAAGAACTACATAGGTCACAAATTGACCGGATTCAGTGCAGAAGCGAATGTAGAGCGGCTGCGCTTTTTTGCCAAGGCCATCGGTCAGCAAGATCCGATTTATACCGATATCTTAGTGGCGCAGAAGGCGGGTTATCCGACCGTGCCGCTGCCGCCGACTTTTCTGTTCTGTCTTGAGATGTCCGCTCCTAATCCCGCGGAAGTGCGTGATCTGCTGGGCATCGATTGGGGCAAGGTGTTACATGGCGGTCAGAGCTTCGTGTATCACCAGATGGCGTTTGCCGGTGACCGCCTCAGCTTTCAGGGGCAGATTATCGATATCTACGACAAGAAGGGCGGGGCGCTCGATTTTGTAGTGATCGATACCCGTGTGACCAATCAGGACGGTGCACTGGTGGCCGAACTACGCAAAACCACCGTCGTTCGCAACATATAGGAGAACGATCATGACATATCCTTCATTTGAGGCATTAGCGGTTGGTGACGCGATCCCGCCATTTACTACCGAACCGATCTCACGCCACACGCTGGCGTTGTATGCGGGCGCATCGGGTGACCATAATCCGATTCACGTTGATCTGGATTTCGCGAAACGTGCAGGGATGGACGACGTGTTCGCCCATGGCATGCTGTCAATGGCTTATCTGGCGCGTCTGCTGACTAACTGGGTGCCGCAAACGGCGATCCGTAGCTACGAGGTACGCTTTGTTGCCGTAACGCAAGTCGCTGAAAGCGTCACGTGCAGCGGCAAAGTGCTTGAGAAATTTACGCATGATGGAGAAAATCGCGTGCGGCTGGAACTGTCGACGGTGAGTCTGGACGGTGCTGTCAAGCTGACTGGTGAGGCCGTCGTTTCTCTATCGTAAATAGTGAACAAGCTGCATCAGGAGCGCAGGCAACCAGCTTTGCCACCGCGCTCCGCTGCGGCTATCTGCCCATAGCCAATATTTTGGCACGCACGATGTTGCGTGCAAGTTAAGGCTAGGCAAACTCCCCCTTCGACGAATAAAAATTGCACCCCGGCGCAGCTTGGCCCCACACTAGCTGAGTCGCATCTGCACATCGGTCCTGGCGGTTTTTTAGTCGCTCGTAGCATGTCGAGCCTGCGCCGGCCGATCGCCCGATCATTCAGCTACCGTAATATGGAGTTTTACGCATGACAACAGATTCCCTCGACGCATTTCGTGATAGCGCACGTGATTTCTTAAGCCGTAAAGATCAACTTAAGCGCCTGCGCGCTCTGGGCGACAACCCGCAGAGTGTTGATCGTGCCGTCTGGCGGGAAATGGCCGACATGGGTTGGCTGGCTATTTTGGTGCCAGAAGCCGAAGGCGGACTTGGTCTGGGATTGCGTGAAGTGGCGGTTATCGCCGAAGAATGCGGTCAACAATTATTGCCAGAACCGTTCATCGCCGCCGCTGTGCAGGTCACCACCGTATTGTGTCAGATATCCGATAGCGAGCTGAAAGCCACATTGTTACCGAAGCTATTAGACGGTGCGCTAATTATCGGTCTGGCGTGGCAAGAGCGGCTTGGGCAACTTGATCCAGATAGTACACTCACCAGCGCCATCGAGAATGGCGAAGGCTTCTCGCTAAACGGGCGCAAGTTATTTGTGACGCCGGGCAGTGATGCTGACGGCTGGATTGTGTCGGCAGATTGCGACGGCACGTTGAAGTTGTTCTGGATTCCTGCAGCGACGCCCGGCCTGCGCTTGGTAGATGCGGTGCGGGTGGACGGCAATGTCATGTGTGAAATGACGCTGGATGGCGTTGACCTGTCCAGCGCAAACGTATTAGCTTCCGGTGCCGCAGCCCACAATGCTTTGTCCGTTGCAAACGATGCGGCGCGCATCGCGCAGGGAGCTGAGCTTTTAGGCGTCATGCGCCGTGCCTTGGCGATCACCATTGATTATTTAAACACACGTCAACAGTTTGGTAAGTTGATCGGCAGTTTTCAGGCGCTTAAGCACCGTGCCGTGGATGGTTATGTGCAGACCGAACTGGCGGCTAGTTGCCTGGCAGATGTATTGACCGCGCTTGATCAAGGCCACGTGCCGCGTGGAATATTAGCAAGTCGGGTGAAGGCACGTTGCGCACACGCTGCGCTGCTGGTAACGCGCATGGCGATTCAGTTGCATGGCGCTATGGGATACACCGATGAATGCGATATCGGCCTGTATTTAAAGCGTGCCTTGCATCTGTCGGCATGGCTTGGCAATGCGTCAGCTAACCGTCAACGTTATTCTGCATTACAACCGAGATTTACCGATGCTGTTGAGTCGGTTGCTGCGCCTTCGCTGATCCGTGACTTTCCGCATGATGCGGATTGGGATGCGATGCCCGAAGCTGAGTTCCGTGCGTTGGTGCGTGGATTTTTTGCGCAGCATTATCCAGAGCAATTGCGCAATATGCCGAGCCGCATGCACTGGAACGAGATGAAGGATTGGTACATGACGCTGTCGCGTCAAGGCTGGGTCGCACCTTCATGGCCGAAAAAATTTGGCGGTATGGGATTGGCGCCGGACAAGATGCTGGCGTGGGTCGACGAGCAGGAACAGTATGGCGTAGCGCGTTCGCCGGACATGGGTATTGTGATGATTGGGCCTTTGCTGATACAGCGCGGCAATGCAGCGCAGCAGGCCCAGTTTCTGCCGAAGATACTTTCTGGAGAGAATGTCTGGTGCCAGGGTTATTCTGAGCCGGGCGCAGGTTCTGATCTGGCTTCGTTACGGACCGAGGCGTTGATCGATGGTGATGAATTCATCGTTACCGGAAACAAAACATGGGCGACGCTGGCGCAGGACGCCACCCATATGTTTACATTGGTGCGGACTGATAAAACGGCGAAGAAGCAGGCCGGTATCAGTTTTTTGCTGATCGACCTGGATACGCCCGGTGTGACGATTCGTCCGATCAAAGATATCGGTGGGCACGAAGATTTTTGTGAGGTGTTTCTGGATCAGGTGCGCGTACCGCTTGCAAACTTGGTAGGCGAGCTTAATCAGGGTTGGGGTATCGCCAAGGCGTTGCTCGGTTTTGAGCGGATTTTTTTGGGCAGCCCAAAACAGTCGCAATATGCGCTGGCTCAGCTTACAGCGCTGGCGGATGCGCGCGGCCTGTTTGCGGGTCCGGCTGCTTCGGCATTCATGGCGCGATATACCGAGTTACAGCTGGATGTGGCCGATTTGTGTGCAGCATACGCGCATTTCGCTGATGTCGTTAAGCGCGGCGAAGCTTTGCCGCCCGGCGTCTCGTTGCTGAAAATCTGGGGTTCGGAGACTTATCAAAAAATCTGCATGATGTTGGTAGAAGCGGCCGACGAATATGGTGGCAGCGCCATCGCGGCCGATTTCGGTGGGCTAAAGCTGGATGTCGTATCGATGCTATTTACGTCAACACCCGCCACCATTTACGGCGGCAGCAGCGAAATACAGCGCGACATCATCGCTAAAAATGTGTTGCGTTTGCCGGATTGATCGGCATCCATCATTGTTATTTACGCTCAGAGGATTTGCATGAACGCCACGCTTCAAGATGTCAAACGCATCAGTGATATTCCACGCTATTGGGCAAAGGCGTCGCCGGATGCTATCGCACTCAATGAGCCGGACCAGAAACAGACTGTCAGTTATGGGGTGTTGTGGGCGGCAGTCGAGGCCGCCGTTGAATTGTTGCGCAACAGCGGCGTTCAGTCCGGCGATCGCGTCATGCTGGTGAGTGAAAATTGTGCTGCGCAGATCGCCTTGCTGTTTGCCGCCTCTGAATTACAGGCATGGCCGGTTATTGTCAATGCCCGTTTGTCAGAGCGCGAAATCGACGTAATCCGTGCGCATTGTGTGCCACGTGTGATGTTGTTTACCTGCGCGATTTCCAGCGATGCGCGTGCGCATGCCGAGCGCTATCACGCGACCTTGGCCGATATTGATCCGCTAGGAATGGTCGCCATTACGACAGCCAACCCAGCAGCATTAGCAGAACCGATGGAGATGGCGAACGATGTCGCGGCGATGATCTACACCTCGGGAACCACCGGCACGCCAAAAGGCGTAATGATGCGTCACGAAGGTTTGCTCCATTTTGCAAAGCTTTCCAGTGCTTCGCGCAACATGGTGCAGGGTGACGTGGCGCATGCGGTGCTGCCGATCTCGCACATCTTTGGCCTTGCGACGGTGTTGCTGGCGACGATGTATGCCGGTGCCAGCCTGTATTTGCAGCCGCGTTTTACTGCTGAAGGCACGTTGCAGGCATTGGCTGAAGGCGGTCTCTCAATCCTGCAAGGTGTTCCGACCATGTTCACCCGTTTGTTGACACTGATTAACGCGACCGGTGGCAAAGTATCTGCACCTAAATTGCGATATGTCTACGCTGGCGGTGCGCCGCTCGATCCGACCTTGAAGCGGGATGTCGAAGCCTGCTTTGGATTACCAATGCACCACGGTTACGGTATGACGGAATATGCTGGCTCACTTTTTATCACCAACTTTGATCGTCCCCGTAGCGATTGTTCATCCGGTGAAATCGTACCCGGCGCAGAGTTGCGCATTGTGAGTGAACAAGGCGTCGATCAGTTACCCGGCGTGCCTGGCGAGTTATGGGTGCGCGGTCCCGGCACCATGCGCGGTTATTACCTCGCTCCCGAACAGACAGCGCAAGCATTGTTGCCCGGGGGTTGGCTTAATACCGGCGACATAGGTCGTACCGATCCAGACGGTGCATTGTTTATCGTTGGTCGCACCAAAGACCTGATCATTTGTTCTGGTTTCAATGTTTATCCCATCGAAGTGGAATCAGTGATCAACACTTTCCCCGGCGTGCGGTTGTCTGCGGTGGTGGGACGTCCAATTGAGAATTGTAACGAAGAAGTGGTGGCGTTTGTAGAGACGGATGACAGTGGACAATTTGATCAGGCAGCGTTGCAGGCTTTTCTTAAAACCAGTTTATCCCCGTATAAAAGGCCGGTTGCGATTGTTCAAATTGCGGTCATTCCTACTACTATCAGTGGCAAGCTTTTGAAGCAAAGTTTAAAATTGCTGGCAGTCGAGGCATCTTAGGACTTAGACAAACTCGTCCCAGCTGCGCTGTGCTTTCCTTGACATGCTAGCGTAGGTCCCGATATTAATTACGTACTACCAAAAAAACTAAAAAAGGAAGAGACATGAAATTCATTTTAAAGGGTGCGTTAGTAAAAGGGTCGTTTGCGCTACTTTCCTGCGTGGCATTGTCTAACGCGGCCACCGCTGCCGAGGAGATTCTGGTCGGGACAGAACTGCCGCTTACGGGTCCAAATGCAAGGGCTGGTAAATCGGAGCTGGAGGGCATTATGGCTGCTGCAGATCAGTTCAATGCAAAGAACGGCAAATACAAGATCAAGATCATTAGCATCGATAACGAGACGCAACCAGCCAAGGCGGTGGCGGCGGTCGAAAAGCTGGCTAGTCAACAGGTGGTCGCGCTGACCAGCGGCTACGGATCCAATTTGGTCGGCCCTGCTTCGGTGGCGGCCGAGAAGGCGGGTTTGGTCTACATTACGTCGGGCGGTACGGACGAGGGATTGACGGGACGTGGCTTAAAGAATTTTTTCCGCATCAATAATACGCCAGGGTATGAAAAGGCAATGGCAGGATTATTCGGCGTGCTTAACGTCAAGTCGGTTTCGCTGATTAGTTCCACCAAGGAGGCGCCGACCGATCTGGCCAAAAAAATGCAGGCGCGCCTTACCACCGCAGGTGTCAAGGTCGTGATGCATCCGTTCGATCCGGCGATCACCGACTTTAAGCCAATTATTAACAAAGTCAAACTACAAGACAAATCCGAAGCGATCGCCATGATCGGCTACGAAAACGATTACGTCGGTATTCTTCGCGCAGCCAAGGTCCTCAAGCCGGACGTCAAGGCGATGGTGGGTATCTGGTCGTTAGCCACGGTCAAGATGGCGCAAGATTTTCCTGATTTGATGCCTAACGTGTTCGGTATGGCATTGTTGCCGTATCCGACCGCATTCAAAACGCCGGAAGGTGTTGCCTTTGGAACGGCTTATAAACGCTTATTTAATGCGGAGCCTGACTATCTGGGTCAGTTTGGTTACGTGCAATCGCAATTACTGTTTGATGCTATCGCACGCGCCGCCGACAAGGGTACTCTGAAGACCGGCGGCATCGCCGAGGAACTACGCAAAAGTGACCGCGAAACGCTGATCGGGCGAGTACGGTTCAATGATAAGGGTGACAATGTTGCGTTCTTACCGAGTATGGGACAGCACAACAACGGCAAGATTGTCGTGGTGTGGCCAAAGGAAATGGCGACTGGACCAATGGTATTTCCTGGCGTGCCCTGGTAAGCGTATTCAACTAGTGTTTGAAAGGTCAACATGCAAGGTGCACTATCGAATATCAGGGTTCTCGACTTATCTCGGATTCTGGCCGGACCCTGGTGTACGCAAAATCTGGCCGATCTGGGCGCCGAAGTAATCAAGGTTGAACGGCCTGTCACGGGCGATGATACCCGGCATTGGGGTCCTCCGTGGATTCGGGATGGAGAGGGAAGCGAAACAACGGACTCAACCTATTTTGCCTCTGCAAATCGCAACAAAAAGTCAATTGCTGTCGATATCGCCAGCGCGGCAGGTCAGGCCCTGATACGTGAATTGGTGGCCGAGTCGGACGTGCTGGTCGAAAATTATAAAGTCGGTGATCTGGCGCGTTACGGACTGGCTTACGATGATCTGCGCAAGATCAATCCGCGTCTCATTTATTGCTCAATCACTGGTTATGGACAAAGCGGACCCTCGGCACATCGCCCCGGTTACGATTTTGTCTTTCAGGGCATGGGCGGATTAATGAGTATCACGGGCGAACGCGATGACTTGCCCGGTGGCGGCCCCCAAAAGGTCGGCGTGGCGATCACCGATGTCATGACCGGCATGTACGCCTGCGTCGCAATCCTCGCCGCAGTCAACGCACGCTCCATGAGCGGTGTCGGACAATATATCGACATGGCGCTGCTGGACTGCATCGTCGCCTTCGGTGGCAATCAGGCCAACAATTATGTAATGACCGGCCAAGTACCAAAACGCTCCGGCAACGCACACCCCGCGTTAGTCCCGTATCAGGTCTTCGCGACCACAAATGGCCATATTATCGTAGCCGCCGGCAACGACACTCAATGGCAGCGCTTGTGCAAGGTAATGGCACGTGCTGACTTGGCAAGCGATCCACGCTTCAATCAAGTAAGCGGACGCATCACCCATCGCGAAGCATTAATCGTGGAGTTGGAACGCGCGATGCTGACCAGAAGTTCGGAAGACTGGCTAGCGGCACTGGAAGAAGGCGGCATTCCAGTTGGCCCAATCAACGACTACGCCCAAGTATTTGCCGACCCGCAGGTTCAACACCGACAACTACAAGTCGCGCTGCCACGGCCAGAAGGCGGAACACTACCCGCCATCGCCAGCCCTTTGCGCCTGTCAGAAACACCAGTAACCTATCGCTCAGCACCGCCCACGCTTGGTCAGAATACTGACGAAGTGCTACGGTCAGTACTGGGAAAAACGCCAGAACAACTCGACATGCTGGTTGAGTCCGGCACGATTGCTCGTTGAGCCTCATTAAATTCAGCTAAGCGTGTATTAACATACAACGCTGTTAGGTGAGTATAGTGCAAGCTAAATCACATTAACTATAAAGGCTATTGCTGTGGCTGTGGCTGTGGCTGTGGCTGTTGCAGGCGCAGCCACAGTTGACGTTGCTTTTGAACTTGCAGGCGCAGCCACAGTTGACGTTGCTCTTGACCTTGCAGGCTCAGCCACAGTTGACGTTGCTTTTGACCTTGCAGGCGCAGCCACAGTTGACGTTGCTCTTGACCTTGCAGGCGCAGCCACAGTTGACGTTGCTTTTGACCTTGCAGGCGCAGCCACAGTTGACGTTGCCTTTGACCTTGCAGGCGCAGCCACAGTTGACGTTGCTCTTGACCTTGCAGGCGCAGCCACAGTTGACGTTGCGGTTGTTCTTGAATTTGAATTTGACGTACTCCGTCATGGACGCTGCCAAGTATTTCAGCTGTCAGTCGGGAATTGTTGGAAGACATGTTTGAGCGTAGCGAGTTGGTCTTTCAACCCGACTGGCGGCTGAAATGCTTGGGAACCCGCAGGGCAGCGTCAGTTGCGGCCGCCTTCTTTTTGGTTACTTTTTCTTGGCGGAGCAAGAAAAAGTAACTGGCTGGCGGGCCACCCCCGACCAGCATCCACGGAGCACCAACCGTTCTAATTATCGACAAACCGAACCGAACCGAACCGAACCGCTTAGTGTTTTCTAAACCCCACCTTTTCCAAACATGAATTGCGATTTCCCCCAAGATTAGGCAATCTCTAAGTGTTCCACCAGACCAAAGAATCAAGCGAATAAGCCGCCCCAATCCCTGAACGCACAGGTAGCAAGGAGAGCCAAACGCCGGTGGAGCGGTTCTGCATAAGTCCCGACATAAAAAAACCAGATTGGAGATAGCAGTATGAAGCAGCAATTCAAATCCACATTGGCCCTAGTTATTTGCATCGCCACCATGCATGCAAACGCCCAAGCCGAAGAATTTAAGGTCGGCGTCCAACTACCCCTAACCGGTCCGCTAGCCCTAGCTGGCAACGAAATGTCAGAAGGCATACAAGTCGCAGCCGACGTATTCAACCGCCAAAATCCCAAGAACAAGATCAAGCTGATAGTAGTAGACGACGAGTCAACTCCAGCCAAAGCAGTAGCCGCGGTAGAAAAACTAGCCTCGCAAGGCGTAGTCGCCATCGCCGGCAGCGCCAATTCCAACAATGCGGGTCCAGCCTCCGATGCGGCCAATAAGGCTGACCTGGTATATATCACCTCTGGCGGAACCAGCGACGAGATGGTCAATCGCGGCCTGAAGAAGTTTTTCCGCGTGAGTAACACCAGCGGCTACGCATCTGGAATGGTCGGGCTATACACCGACATGGGAATTAAATCCGTATCGGTACTTTATTCAACCCGCGATGCGACAACCGACCTCGCAAACAAGTTAAAAAAAGCGCTTGAGTTAAAAGGTGTAAAGCTGACCATGCATCCGTTCGACGCAGCAATCACCGATTTCAAACCAATCCTGAATAAAGTCAAGTTGCAGGACAAATCAGAAGCGATTGCGATGGTCGGCTATGAAACCGATTACGTCGGCATCCTGCGTGCAGCGCGCATCATCCGCCCGAACCTCAAGGCGATCGTCGGTCCGTGGAGTCTGGCAACGCCAAAAATGGCGGCGTCCTTTCCTGATCTGATGCCTTACGTGTACGGCGCGACAGTGCTGTCCTCGCCACCCAAATTCGACACGCCTAGCAGTAAAGAATTTGCTGAGACGTTCCAGCGGTTGTTCCACACGCCATCAACCTATCATTCGCAAACCTCGTTTGTGTATGCACAATTGTTATTCGAGGCAATCTTGCGTTCGCACAATACCGGTATGCTGGCAAAGGGCGGCCTCGCTGATGAACTGCGCAAAACCAAGACCGCCGACAGCCTCCTTGGTCCGGTCGCCTTCGATGCCAAAGGCGACAATCCAAGCTACAGCGCCCATATGGGGCAATTTCAGCAAAATGGTGATATCGCCATCGTATGGCCGAGCCAGTATGCCACTGGGAAAATGGTCTTTCCGAAGGTTTCATGGTGAGCGTAAGCAAACCGAAATTTGACGTGATCCTCATGCACGACGCATTTTTTGCCAACCTCACACAAGGTGTGAGGCCATACCAAGGAGGTAAAAATGTTTGAATTGATTGTACAGTCTCTCTATTCCGGGGTGCTGGCTGGTGGCGCGTATGCGCTGATTGCGCTGGGTTTGGCGCTGGTGTTCGGTACCATGAAGATCATTAATCTGGCGCACGGCGAACTGGTCCTTTTGGCAGCTTACATCGCCTATATGGCAGAGAATAACTGGCACCTTAATCCAATACTCGCGATACCGCTGGCGATAGTGGTGGTGTGCGCGACCTCGGTGATGGTGTATTTTCTGGTCAGCAAGATTGAAAAAGATCGTGAGCTAAATTCGCTGATCCTCACCTACGGCATCGGGATCATCCTGACCAACGCCGTATTGCTGATCTGGAAGGCCGATATCCACTCGACCAACGATGCATGGTTTCAACAGCCAGTCACGCTCGGGCCGTTTTACAGCATGACGAGTGAAATCACCTTCTTCGTGATCAGTCTGGTACTCATCATCGGGGTCTGGTGGTGGCTGGCGCGTAGTTGGTATGGTCGCGCGGTGCGTGCCGTGTCGAGTAATCGCGATGCCGCCAAACTGATGGGCGTCAATCCGCGCTGGACAGAACTGATCTCTTTCCTCGTATCGGGGCTGCTGGCGTCTTTCGCCGGTATCGCGATCTATAGTTCTTCGGTTATTCAGCCGTCGATGGGCAGTCACCTGACCATGAAGGCCTTCATCATCACTGTATTGGCCGGTGCTGGCTCAATTCCAGGCGTGCTATTGGGCGGTATGCTGATTGGCATTGCCGAGGCTTTGACGGTGACGTTATACAGCTCAGCTTTGCAGGAAATGACGAGTATGTTGTTGTTTCTGCTGGTGTTGTTTGTGATGCCGAACGGCCTGTTCGGCGCGAAAGGAAGACGCGGATGAAATTGCGCACAGTCATGTTAATCGTCGTGGCAGCGGCCATGTATATCGCGGTGCCTTTATTGTTCGGTTCCAATCGTTATTTGATGAGCCTGATTGTGGCCTCGGTCACCATCGGCGGTATCGCGCTGGCGTGGGCCTTGCTGGGCAATTTGGGTGGCATGGTCAGCTTTGGTCAGGCGGCTTTTTTCGGTGTGGGCGCTTATGTGTCGGCGTTGCTGACCCTCAAGCTCGGTCTGCCTGTGTTCCCGGCCATGCTGCTAGGCGGCGTTGGCGCTTCGCTCTCCTCGTTGATGATGTTGCCAGCGTTGCGATTGAAGGGGCCTTACTTTGCGCTGGTCATCCTGGCTTACGCTCAGATATTTCGTATTTTGGTCACTGAGTTTGACAGCCTTACCGGGGGCAGCGGCGGGTTGTCCAGCATCCCGCCATTGCCACATGTGTTGGGTTTTGATTTTGGTAGCAAGGTCGGCGGTTATCTGGTGATCCTGACATTGGTGGTTGTATTCGTCTGGATTTATGACCGCACGCGTGCCAGCTATTACGGTCTGGCCTTGCGTGCCATGCAGGAGTCGGAAGATGCTACCCGCGTAGTGGGCGTCAACAGTACGCTGCTGAAAGCGATGATATTGTTGCTGTCAGCCTTTATGACTGGGATGATTGGTGCGTTTAATGCCCATTACATCAACTTTTTGGCACCCGATTATGCTTTCGATGCCGGTTGGACCGTCGTGCCGATCATTGCTGCTATTTTCGGCGGCTACCGTACTATTTTTGGACCCTTGGTCGGCGCAGCGGCGGTGTACCTGATTGATCAGTTGATCTTCAAAAGTTTGCTGCCCAGTGGTCATCAAATAGTGCTCGGCATCCTGCTGGTGGCGATGATCTTATGGAGCCCAACCGGATTGGTTCCTCTTGTGGCAGATAAGTTCAAAAGGCGCAAACAGCCTGCTACCTCGGGCAAAACTCAGGAGGTTAGTCATGCTGAAGCTTGAAGATATCACCATTCGGTTCGGCGGTCTGATAGCGGTCAACGCCGTGAATATGGAAATCGGCTCGCATGAGGTAGTCGGATTGGTTGGCCCGAATGGCGCGGGAAAGACCACGCTATTCAATGCCATTTCCGGTTTGGTACGTCCTTCCAGTGGACGGATTATATTCGGGAATGAAGACATTTTGAAACTGCCGTTGCACCAGCGAGCACGGCGCGGTATCGGCCGTTCGTTTCAAATCCCACAGCCGATGCACCAGTTGACAGTACGTGAAAATTTACTGGTAGCGCAGCGCTTTGGGACGGGGAAAGTGGACCCGTACAAGATCGATGAAATCATGGAATTTCTGAATCTTTCGGACAAGGCAGACCGCAACGCCGCCACGGAACTTGCATTAACTGAGCTGAAAGCGCTAGAAGTTGCCAAAGCGCTGGCGACCGAGCCCAGATTGTTGCTATTAGACGAGGTGCTGGCCGGACTGGAAGTGACCGGCAAGCGTCGTTTCATGAGCATGCTCAAGGATTTGCACCAAAAATATAAGCTGGGTATTCTGATCGTTGAGCACGATATTGAAACCATCAGCGCGATGTGCAGCCGCGTCTGTGTGCTTAACTTTGGTCACTTGATCGCCAATGGACCGCCTGAACAGGTGTTTCGTGATCCAGCGGTTATCAAGAGTTATACGGGGGACAGCAATGCTTGAAATCGTAAAGGTACGCGCCGGTTATGCCGCCATCAATATTTTGTGGGACGTTTCGCTTGAGATAGAACGGGGAAAGTTGACAACCATCATCGGTCCCAACGGTGCAGGAAAAACAACGCTGCTGCGCACGATTATGGGCCTTTTACCGGTGAGTCAGGGCGATATTCGGCTAGACGGACAGTCGCTTAAGGGCACCAATACTTGGGATATGGCCAATCACGGGATGACCATGATCCCGGAAGGACGGATGGTTTTTCGTGAGATGTCGGTTGAAGAGAACCTGATCATGGGCGCTTTTCACAAAGGCAGTCGTGCCAAGGTCAAGATTAATCTGGAAATGGCCTACGATATGTTTCCGCGTCTGAAGGAACGTCGCTCGCAACTGGCCGGTTCGCTTTCCGGTGGCGAGGCGCAGATGCTGGCGATGGGACGCGGTCTGATGTCGGAACCCGGCGTGATCCTGATCGACGAACCTTCGCTGGGATTAGCGCCGGTGGTGGTGCAAGAACTGTTTGAAATCCTGAAACGTCTGAAAAGTCTGGGTCGCACGATTGTTCTGGTTGAGCAAAATACGCATCGGGCGGTGGGTGTGGCTGACTATGTGTATTTGATGCAGGGCGGAAAGGTGCTTTTATCCAAACCGGCGGCGGAGGTCGATCTGAGCGCGTTGCATGATCTGTATTTCGGGCGCGAGAAGGCCTGATGTTCAGGGATTTTGATGCAGTAGGTTGGGGTCTACACAGCCGTACCGAACCGTACGATGAAGGCCCGATTTAATTGAATAAGGTAGCGTGTCGGCACGCTACCTGTAATTTTCAGGCTCGGTCAAACGCGAGATGTTCATCGCGGTCCAGTTCCAGGCATGTCATCAGCTCGCGTGCGAAAGTAGGCAGCATTTCCGGGTCCTGAACACAGGTGACCAGATTGCGGATGGCCCATAAATCACTTAATCGTGTGATCTTGATTGCCATGTGTCTGGAGTAACGTCGCGCAGCCGATTCGGGCAAGATCGCGATGCCAATATTTGCTTCAGCCATACGACACACTGTTTCGAAGCCGCTGACCTGAATCCGAAGTCTCAGTGTGACGCGTAGTTCGCTGGCGACGTTGGCGAGGAATGAATGGATGGCGCTTCCTTCGTGCAACCCGATGAAGTCGTATTCCAGTGTATCGGCAAAACTGACTGGCCCGTTTTGCGCCAATATATGGTCAGGGCCGGTAACCAGCACCAGACGGTCACTGCGGTACGGTGTGACGTGCAGACCTTCGGTGCGCACGGTGCCTGCGACGATGCCGATATCGGTGGTGCCTTCGCTGACGGCACGCACGATATCGCTGCTGAGACGTTCGCGCAGGTCGATATTGATATCTGGACGGGTTGAGAGGAAATGACTCAATACATTGGGGAGAAACTCTGTCATTGCCGTTGTGTTGGCCAGTATCCGAACGTGGCCTTTAATGCCGTGAGCGTATTCCTGCAGATCGCCGCGCAAGTTTTCCAGCTGATTGAGAACTTGTCTTGCATGATGCAACAAAGCCTGACCCGGCGGTCTGAGTGTGACGCCGTGATTTTCGCGATTGAGCAGCTTGGTGCCAATCGATTGTTCGAGATTCTTGATCCTGATACTTGCAGCTGGCAGTGACAGGTGAGCTCGAACCGCGGCGCGCGTCAGGCTGTTTTCTTCTGCGATATAGACAAATAACCTGAGATCAACCAAGTCGAAATGAATAGCCATGTGTTTTAACAAGGCAAGCCAGCCGTCACGTTGAAGTCGCGGCGGTGTAGTTAAGCTAAGCCTAATTCCCTCTTTGAAAAATGTGAATTGTACGGAATTAACGAGTCTGACATTCTACGATGAAACCGGAATTGCAGTCTTACTAAAAGTCAAATGCGGAAAGTTGACGAGACGAGATGTTATTCGACAATTATTATTCTTCAGTCATCGTGCGCCGTGCGTTTGAATCTCATCAAAACTCCCAGGAGAAGCAGTAATGCCTTTACCCGCACAATTAAAAGGCAAGTTGGCGCTGCCAGTTATTGCATCGCCAATGTTCATTGTTTCTGGCCCGGAACTGGTCATAGCGCAGTGCTGCGCCGGTATCGTCGGTTCGTTTCCGGCGCTGAATGCACGGCCACAGGAAGAGCTGGAAAAATGGATCGTGCGCATCAAACGAGCGTTGGCTGAATATCAAGCCGTACACCCGGATGCGAAGGTTGCACCGTTTGCTGTGAATCAAATCGTCCATCCATCGAACAAACGTTTGCAAGAAGATTTGGGCGTGTGCATACGCCAACAGGTGCCGATTATTATTACTTCATTGCGATCGCCTGAAGGGCTGGTCGAACAGGTCCACGGCTATGGCGGCATTGTGCTGAGTGATGTCGTCAATGTGCGTCATGCAAAAAAAGCACTGGCTGCCGGTGTCGACGGATTGATTCTGGTATGCGCTGGAGCTGGCGGTCATGCAGGAACACTCAGCCCGTTTGCGCTGGTGAATGAGGTCCGCAGTTTTTACGATGGTTTGGTCGTTTTATCCGGCGCGATTACAAACGGTAGCGCGATTCTTGCGGCACAAGCGATGGGTTGCGATCTGGCTTATATCGGGACGCGCTTTATCGCCACGCAGGAAGCGAGCGCAGACGACGAACACAAGCAGATGATCATGGATGCAAGCGCAGCCGATATCGTTTATACGCCGTATTTTTCTGGCGTACCGGCGAACTATCTGAAGGCGAGCATCACGCGTAACGGTCTGGATCCGGACAACTTGCCGGTCTCTGATCCGTCCAAGATGGATTTCAACAAACCGAAGGCCTGGAAGGACGTCTGGAGTGCGGGACAGGGTATCGGCAACATCAATGACAGACCGCCGACAGCACAACTCATCGCCCGACTAAGCGCTGAATACCGGACGGCCAGACAGCAGATTCTGGACGCGCTATAAAAAAATTACGCAACTATGCCTGCCTGAGTTCTTAGGCTTTGGAGGCTGGCTTTGCAACTTTTATAACATCAGCAATACCTCTAAAAAGGAATAAGAATATGTCAGAGTCCACCATGTTCACAGGCGCGGGACCAGAAAAGGTGTATTACGACGCCCTGAAGGCTGGCACTTTCCAGATTCAACGCTGCGGCGCTTGCACAAAACACGTGTTTTATCCACGCGTCATCTGTAGCCATTGCGGTTCTCCAAATCTAGCCTGGGTCACGCCCAGCGGCAACGGAACGGTATATTCAACGACGATAGTGCGGCGCAAAGCGGATGCCGGTGGCGACCTGAACATTGCGCTGATTGATTTGGAGGAGGGCGTCCGCATGATGAGTCGGGTGGATGGTATTCCGTTCGATCAGATCAGCATTGGAATGGCAGTGAAAGCCAGCATCGTTACAGAAAACGCGCAAACCATGATTATTTTTACGCCAGCTGGAGACGCACAATGAGCCCGCGTGATGTGCGAGAATTGAGAGGTTCAGTCGCCATTGTTGGCATCGGTCAAGCTGGCCTGGGTGAGGCGCACGGGCGCACGGAATTGGAAATTCTGGCCGAAGCGGCGCATAACGCCGTACGCGATGCTGGCCTGCATATGCGCGATATTGATGGTATTTGCACCGCCAGCGTCAATGCTGTCATGTGGGGTTTGCCGGTTGCTGAATATCTGGGCATTCAGCCTAAGCTAATCGATAGCACGATGGTAGGCGGCTCCAGCTTTGTATCGCACATGATGCCAGCCGCGATGGCGCTCAATGCGGGCATCTGTGACGCAGTGTTGGTGTGTTACGGCAGCACCCAGCGCACCGGTACTATTGGTCGTGCGGAAAGTGGTCAGGCGCGCCGTATCCTTGATCCAATGCCTTACGAAAGCGTGTACCAGCCAGCGATGCCGATATCGGCCTATGCGCTTGCCGCGGCACGTCATATGCATCAATACGGCACCACGCGAGAACAGTTAGCCGAAGTGGCGGTATCTGCACGTAAATGGGCGCAACTTAATCCAGAAGCATTTATGCGCGATCCATTGTCGATTGAGGATGTATTGAAATCCCGGATGGTCGCTGATCCGCTGTCTGTACGCGATTGCTGTCTGGTCACCGATGGTGCTGCTGCGTATGTCATGGTGCGTGCCGATCGCGCCAAACATTTAGCGAAAAAACCTGTCTACATGTTAGGCAATGCCAGCGCGACCTGGCATCGCCAGATATCCAGCATGCCGGACGTGACAGTCACGGCTGCCAAAGAATCTGGCGAGCGAGCGTTTGCGATGGCAGGCATGACGCCGTCCGATATCGACGTGGTGGAACTGTATGACGCCTTCACCATTAATACCATTCTGTTTTTGGAAGATCTGGGCTTTTGCAAAAAAGGCGAGGGTGGTGCATTTGTCGCCAACGGCGGCATTGCGCCCGGCGGCCGGTTAGCGGTCAATACCAACGGTGGCGGCCTGTCTTGCGTGCATCCCGGCATGTACGGCATGTTCATCACGGTCGAGGCGGTGCGCCAGTTGCGCGGTGAGGGCGGCGATCGGCAGATTGAAGGTGCGCAAACCGCCATCGTGCATGCCAACGGTGGCACGCTGTCAGCGCAGGCGACGGCCATTCTTGGCACAGAAGCGGCACTTTAAATAATATTCAAGGATCTACGATATGACAAATTCCCACATGATTGAAGGCAAAGTAGTCGTTGTGACCGGCGCGGGTGGTGGCATTGGCCGCGATATTGCGCTGGCGATGGCACGTTCTGGCGCTAAAGTGATCGTCAATGATATTGGCGCTTCACTCAGCGGCGATCCGCTGGCGGTCAACCCGGGCCAGCAGGTCGTTGACGAGATCAAAGCATTTGGCGGGCAGGCAATTGCCAACAGCGATAGCGTATCCGAGGCAAGTAGCGCAGCGCGCATCATCGAATCTGCGCTTGATCATTTCGGTCGTATCGATTGCGTGGTTAACAATGCTGGCATATTACGTGACCGGATTTTTCACAAGCTTAGCGCGGAAGACTGGGATACCGTATTAAAGGTCCATCTCTATGGCGCTTTTTACACCAGCAAAGCCGCCGCATTGCATTTCAAAGAGCAGGGTTCGGGCAGTCTGGTTCACATGACCTCGGCTTCTGGCTTGGTGGGCAATTTGGGGCAGGCTAATTATTCGGCCGCCAAATTGGGTGTGACCGCGTTGTCGAAATCGATTGCGTTGGACATGCAACGCTTCAACGTGCGGTCCAATTGTATCTGTCCGTTTGCATGGAGTCGCATGACCAGTTCGATCCCAACCGACACGCCAGCAGAGCAAGCGAGAGTCGATAAACTCAAACTGATGACACCAGACAAGATTGCTCCGCTCGCGGTTTATCTGGCTAGCGATGCCGCAAAAGATGTCAACGCACAAGTGTTCGCCGTGCGTAACAATGAAATTATTCTGATGAGCCAGCCGCGTCCGGTACGGTCAGTGCACCGCTCGGAGGGGTGGACGCCCGAGAGCATCGCAGAACACGCGATGCCAGCGTTGAAGGCCTCATTTTTTGCGCTTGATCGGTCTGCCGATGTATTTAGTTGGGACCCGATCTGATCCTGACGCTTGCGCTGCAATTAAATTAAGTCCTGACGGAGACTCAAATGGATCAGACAGAAATGGAAACAATTATTTATACCGTATCGGAAGGGGTTGCAACGCTGACTCTGAACCGGCCAAAGCAAAAGAACGCGCTTGATATGGTGATGCGGCGGGAAGTGAGTGAAGTGGTGTCCTCGATTAAGAGCGACCGCGGAATTCGTGCACTCATCCTCGCTGGTTCGGGTGGTGCTTTTTGTGCGGGCGGTGATGTGCGTACGATGGATGCCGGAGCCAATGCAGAAGAGGCACGCAACCGTATGGCTGATTTGCATAGGTGGCTGGCTGATTTGCTTAACCTTGACCGGCCAGTGATCGCGGCGGTGGATGGTCCGGCTTATGGCGCTGGCTTCGGTTTGGCACTGGCAGCTGATTTTATTATTGCCACACCGCGTGCGCGTTTTTGCATGCCCTTTTTACGGTTGGGGTTGATACCTGATTGCGGGATGTTGTATACGTTGCCACGCGTGGTCGGTCTGCAACGCGCTAAGGAACTGGCGTTTTCGACGCGGGAAGTTGATGCTGAAGAAGCCCGGCACTTGGGCATCGTGTTTGAAATACATTCAGCCGAGCGTATTGATGCACGGGCGCGGCAACTGGCGTTGAGTTTTACCCAGGCATCGCAGACGGCGCTTAGCTTGACCAAGCGCGCTCTTAATACTTCGCTGGATAGCAATCTTGCGACGATGTTGGAGATGGAGGCGAATGGTCAGGGGTTGGCGCGTTCGACCGGATACCATCGTGATGCGGTTAGTCGTTTTATTCAGAAGCAATTGCCGTTGTTTCAGTGGCCGAATGCTGTCGAATAAGCCAATTATTTGGGTTGTTGGTTCAAGGGATTGAAGGGTTCCAATGTTTTGACGATGGAACCCTTTTTTATCAGGTATTTTTTTGTGGACGGCTTCGACGTTCGGCGTCGCTCAGTATCCGTTGCGCGAGTAACATGACCGGTCGGTCTACCATTTTCCCGTCGATGGCTACGGCTGCGCCATTGGCTGTGGACGCTGCTTCAAGCACGCGTTTGGCCCAGCTTAGTTCGGTTGCGCTAGGGTCGAATCCTTCGTTGACATAATTTACCTGTTTTGGATGAATGCAGAGTTTGCCGCCGAATCCTAATCGCCGCGCTTGTTGGGTGTCGTTGCGGATTGCGTCGATGTCGTCGATGCTGGTTGTGACGCCGTCTACCGGGGCCTGGATGCCTGCCACGCGGGAGGCGAGTACGAGTGTGGAGCGGAAGTAGAGTAATTCCTGATGACCTTCGGTGATGCCGAGGTCGAGGCTGAAGTCGATTGAGCCAAATAGTAGGCGCTGCACGCGGGGTGATCGGGCTAGTGCGTTGACATTGGATATACCGTGGGCACTTTCTATGAGTGGTAGGATGATTTCTGCGCCGGCGTGGGCGATTACGGCTAGGTCGTCTATGCGTTCGGCTTTGGGGAGCACTATGCCTGCTATGCCTGGCATTTTGCATAAACTCAGGTCTTCGCTGAACCATTCGCTGTCGGCGCTGTTGATTCTTACTAATACTGATTTTTCTGGAGATAGCCAGGCTTTTAGTGCTTTGCGGGCGGATTCTTTTTCGCTTGCTGGGACTGCGTCTTCTAAATCTATGATTACTACGTCGGCGTTTGTTGCGCAGGCTTTGTCGAAGCGTTCTGGGCGGTTTGCAGGGACAAATAGATAGGATCTTGAGATGAAGTTTTCCATTGAATGCTTTCTTGG
>NZ_JASJXA010000043.1:0-30054 GCF_035018905.1 Glaciimonas sp. Gout2 | reverse complement strand
AGCGGTCACGATGCGCCAGAATGGTCGGTCACGATAGACCAGAATCGGTGGTCACGATCGGCCAGAATACCCAGTTGTATGAATTAGAAACGGGTACGCATACCGACAGCGAGTTCAGTTTGATTTTTGAACCCATTTGCAGAGGCTACCCGATAGCCATCTGTGAGCTTCATGTAATCCGCAGCTAAGTACAATTCAGTGCGCTTGGACAAATGATAGAAAGCGGAGCCGAAGACGGTAGATTTTTTCCCGCTTCCTGCCGTAGTAGAAAAGCTTGCGTTGGAATAGGCGTTTAAAGTACCTGTCCCTGACACATTATAGGCAGCGTTGTGAGCCTTCATTGACTGGTAGCCGACTTCATAGTCGAACGGGCCTTGTGGTGTCAACTTGGCAGATACGGTGTAAGCATCATCCTTACGCTTTCCCAGTGCGCCTTGTTCTGCCGTGTAATGGAAGTAACCGGTATTCAAGCGAATTAGGCTATTCACGAAATAACTGCCACCGAGGGAATACGATTTGTGTTGTTCCGTTGAGCGGTCAAGTGAGTTGCCGACAGAGGCTTCATTGTAAAAACTGGACAATACAAAATTGCTGCCGTTGTATCCGAGTGCGACAGATTTTGTGCTGTTGTTCGCGAATGATCCCGCCACTTCGCCAAATTGATAGCCTAAGCCTGCGACGAGTCCATTGTCGAATACCTTTTTCCACACGAGGCCATTATCGTAGCGCGTTCCGGTTGCGCTACCTGCATAAAAAATCATTTGCTTGAAGTTATTATTATTGGTGAAGCCCCCTTCTTCCAGGCCAAGTTTGTCGGAGCCGTATGCGTCGCCATAAACTTGAGCAAAATCACGTGCAAGTGTATTTTGACGACCGAGCGTTATGCGGCCCAAGGCGTCACTTTGCATACCGACCCAAGCGTCGCGGTTGAACAAGACACCAGGGGTATCCATTGCACCGGTACCGACAACATATTCTGCCTCTAATTTAAATAGTGCTTTGAGGCCACTGCCCAAGTCTTCCTGACCTCTAAATCCGATACGGTTCCCACTGAACCATGCGACGGGAATTTGCGTCAGGCGATCGCCTTTGCTATCGGCGTTATTGGTGGTGCTGATGGTGGCGTCAATCAAACCATAAATAGTGACATTGGACTGTGCAAGTACAGTGCCAGAACATCCTAGTGCGGCTAGGGCAGCTAGTGCAAATACTGTTTTTTTCAAAATTGTCTCCTGATGGCTAAAGTTTTTTTTGCTTGTTTTGCAGATGATTTAAATTGATCTCTCAAGTAGGTCTCTTGAGTCGCTCAATATCAATACATCGCGATGCCGAGTATAAAAGCGCCAAGCTTTCTTCTAGCTTTCGAAACCTGCGTTTTATGGTGGTTTGTGCGCGATTGCAACACGTATCGGTGATTCTCTTTTTATAAACGGCGCCGTGTTGTGTGGTATTCGGCAATGGCGGACTATCTGTCTGGCAGACATTCTGGAAGAGGGGCGTGGTATGTGTGAAAAGTATTTTTTTCCTGAAGATAACTCTTTTGCAAAACGGATCTCAACGCAGTGTTTGAGGCGTTCCAAGTGGCAATTGCACCAGTACTGCCAACCCTTTATTCATTAGTCCTGTCTCAAGCGTGACTGCGCCGTGCGCTGCCAGCACAATCTCTTTAACGATGGCTAGCCCAAGTCCTGTACCTTGTTGTCCGGGCGCTGCATTGCGATAAAATCGTTCAAATACGCGGTCGCGTATTTCGGCAGGAATGCCGGGGCCGTTATCCGCCACGACCAATTGTGCCATTGGTGTTTTTATTGCCGTATGCGTCGTTGCGGGGGGGCTGACGCCGACGGTGACGGTGACCTTACCATTCTGCGGTGTATAGCGGATGGCGTTATCCACCAAATTCATGATCATCGCGGAGAACAGCGCTTCGTTGCCGACCACATGTACTTCCGCACATTGACTTTCCATGCCAAGATCAATATTTTTCCGTTGCGCTAACGGTACGATATCTTCCAGCACTGCGGTGATGAGTTTTACCAAATCAACCGGTTGTCGCAGCACAGCGTGGCTAGCGGCGCTTTCTGCTTGCGATAACAAAAGTAGTTTATCCGTAAGAGCCCCCATGCTGCGACTGCTTTCCTGCATCGCTTCCAGCACTTCGCTACGACGGGCCGGATCGGTTATCTTGCGAGCGAACTGGATTTGAGAATCGATCAATGTCAATGGTGTACGAAGTTGATGCGCGGCATCTGCAATAAAACGTCTTTGGGCGGCAACCTGAGTATTATGGCGTTGGATGTACTGGTTAAAGGCGGTGGCAATGGGACGCAACTCTCCTTGGAGTTGTGCGACTTTGATCGGTGACAAAGACATGGGGTCACGGCCCGCGAGGTCGTCTTTCAACCGCATAATCGGGCGCAGTTCAATGGTCAGGCCGACTACCACTAGTGCGATAGCCAGAATTAACATCGTGATCTGACGATGCAAAGACGGCCGCCACAAGTCGGCTACCATCAGGTCGTGGCCTTGCATCGTTTGAGCAACCCGAACCGCAACATTTAGTTGGGTGCCAGCGTCATACAATGGGCGAATTTGCGTGGCAACGCGAATGGTTTGCTGGTCATATTGCTGCGTGCTAAATTGCGGACCGGTGCCGTTAAAATCGACCGGCCCTGGTAAATCCGGATGGCCTGCCATGAGCAAACCTTGATTGGTAATAACCTGATAGTAGACATGATCCTGTTGGGGTGAAGAAAATAACTCAAGGGCTGCCGGGTCGACGCTCACTTGGGGTATCCCATCGAGCCAAACAATATCGCTGGCGATCACCTGGGCCGACGTCAGCAATGCTCGGTCCTGGATCAGGTCGGCCGTCTGCTGAGCACTGCGGTAAGACAAACTTGCACTCAGGATGATGAATATCGCCAGTGGAATAAGTAGCCACAGCAATAGACGAAAACGTAGACTAATTATCATCATTCTTTTTAAGTAAGTAACCTAATCCCCGCAACGTCATGATGCTGGCCTGAGAATTTTCCAATTTTTTGCGTAATCGATGCACATAGATTTCTATTGCATCTGGGCTAGGATCGTCTGCTAGCGAAAAAATGCCATTGACTAGCGCATTCTTAGACACTGTTTTCCCTTGTTTGAGCATTAAAATTTCCAGCACATCATGCTCGCGCGCCGGTAGTAGAAGATTTTTATCGTTAATTGAAAATTGACGCGTGTTGCTGTTGTATATCAAATTACCACAGTGTATTTCCGTTGATTTGTCCGGGCTTTGCCGTCGAATAAGCGCCTTAATCCGCGCCACCAGTTCGCGTATTTCAAATGGCTTAACTAGATAATCATCGGCACCGATACCAAGACAATCGACCTTCTCGTCGATTGAACCGCTTGCTGTCAAAATCATCACCGGCACGTTGTTATGGCGTTCGCGTAATCGACGTAGTACGTTTTTTCCCGTCATTTTAGGTAGCATCAGATCGAGTAGCACAGCATCATAGTTTTCATTTTGCAGCACCTGATCTGCCTCGACGCCGTCGACGGCTACGTCAATGGTGAATTTTTCTTCTCTGAGTATTTTGGTTAGCCATAGCGCTAAAGGCGGGTTATCTTCGATTAGCAGGAGTTTCATGGAACTGTGTCCTATTTTAATTTTTTTTGCTGCACTGCAAAATAAAAAACGTGGAATTGGTAAGCTGGATGAAAGTTTAGGACACCTAGAATACGTTTGCTTCTGAAAGAAGTCTAATAAAGGAAGATCACAGCGATTATATAATTTGCGGTAGATCTAATCCCAAAAATAATGGAGACATAATAATGCGTAAGTTTGTTAGCGGCGCGATGTATTTGACAAAAATTTCAACAGCAGTAGTGCTGATGTCGGCAAGTGTGACACTGGCGCTGCCGACTACGGTGATGGCGGCCGAGTCGTCCAAAATAATTATCATGGTTGGCGGCATTACCAAGATGATCTATTTGCCCGCAAAACTGACCGAGCAGTTAGGTTATTTTAAGGACGAGGGACTGGATGTTGAATTGCAATCGCAACCAGCCGGGGTCGATGCAGAAAACGAGCTATTGGCAGGCGCAGTGCAGGCTGTTGTGGGATTTTATGATCACTCAATCGACCTGCAAAGCAAGGGGAAAGAAGTAACCGCCATCGTCGTGTTTGGTCAGGTGCCGGGCGAAGCTGAAATGGTTGCGACCAAATCAGCAGGAACCATTAAGAGCATGGCCGACGTGAAGGGCAAAACACTGGGCGTCACTGGATTGGGCTCGTCAACCAACTTCCTTACCCAATATCTGGCCGCAAAACAGGGCATTAGCTCTAATCAATATTCTGTGCTGCCGGTTGGTGCTGACAATACTTTTATTGCTGCTATCAAGCAGGGCAGGATTGATGCCGGCATGACCACTGAACCAACGATTTCTCAGTTGCTGAAAACCGGCGAAGCATCTGTACTGGTGGATATGCGTACGGTGGAGGGAACCGTAAAAGCGCTTGGCGGTCTTTACCCAGCTTCAAGTTTATACGTCCAGCGCTCATGGCTGAATACGCATAAAGCAGAAGCAACCAAATTAGCCCGCGCGTTTAGTAAAACGCTTAAATACATCAAAACACATGATGCTGCGGAGATCGCCAGCAAGATGCCGAAGGATTATCAAGGCAAGGATAAGGCAGTCTATTTGCAAGCCATGCAAAATTCGCTGCCGATGTTTTCAGCGGATGGTCGGATGCCTGTTGGCGGCCCCGAAACCGTGCTGCAAGTGCTCTCGGGATTTAATCCGAACGTCAAAGGTAAACACATCGATTTATCTAAGACCTATACCAATGAATTTATCCCACCAAGCAAATAAATAGTCACCGGGAGCATCACGCCAATGGGGAGCATCTCGGATGCATCCAGCTTACTCGCAAGCACGCCATGATCGTGATGTTTTCTGGTTGAAGATCAGATTACCATTTTTGTCCGCGCTTTTTATTACCTGCGAGCCTGTCAATGCTGGTGAAGCCGAGCGTAGAAAAATAGGTCACGGTGGCAGAGGGTGAGGGCCGTCACCTTTTTCACGTGCACACAACCTGCCTTAAACGAAAGAAATGGAAATGAATTTATCCTCAAATGCACCTGCTCCGGTACTGGTGCAAGCGGCAGAGACGTTGACGCGCGACACCCCGGCGATTGACATCCGAAATGTCTCTTGCCGCTTTATTTCGCCGGATGGCAAGGCGACGGTGGCGTTGCGCGACTTTAGCATGAGTGTTGCCCGTGGCGAGTTTTGTGCGATCGTCGGTCCTACGGGTTGCGGCAAGTCCACGACGCTGAGCTTAATCACGGGGCTTCTGAAACCGACGGTTGGCGAGGTGAGGATCATGGGCGAACGCGTGACGGGTATCGATCCTCGCATCGGTTTTGTATTCCAGAGCGACGCGGTGTTCCCATGGCGCAGCGTGCTACATAATGTGGCCGCCGGGCCGTTGTTCCGCGGTAAGCCAAAAGAAGCAGCTTACGCGCTGGCCGAAGAATGGATACGGAGAGTTGGACTCAATAAGTTCAGTAATCATTATCCGCACCAACTTTCCGGCGGTATGCGAAAGCGCGTTGCGCTGGCACAAACGTTTATTAATAGCCCGGAAATTCTATTAATGGACGAGCCTTTTAGCGCGCTGGACATGCAGACCAGAACCTTAATGCAGGATGAGTTGCTGCAACTTTGGTCCTCTCAGTCTGGGTCGGTTGTTTTTGTTACGCATGATCTGGAAGAGGCAATTGCCCTGGCCGATAAGGTCTACGTGTTGACTGCGCGTCCAGCAACATTGAAGAGTGTCTACGCAATCGATTTGCCACGTCCTCGCGTGATGTCAGAGGTCCGCTATGAACAGCGCTTTATCGATATTTCACGCAAGATATGGTCCGATTTAAGGGAAGAAGTAAATATTAGCTGATGCGAACTTCTGATCTGATTTTCGCCTGATTTTATGTCAATGCTGCGCCTCATGGCCGGAATACTGATTGTCATTTTTAAATCTTATATCCGAACCGATAGTCAAGAGCCATAAAGAGGAGCAGCCATCAGCATTTCCCTTTTTCTTTGGCGGTCATTGATCGTTACAAGTAGCAATTATTTACAAGGTATTGAAATGACTCAAGCACATTCACTCGATCAGCTAAGCCTGGCCAGCCTGGCGATTGTCGAACAAGCGGCCAAGCGAAAAATAAAGATGCGCTATTGGTTGGTAATTTCTTTACGGATCGCCATACTAGTCATTGTGCTCGGTGGCTGGGAGTTGGGCGCAACGTTACATTGGATAGACCCGTTTTTCTTCTCGCAACCGTCATTGATCGTCATCCAGATTTATGACTGGATAGTGGAAGGAACATCACAGGGTCCTTTATGGGTGCAGGTGTTGGTGACCTTGGAAGAAACAGTATTGGGTTTTTTGATTGGTGCAGTAGCTGGCGTAATTTGCGGCATTCTGTTGGGACGTAACAAACTATTGTCCGATGTGTTTAGCATCTATATTCAAATTGCAAATTCAATTCCCCGGGTAGTACTGGGATCAATTTTTGTGATTTCTTTAGGTTTGGGTATGGCTTCCAAGGTGGCGTTGGCGGTCGTCATGGTGTTCTTCGTCGTATTTGCAAATGCCTTCCAGGGTGTGAGGGAAGCGGACCGTTATATGATTGCTAATGCACAGATTTTAGGTGCCTCGTCCCGTCAGGTGACGATGTCGGTTGTGATCCCATCTGCACTTAGCTGGATTCTGGCGAGTCTGCATGTCAGTTTTGGTTTTGCGTTGGTCGGGGCTGTGGTGGGCGAGTTCCTTGGCTCCAAGCAGGGAATTGGTTTGTTAATCTCCACCGCTCAGGGCGCATTCAATGCCAGTGGCGTATTTGCTGCGATGATCGTATTGGCAGTGGTTGCACTGGCGGCAGATTATCTTTTGCTTCGTGTGGAAAAGCGCTTGCTTAAATGGCGCCCTGCAGCTTTCTAAATTGGTGTTGCTTAAGGTTTATGGCGCATTTCGGTGCGCCATTTTTTTTCTTTATCGCCGATGGCTCAGGCGCGCTAGCCCTCACGTGTAGTTTGATGGCGGGGTGCAGCATGCGGCGTCATTTTTTACGGCCAATGACGCTATATAAAACCGGCATCACCAAGAGCACCAGCGGCAATTGCACGATTAATCCTGAAATAATGGCGATGGCTAACGGCTGTTGCATTTCAGATCCTTTTCCTAATGCGAAGGCCAGCGGCAACAAGGTTAGAATGGCCGTTATGGTGGTCATCACGATGGGGCGCATGCGATTTTTACCAGCTTGTATTAATGCGCTGTGCCAGGTCAATGGCGGTTCCGCATCAAGCAACTCTTGCTGTTCAGAAAAGTAGAAAATTGCTACCTCCGTGACAATCCCGATGATCATTGTCATACCCATCATTGCAGAGATATTCAGGTCAATGCCAGTTAACGATAAACCGACAAACACGGCAGAAACCGATGTCAGCGACGTAAAGAGAATTACCCCGGCAAGTCGAAAACTTTCGTACATAAAGAGCAGCAGCAAAAATACCAACACCGATGCAGCAGCAAATACAGTCATCAACCCTTGAAATGCAATTCGCTGCTGCTCGTATAAACCGCCCAATTCAAAATAAGCACCTTGCGGAAACAGGCCGGGTTTCGCCAGCGCAAGCTTGACATCAGCGATCACCGAGCCCAGGTCACGTCCGCTAATACGTCCGGTCACGGCGATCATCGGCTTCAGGTTTTCACGGCTGATTTCTGCTTGTCCGGTCAATGGCGTGATGGTGGCAATTTTTTCTAACGGTACCAGATGACCATCCGGCGCACGGACTGTGAGTAAGCGCAAATCCTTGTCGTTATTGCGTAGACTTTGCGGCAGCCAGACCCTTACCCCGACGGCTTTCACACCGGATAACATCTGCGTAGCGACGTTGCCGCTCAGGCTATCGGATAACATCTTGGAGACGGCTGCGGGATCAAGACCTTCCTGGATCGCCTTTGCTGGATCGACGTGAACGCGTAGCGCATCACCAGATGGATTGATGCCATTTTTGACGTCCACTAACCCATTGATCTTGCTGATACGTGCAGCTATTTTTTTTGCAATGTCACTTAAATTTTTGGGATTGGCGGAAAATATTTTAATTTCTACCGGTTGCGGAACTGCGGTTAAGTCGCCGATCAAGTCCTCCATCAACTGCGCCATTTCTATATGTAGACCCGGTACTTCATGTTCTACGTGGGTTCGTACCTGATCCATTACCAGGTCAACTGGCTGTCGCTGACCACTCTTCAATTTTACAAAAAAATCACCATGATTAGGTTCACCCAAGCCACCGCCTAAACCAGTTCCGGTGCGACGAGAATAGGTGAGTACATTTGGATTGGCCTGGATGATGGTTTCGACTTGACGGACAAGTCGGTCCGTCTCCGTCACGGCGGTGCCCGGTTCGCTATAATAATCGAGCACAAAGCCGCCTTCATCCATGGCTGGCATAAAGCCTGAGCCAACATGCTGGTAGCCGAGAAAACCGATTCCGATTAAAGGCAGTATCAGCAGCAATATTAACGCTGGTCGGTTGAGTAACCGCATCATCAGGCGTTCGTATTTTTTATGTATCCATAAAGTAAGGCGGCCGTCGTGCTCCTGATTGATATCTTTTTCGCTTAGAAAATGGGCTGCTAATATTGGCACCGCCAACCATGTAATGAGAAACGAAATAAATAATCCCGCAGCCATGGTCAATGATAAGGCTTTAAAAAAAGCACCAGTGACGCCGCTTAAAAATGCCAGCGGTATAAAAATGACCAGTGTGGATGCACTGGAACCTAACAAAGGCCTGAAAAACTCTAGCGCTGCGTCCGTGACCGTTTTTTCTATACTATCGGGAAGGTTGGCCTTCGCATGCAAGCGACGCACGATATGCTCGATCATGACGATCGCATCATCAATGATCAGGCCAACCGCCGCCGCCATGCCACCGAGCGTCATGATGTTAAAGCTCATGTCTAATAGCCATAACAGGACGACAGTGGTGGCTAATACAGCTGGCACGACGATAATGGCGATAAGCGTAATCTTGACGTTACGCAGGAAGATAAACAACACCATTGCCGCCAGCCCGATGCCAATCAGGATGGCATCTCGTACGCTGGTGGCGGAAGCGGTAACCAATTCACTTTGGTCATACCAATTAGCCAGGTGGACGCCCGCTGGCAATTTATAGTCTGCCAGCTTGCTCTTGATATCGTTGGCAATTTGCACGCTGTTGCTGCCGGGCTGCTGATACACCGACAACAATACTGCATCCTTGCCGTCTGCAGTTACCCGTATCCATTGGGGAACGGCTGCATGACGGATGTCCGCGACATCAGCAACTCTCACGACACCGTTGCTGCCGCTGGAAACAATCGTTTGACCTATTTGCTCTATGTTGACAAGTCTGGAATCAGCCATCACCAGAAATAATTTATAGTGATCTTCTAGCCGACCGACGACATTGATGACATTGTTCGAGGCCAGAGCGCGTGATACATCATCCTGTGACAGACCGCGCGCAAGTAATTTTTGCGGGTCAATATTGACATGGTATTCCTCCATTGCACCGCCGGTGGCTTGCACCTGCGCCACGCCATTTACACCAGTGAGCAAAGGTCTTAACTGATATTCGGCAAGGTCACGCAATTGCGTAGGTGAGATTGTTTTGGAGGTCAGGCTGTAAGCAATGATAGGAAATACCGTCGGATCCATGCGCCGCGTTTGCATGACCGTTCCAGCCGGTAGTTGCGACATGATTTGTGCAGTGGCAGCGTTGACTTGTAATGTCGCCGATGCCATGTCTAAACCCCAATCAAAATTGATGGATACTTCCGCCGTGCCACGCGCCGTCGTAGAGCGTACGGTGCGCACACCTGGCACCCGCCGCACGGCTTCTTCGACGGGCCGTGTCACCAACATCTCCATTTGTTCAGGTGGCTGATCGCCCGCATCAAGTGAAATCACGACGCGCGGAAAATCGACAGTAGGGAATAGTGAAATCGGCAGCTTGAATGCAGCCAGCATTCCACCCAACGCCAGAATAGCAAGTAAAAATAAGATCGATCGACGATGATTTTGTGTCCAGAGACCGATCATGGCTTGGTCTCCCGCACCAGCATCTGATTTTTTAATTCATAGTTTCCCAACACCACTAACGGTGCAGCAGGGTCGAGGTTTCCGCTTACGCCCAGCGTTGCGCCGTTATCGATCAAATTACGGACCTCAACTCGCACCGCTTTACCTTGTTTGACCTGAAACAAATAGCTACCCTGATCGTCGCTGAGCACCGCCTGACGCGGCACTTCATACACCTGTTGCTGTCCCGTAGCAATCTCGGCATGAACACGCATACCTGGAATAAATCGTTTAGCAGCGGTATCGCTCAACGTCACCACAACGTTAATCAGTTGGGTCTTAGGATCGAGCAGATTTTGTATCTCGCTCACGCTGGCCTGTTCGGTTTGGGCTGGATTCGATAACGGTGCCAGCGTTACACGGCTACCTTTATGGATTGTTGCGCGATGGGAAGGATCAATCCCTAGCAATACTTTCAGACTATCAGTATTGCCAAATTGCATCATCGATGCGCCTGCCGCCAGACGATCACCCTGTGCTGCGGTTAACGTCAACACCACACCACTGCTGGGCGCCAACAACGTGTTGCTGGGATTGCCGCCTCCAAGTTTTTGTTGGGCCATCAAAGTTGCTTGCGTATCTTGCCAATTTTTTTGCGCCGTATCCAGTTGTGATTGCGTTGCCATTTGCAATCCCAGTAGTTCTTTGGTGCGCTTTAATTCGGCCTGCGCCAGAATGTTGGCGCTCTGCGCTTGTTGATAGCTCAAGACAGCTGACGGATCACTCTGCACTACCGCCAATGGCGTACCTTTGCTGACACTTTGTCCCTGCACGACAAATAATTTCGTAATTTGAACTGGATAAGCGCTACTGACAGCAACCGTATGTTCCGGTGTAACGTCGCCGTAGGCGCTTAGCATACTAGTCAACATGCCTTGCTTAAGTGGCTGCGTCACCACCTGCGCCGAGATGGGTGTTTCTGCATCCGCTGCATTAGCTGGCGAGCGGCTGCTATAGATAACGTAGGTCAATCCTGCTATCAAAAAGAGCGTGCTCGCGACCGACGCGTAGATTATTTTCTTTTTCATGGTTTACGACTTTCTTGGAGTTCGGGCGGCAACCGGGTAGGCAATTCGCCACCAATCAGCGTTTGCAAAGCGACGCGTTGCTCCAGCATGGCTTGCTCTAAAGTGACTTGCTCGGTTTGTTTGGCCAGCCACGCAGTATCAATATTGGAGAGCACCAACGCATCGACGTTACCCGCTGCCAATGCCCCCTGAACCTTTTTTCGTTGCGCCGACAGTTGTTGCAGAGTGCTGTTTATTTCGCGCATTTGTTGCGTATTGATCGTCTGCTCGGTCAAAATTCGGTCGATATCGCTGTTAGCAACATTGATGCGCTGTTGATATTCATCATGCAGCTTTTGCCGGGTCGACTGTTCGATCACGATATTTCCCTGGTTTTGATTGAAAATGGGGAGTGATACAGAAATATTGAAACCTTGCGATGAGACGTTGCTGTTGTCGCGTGATCGCGTCAACCCGATTACCAGCGATGGAAACTGCGCGATAATCGCTGCCCGATAACGTTGGTCCTGCGCAGCGTATCCATACTTCAGCGCAATCAGATCAGGGCGGCGTTGCGCCAGATGGGGCAAGGTGGCAGCTATCTGAGCACGGTCCAGAGGCGGTAGCTGCGCGGAGCCCTGCAATGGCACCGGCACATCGGGAGCCAATCCCAGCAACGCATTTAAATCGTGTCTGGCTTGGTTCTGTTGGCGTTGTCCCTCGTTGATTTGACGCTGGACATCCTGCAGCGAGGTCAATGCGATGGTCGCCGTCTCGATAGTGATCAAACCACGCTGCAAGGCCAGCTGATACCGTTGTGAGCGTTGCGCAAAATCATCCCGTTGCTGTTGTAATATATGCATCAACTTCTGACCCTGTGTCAGCTTAATAAACAGCATGCGGGCTTGTGCAATCACTTGCCACTCTTGCCATAGCAGACTCAAATCCGTTTTACTCGCGTCGGCATCGGCCGCTTTGCGCAATGCCGAATGGGTCAAAAGCGCGCCGAAATCATAGGTAGGCCCGATACCGTAAGCCGGCGTCGAGCCCGATATAGGATTGCGCATAAAATCACCCGACATCGCTAGCTGAGGGTTAGGTAATAAGGAAGCGGAAAAGGCCTGGGCGTGCGCAATATGGGCATCATTGCGTGCTAACTTAAGATCGGGGTTGTTAAGTACAGCTAATATCGCAACGTCGGTCATATCCAGGCCGTCAGGCGTTGACGCAAAAGAGTGCGTGGCCAATTCCGGCAAGGACAGCTGTTTAGCGTCAATGTTCAGCGCAGGGAGATGCGTGAGTAAACTGGACTGATCGTTTAACGGCAATGCTTGATAACTGGCACAGCCTCCCAAATTGAACACAATGGGTGCTATTACTAGCAATAAAATCAAGTTTGAATGGATTTTTTTCTTGGCGCGGCCTAGCATCATCGTGAATACCTTGCTTTCCTTAACTTATTAGAGAAGCAGCTTAACGAAAAATAATTAGCTAAGAATTAGGAGCGGAGTCGATTGCATCAGGGATGTTAAATCGCGATATGTCGATGTTGCAATACGTTTTGGATCAAGGCATGATCCAACATGAAAATTGTGGTCATTAAAGTCATGAACGCGCTGGATTGAGGTGGCATTGCTTTACGCTAAACTAATATCAAACATCGTGTACAGCGCACGCTAACAAACGCATTAGAACAATATCGGAGAGAAGATGGGAACCTTACAAACGCTATTGGGGGTCACGCTACCAATAATCCAGGCGCCAATGGCGGGAGTGCAAGATCACAAACTAACGATTGCCGTATCCAATGCAGGCGGTTTGGGTTCGCTCCCGTGCGCCATGTTAAGCCCCGACGCGCTACGCAAGGAACTGACAGAGATCCGGGCGCAAACCACCAAGCCATACAATGTAAACTTCTTTTGCCATACGCCCACCGCGCCGATTGCGGAGAGAGAGGCGCTGTGGAGGGCGACGCTTTCTTCTTATTACCAAGAGCTTGGACTTGACCCGAATGCTATTCAGGCCGGCCCGGGACGGTTGCCCTTCAGTGCCGAAGCTGCCGACGTATTGAGCGAATTCAAGCCCGCTGTTGTGAGCTTTCATTTTGGTTTGCCCTCGGCCGAATTGCTGGCACGGGTGCGGTCCTGGGGCGGCAGAATACTGTCTTCGGCGACGACTGTTGAGGAGGCGCTTTGGCTTGAGGCGCACGGAGCCGATGCCATCATTGCACAAGGTCTTGAAGCGGGTGGTCATCGCGGGATGTTTTTATCGGATGACCTCAATACACAGATCGGTACGTTCGCTTTGTTGCCGCAAATCGTGCGTGCAGTGAAGGTTCCCGTCATTGCGGCCGGTGGTATTGTGGATGCCAAAGGTGTTGCCGCTGCGATGGCACTTGGCGCTGCGGGGGTGCAAATTGGTACAGCGTACATGCTATGTCCCGAAGCCACTACCAGCGCGTTACATCGGGCTGCACTCAAAAGCGTGGCTGCGCGTCATACCGCGCTCACCAATCTTTTTAGCGGGCGACCTGCACGCGGCATCATTAACCGGCTCATGACGGAGCTCGGCCCCATCAGCACCGCACCGCCTGCGTTCCCGCTTGCCACTGCTGCAATCGCTCCTTTGCGTGCTAAGGCTGAAAGTCAGGGAAGCAGTGATTTTTCACCCTTATGGTCTGGGCAGAATGCCAGTGGTTGCAAGGAAATATCGGCCGCCGATCTTACGCGGGAGTTGGCTGCGGGACTTTAGTATTCTGCGTTGTTCATCGTTGCTTGAGAATGGATGAACTGCGCAATCTGGTGACGTCTTAGAAAAAGAAAAAACGCCCGCGTTATGCTTGTTACGCTGCCATTTTCTCGCGCGCGTAACGGGTAGGCGGCAAGCCGACATGGCGGGTGAATGCAACGCTGAACGCGCTTGCGGAACCGTAGCCGACGCGTTCGGCAACTTCGGCGACGCCGGTCTCTTTTTGCCGCAGCAGCTTCTTCGCCATAGCCATGCGCCAACGGAGCAGATACTCCATCGGGGCGACGCCCATTGCGCGGCTGAACCGCTCGAAGAATGCCGAGCGGGAGAGGGCGGCCTCTTTCGCCAATTGTCCGACCGTCCAGGACTGCGTCATGTTTTCGTGCATTCGTCGTATTGCGATAGCGAGGCGCTCGTCGGCAAGCCCGCGCAAGAGGCCCGGTGACGCTGCAGTCCCAGCCGTGGATCGAAGGGCTTCGATGAGAAGAACCTCCAAAAGGCGGGTAAGGATGACATCGCGCCCGGGACGTTGCGCGCGCGATTCGTCACTGACAAGCTGCACGATAGTGGCCAGCCTCTTCTCGCCGCGAACGTGCACGAGTTGTGGGAGGAGCGACACCAGCAAGGCCGCGTCCGGCGAGCCAAACGCGCAGTGACCCACCAGCAATAAAACGTCGGGCGGCCCGCTTTGAGCGCCAAGTCTGAACTCGCCATGGAGCAGCGCGACAGGCACGGTATTGAGGTCGTCCGTTGTCGTCGGATCGAGGCTGGACATAGTGAAGCCGTACGCCGCTGGAATCAGAACAAAGTCACCTTCCTCAAGGTTAATCATCGCGTGTCCGTCGACTGCGAGGTGGCATGAACCGTTGAGGATCACGCTGTAGAAGGGTTGACCGTCTTCCGAGCGGCGCACACGCCAAGGGCCTGCGCCGCTGACGACTTTTGAGAATGCCGCTTGCGGTTGTAGTAGTGTGACAACTTCCGTGAGTGGATCGGTCATGATTGGACTCTTGCAAATGAAATGTGGACTATCGATTATAGCAAGTCTTGTTTCGGAGCGATATAGTCTAGTCTCTGCTAACCCATTACAGGAGTTCTTATGAAAACCGTCCTCATTACCGGATGTTCATCCGGTTTCGGCCTCGCCACCGCCCAATACTTTCTGGATCGCGATTGGAAGGTCATCGCCACCATGCGCACGCCGCGCGCGGACGTTTTGCCGCGTTCTGAGCATCTTCGGGTAATTGGCCTCGATATCACTGATCCCGAAAGCGTCCGTCAGGCAGTAGAGGCCGCGGGGCCGATCGATGTTCTGGTCAACAACGCCGGGATCGGCATGCTGGGCGCTGCTGAAGGTACCTCGATGGAAACAGCCCGCGAGATATTCGAAACCAATACGCTTGGCACAATAGCAATGACCCAAGCTGTGATGCCCCAGTTTAGGCAAAACAAGGCTGGCGTCATCGTGAACGTCACTTCAAGTGTGACATTGAGGGCGCTCCCTTTGCTCTCCGTGTACACCGCGAGCAAAGCCGCGATCAACGCGTACACCGAATCTCTTGCGCTGGAACTTCAGCAATTTAATGTGCGAGTCAATCTGGTCTTGCCGGGACGCGCACCCGAGACTCGCTTCGGTCAAAATGCACAGCCTCGGATACAGTATGGCATCCCTGAGGCTTATGCAGATTTGGCGCAAAGTGTCTTCGCCGGATGGCAGCAATCCACTGAGGTTACTCTAGCTTCTGATGTAGCTGAAGCGGTGTGGCGTGCGGCTAATGATCCATCGTGTCCGATTCGGATTGCGGCTGGCGCTGACGCCGTAGCTTTGAGTGGCGCGGTCTAAATCTTCGGACCACGCCGATAAGTCGGTAGTTATCATCAAGCAGCAAAATATTAACGCTACACCTAAGCCGGAAGACTGGCCCAGTCACAAAGCCGCGGCTTGGGTGCCTCGCTTGATATTACCGTCATGCCGATTGCGTCTTGGCGCATACCAATCTTTATGACATTGTTGACCGGTGTTTTTTAAGTCACACTAATTGTGTTTAGTGATGTTTTGTGTTTTCTTTTGCTGCGTAGAAGTCTGTGACGGTCTATAAGCGGCCTCTACCGCGGCCGTATCATTATATTGCTGGAATTTGGCCACTTTTCCATCCCGAAGTGTAAAGATATGGACCCAAGGATTTTCATATCGTTGACCAGTTGATTTTACTAACCATATGGATTGGCCTGTCACGATGACTTTGTCATTTTCAGCGATAAAAGCTTGTGGTTCAAACTGAATGGCTTCCTGTGCCTGATCCATTTTAGTGAAAAATTGTGCTACCTGATTCTTACCCTTATAAGTGCCAAAGAACGGAACATATTCAGAATCGGCTCCTTTCCATTCGATGTCATCGGTATACAGTTCGAGTAATCCGTTGATGTCATTATTTTTGAATAACTGATAGCCTCGCATCACTAATTGCTTGTTTTCCTGGCTGCTCATTGTGATCTCCTTTAAGTAAACAACGCACTGCTTACGGACAACACTTCTTTGAAGTGCAGGGCGTTGCGTATTGAGTTTTAGTGCGCGTTCCGACACAAGTCAATGGCAATTTAAGGGAGTTACTTTATTGAAATATACGGGCTGGTGGTGTCGATACTGAGCTTTCCAAGCTAGTCTCAGGCATGTATGACATTGTCGGGAATGATGGTGATGAATTAGCTGATAAGTAACCTAAAAAGTCAAACTTAAAAAGGGAAAAATTTTTTAATTGCGCTTCTACGGTGCGTAGATTTTTTCAGTTATTGTGATAGCGACCATCGATACGACAAGCTATATTTTCAGCTGTGGAGACGTCGTTACTCAAGTCGTTCGTTGTCACGGTCACTTAGTCCTTCAATAGTGACTTTCAAGACGATCTGATGAAAAATCAACTGTTCATGAGCCTTTGATTAATCTGGCAATCAATTGCTCATGTGACCATTATTTCACAATGGCACTGTCGCATTATTTTACATATCACAACCAATATTTTTTACGTTTTCGTTAAGTGTTTGTTTACAAAAGACATAAAATTAATGGCATATAAATTGCTTCTTTCTAGGTTGAATAATTAATTATTTTTTATTAATTTGATTCCATTTCTTAGGGGAAAGAATGAGCATTATTAAATCATTGGCTTTGGCTGCTGTTACCGTTGCGGCATTGTCGAGCGTTGTTGCACATGCATCTGTCATTGGCACTTTAGGTAGCAATCAGGGCGGCAGCGCTTTTGTGCTAACAAGCGGCAACGTCACTGGCGGTCTATTGACAGCTGGTCTCTCGGCAGATGCTTCTAGACCGTCCAATACCATTGGGCAATGGTTGGCAGGTGAACCAAATCAATATTTGGGCTCTGCGATCGTTTCATTTGGCATCGGCGTATCTGATGTGAGCTTTGAATGGGGAACACCTGACGGGTACAACACGCTGATAGTCAAAGAGGCAAATGGAGCGACAACCAATTTCACGACTGCAAATTTAGGCATTAACGGCGAAACCTACGTCAACTTTGTGGATACCGGATCGGCTATTACGTCGCTGACGTTCGACTCTCAGGCTTATCGTTCTTTTGAAGCAGCAAACTTCACCACAACGGCAGTCCCAGAACCAGCAACTATCGCGCTACTCGGCTTCGGACTTCTCGGTTTTGCTTCAGCACGTCGCAAATCAGCTAATAACAACGCATAAACGTTTTTTACGCTTAATTTTAGCCCGCCTTATGCGGGCTTTTTTGCTTTTATCGTGAGACTCGGCCAATGACTTATTTTTATATAAATACGAATGAAGCGCAACATTGATCAAATAGGAATGACACCGTAAAAAATTGAGATTCCAATTATCAATCATTTACAAGTTTATTTCGGCGTCAATGCAATTGGTTTACCGATGATGTACACAGGAACAGTGAAGCACTTGCCGCTGTGGCAAGCGTCCAGCCAAGCTGACGTGGGATCTGTCTGGCGTACCATAACTGCGCTGCGGAGATGGTTGTTTGTAAGGCGATCCTGTACTTAAAAACGGCGCGCCCTTTCAGAAGCCAAAGCGGCAAGGGCAGTAAAGTCAGCGGCGATCGTTTTATCAGTTGGATGAGCACTTCAACGAGCGTATCGGTTGGCGTCAATGTTCCATCGAAATCGACTACTAATGGGCAAATAGTTGCTAAACTCTTTGCGTCTGGATCGACGGTTTTTGTTCTTTTTTTTGCTCTTTATGCTGATCGGTGTTCATTAGATTGCTTGATGTAGGCGGGTTAACTGAGAAGTTCCAAACGGGCGATTTGCAACCGACGCTTGTGTGGATTCTTCACTTAGATCCTATGAATGCGGAGAACTCAAGCTATTAGCTTGAACAACAAACCCTTATTGGCTGGCAGATGAAGACCCAATGTGGGTGAATGTAATAAATTCAATAATTTTTTGAGATTGCATGAAAATTGCCGTTATGTCATCTATTGTTTTGCGTGGGACTCTCTCGGTCTGAGCAGGGATGCAGACGCGGTAAGGGCTGAATAGAAAAAGCCTTACATGGTGGTAAGGCTTTTGATGGTTGAATTCGATGATTTGAATCGAACCGAGTATGATTTTCGGTCGCGTCTTTAATCGATTCTTATATCGTCGGTAGTACGTAATCTGCAAATTCTTCGCGCAATTTCTTTTTGAGGATCTTTCCAGTTGCGCCCATCGGAAGCGCGTCGACGAATACCACATCGTCCGGCGTCCACCACTTGGCGATCTTACCTTCGTAAAAGGTGAGCAATGCATCGCGATCCAGGTCAGTATCGGGCTTCTTGACGACCACCAACAGCGGACGCTCGTCCCATTTGGGATGCTTGACGGCGATGCATGCCGCCATGAAAACAGCGGGATGTGCCATCGCGATGTTTTCGAGATCGATTGAGCCGATCCATTCGCCACCGGACTTGATGACATCTTTGTCGCGGTCGGTAATTTGCAGATAGCCATCGGCATCAATATTAGCAATATCACCAGTCGGAAACCAACCATGGCCATCGGCGTCCATTTCAAGTTCAGCCTCGTTTTCACTCCTGTAATAATGACTGACGACCCAAGGGCCGCGCACCATTAATTTCCCGGAGGATTTGCCATCCCAAGGCAGTTCGTGGCCATCCTCGTCGACAATCTTCATGTCCACGCCAAACACGGCGCGCCCCTGTTTCGCCTGTACTGCGTAGCGTTCCTCCGGACTGTTTTTTAATAGTTTGGATTTAAATGCACATACGGTGCCGAGCGGACTCAGTTCGGTCATGCCCCAGGCGTGTAAAACATGCACGCCGAATACTTCCTGGAACTTGCGCAACATGGCGGGCGGACAGGCAGATCCACCGATCACCGTGCGCGTCATCGTCGAAAATTTTAAGTCGTTGGTTTCCATGTAGTTTAGTAAACCTTGCCAGATTGTCGGCACGCCTGCGGCGAGCGTGACCTGTTCCGTTTCGAGTAGTTCATGGATTGATTTGCCATCCATTCCCGCTCCGGGAAAAACGAGCTTGGCGCCGACCATGCAGGCAACGTAGGGAAGTCCCCACGCGTTCACGTGAAACATTGGCACAACCGGCAAAATGACGTCGCGTGCGGAGCAGTTTAACGTGTCGGGCAGGGCAGCTGCATATGTGTGCAGGAGCGTTGAGCGATGACTGTAGAGGACGCCCTTTGGATTGCCTGTCGTACCCGAGGTATAACACAAGGCAGATGCAGTTTCCTCATCAAAAGTGGGCCATGAATAGTCATCAGAAGCGGCATCCATCAAATCTTCATAACACAACAGGTTATCAATACCCGTGTCTTGCGGCATGTGCGCGCGGTCGGTCATGGCGATGAAGGCCTTGGTGGTGTTACAGTGGGCCGCCATCAATTTAATTGTCGGCAAGAATGTGAGGTCGAAGAAGAGATACTGATCTTCGGCGTGATTGGCAATATAGGCCACCTGCTCGGGATGCAGGCGCGGATTGATGGTGTGCATGACCGCGCCCATGCCGGAAATCGCATAGTAAAGCTCCAGATGCCGATACCCGTTCCACGCCAGCGTCGCCACGCGTTCTCCGTCTTTGACACCTAGTTCGGTGAGTACGTTGGCCAGTTGCCGCGCACGGCGGTGACAGTCTCGATAGGTGTAGCGATGAATATCTCCTTCGACCCGACGTGACACAATTTCAGTATCGCCATGGTGGCGGTCAGCATGCACAATTAACGAGGAAATGAGCAATTTTCCGGACATCATCAAGCCATTCATCTCTTTTCCTTTTTTTAAAATAAAACCCACGGAGTAGGGATATCTTATAGATCAATAGATCAATTTGCTATTTTTTTAACAGGGCAAGCCAGTGCTTCGGGTAAATATTGATCCTGTTTGACTATTCGTTGCCTAGGGTATCGGCCACCAGATTACGAAACCATTTGTGCGCGATATCGTCGTGAAAGCGCGCGTGCCAAAACTGCTTCACGGTTAAATCCGGTAATTCGACTGGCAGCTCAAACACTTCGATATCGGCAATGTGAGAAAACAATTCGGCCAGTTCACTAGGCACGCACGCGATGAAATCGGACGTGGCAACAATACTGGGGACGGTGAGTAAATAAGGTACTTCGACCGCAATCAGCAGACGGGCACCATGCTGACGTAATTCTTCCGCGAGTAGTTGATTGGTGAGCGCCAGCGTTCCTGCTAAAACATGTTTGCTATTAATAAATTGTTCTAAGGTAATTGCCTTTTTTCTTCTTCTGCGGTTACGGATAATACCTACTAACGACCGACGAAATAACGCTTGTTGATAAAGAGTGTCTCCCATCTTCCCTAGATAGCCGATGGCTAAGTCGATAGCACCGTCTTGCAGCACCGAAGCCAATTCCAGAGAGGGTACTTGAATCGGTTTTAAGGTTGCCTCGGGTGCATGTTGCCGGAGTGCCCCGAGCAGACGTGGCAATAAGACGATCATCCCCATATCACTCAGGCAGACAGAGAAGGTTCGGGTCGTGGTAAGCGGATCAAATGCGCGTGCGTCCCAGATGTCTTGCTTGATTAGTGTGAGCACCCGTATGGCGCCCATAGCCACGCGTTCGCCAGTTGGTGTCGGTGCCATGACCGATCCTGCTCGCACAAATAGATCATCCTGAAATAGAGTTCGCAGTCGCGCAAGGGCGTGACTGACTGCGGGCTGGGTTAACCCCAAGCGCTCCGCAGCCCGAGACACTGTCTTTTCTTCGAATAACGCTTGTACAACGTACAAGAAATTTAAATCAGGGACGTTCATGTATGCGCCATATTCATGATTAGTATGAACTTAATTATATATATTTATATTGGGTAGAGGCTTACCATTTAGGCATAGCTGAACGCAGCCGCATAAAGGAAAAAATATGAAGAGCATGGAGAGTGGTCTTGATATTCACAAAAACGGGCCGGCAGGGTCGAATGATAAGCCCAACGAGGGTGCGATCATGCGTCTTGCATCGGGGTGTGCAGAGCGGTGCGAGTGTGGGTTAATCGATGTGCACTCTCATTACTTACCTCCATGTTACGCGCATGCATTAAGTGATGCCGGTCTTATCACACTTGATGGCGGATTTCCGGTGCCATCCTGGTCCGAAGCGGGGGCGATTGCGCATATGGATAAACATAATATTGACACGTCAATATTATCGATATCATCGCCAAGTGTGGGGTTTCTTAACGATGCGCCAGCGCGGCAAAGGCTGGCGCGCGAGGTGAACGTATTTGCGGCGGATCTGACACAACGTAATCCACAACGTTTTGGCGCCTTTGGGACATTACCTCTTCCTGATATTCAGTCATCTCTTGCAGAAATTGCTTATGCACTTGACCATTTGCGCCTCGACGGCGTTGTCATGGAAACCAATGTCCATGGGATTTATCTCGGCGACCAGCGCCTTGATCCTATTTTCTCTGAACTCAATCGGCGCAAGGCAACGTTATTCTTGCATCCCACCTCGCCAGCGTGCTTTGAGGCAGTGGGATTAGGAAGGCCAGCACCGATTTTGGAATTTCCGATGGATACGGCGCGCACCGTTACCGATCTGATATTTGCTGGCACGCTTACGCGTTACCCGGATATTCGCATGATCATTCCACATGCAGGTGGCGCATTAACTGCAGTAGCAGACAGAATAGCGTCATTCTCTTCGTTACCGTTTCTGGCGCAGCGACCTGCTGGTGGTGCCGCAGAGGTGCGTAAGGTACTTGCTTCACTTTATTACGATCTTGCAGGATCGGCCAGAGACAGCATGATCGACGGTCTGCGCCACCTGACGTCGCTCACGCATATACTTTTCGGCAGCGATTATCCTTTCACGCCGGAGGAGGGCATTAATGCCAATGTCGAAGCGTTTCGTACTCTCAGCAGCTTAAAAAATGTAGAGCATGAAGCCATCGCCCGTAAAAATGCCTTGGCATTGTTTCCACGTTTACGGGCGATATAAAGGTGCGCAAGCGAGTGGCTGGATATTCACTACAATGCGTTTACATAGACTTAAAATACGCTCACATGTGGTGCGAGGTGGTTCCGGGTTAAGTATTACAGGTAATTTAAATCGCTTATATCGATGGCGTTTTCCAACGCTTATGTAAAACATAATTGGTGAATAAGAGGAATATAGAATGGATGAAATGCGATATGTGGGTCCAGGAGGAATGATCGTAGAAGAGCGCGGCAAAGGTCCCCGCATCATTTTTGTTCACGGCGGTGGAGCCGGTGGAGCAATGGCTTGGGAGGCGCAATGGCCTATGTCAGACAACTGGCGTCTGGTTATGCCAGCGCGTCCTGGATATGGTGGAAGTCCCTGGCTCGGCAGCGAGGATTTCGAGCGTGACAGCATTTATATCGCAGAACTTATTGAGGAGGGTGATCATATTGTGGCGCACTCATATGGTGCCGCAGTTGCCATGTTAGCAGTGGTTAAACATCCTGCAAAGATCGCCTCTTTGACCATCATTGAGTCCGGCACTAGTAGCATCGCCATCGATCATCCTGATGTAACGGCTTTCCATTATGCGATTTTAGGTCTCGCAGCCCATCTGCCTGATGACGATGAGAACGCGCTGCGGTCTCTTTTTCGCATCATTCAACCAAATCAACCATTACCCGATCCCTTGCCGCCGCCGCTAAAAGTATTTGCCAGTCACTTAAAGAATTTTCGCTTTCCTGCCGAGGCTATCGTCCCTGAGCTTCTTTTGAAAAAAGCCCTGTTTCCAATGCTCCATATTTCCGGCGGTCACAGTGCCGCGTACGAAGCCATTACCGATCGTCTCGCTCAGAGATTGGGCGGGGAGCGTCTTATTATCTCGGGAGGAGGGCACATGCCACAAAGGACCGGTGCTGCTTTTAATACGGCTTTACAACGGTTCCTTACTACGGATTCAGCAACTTAACTTATCGAGACTTTCCCGCTTCGCAACCTTTCGACTGACCGTGGTGTAGTTGTGTCCCATACGAGCGGGCAGATCAACGACGCCGATGACGCCGAGTCGGTCCACCAAAACCAGTAGCGGGAACAGCGCACGCTCGAAAGATATTCCCGCTTCCAGAACCATTATTTTGTCGCACGAACTTATGCGGGATGGCACCGTAGGCATTGTCGTGCAATGCGCTAATTGCGGAGTACGCACGAAAAAAAGAGTTACCAGCCTAAGCTGGTAACTCTTTTTTTCTGCTACTAATGTTCTGGCTCCCCGACCTGTACTCGCATCGGGGACCTGCGGATTAACGGGTGATCGCTGTCCAATAAAAATGCATTTTTGATTTTATTATTAGCCCCGTAATCAATGGGATTTCGACCTTTACTTAGACAATTTTTTTAAAAATATCTTCTGGAAATAGTGATGTTTATATAAGGTAGTTACGACTTGAACCTGTCATTCTATTTATGAAACTTCGTCCAGAAACGACCGATAGCCGACGTTGTGCTACACGGCTATTCATGCTCAGGTCGAGGTTCGAGGTCAATTCGACTTTCGGCGCGGCGACATAAGTGCCTCGAGCGCCGCGGCCCTCCAACAAGTTGCGGCATCTGGCTTCGTATGCGGGCGTAATCGTCGTCAGGTAGATGTCCAGCTGTGCTGCCAACAAGCGCTGCGGAGCTGGACGGTCGCCCGGTTTCAGCGATCTGTTTACCACCGCAGCCTTCAACGCATCCGCAATGTGCAAAAAATGTGAACGCCGCACGGCCAATCGCGGCAACAAGATTGGCAAATTTTCATCTTGCATGGTTATCAACTGGGACATTTTGTCTCAATGTATGGAAATTACTTTCAAGTAGAATACCTTAGAATGGCAGTAAGACCATCCTTGCATGGCAGTCGCTGACGTTTTCTCCTCACTCATCTGCATTCGGCAAATCACCCCGCTGGATGCCATTGTTATTTGAAAGGTAGATGGTATGAAAGATTCAAACAGGATGCTTGGGAGCTTTGCCCTACCGGCTGATCTGAAACGCGTGATGGCACTCGACGATATTGGTCTGATAAAGCGCGTCTGCACCTACGCCATACACATAACGGGACTTGGTTTTGACCTCGTTCGTCATGACTTTCCCTTTGCCCAAAAATGAAGCTGCGGAAGCAGCGTTTTGAGGTAGTACTCCTCACGATAGATAGTGTCAAGTAATAGCCTGGAAATACTGAAAATCATGGATTGGATCCCTATAGTCTTAGTTGCGTTCAAGGTTCTCGTGTTGGGCGCGGGCATGTTCTTCGCCATCAAGTGGCATTACGATCAAGGGACGAAGGAGAGGGACATACCCGCAGTGCTACGCGCGGGCGGCAAGGCAGCCGCAGTCTTCGTGCTATCGCTCCTTGGCCTGGGCTTCGTCACCTTCGTCCTTAGCAGGATGCTTGGTTTGGACTTGACCTGGCCATGATGGCAAAGAATAGTCGGCCGATATCCAGTGATGCGGCAGCAATTCCCCGATGCGGCTATTGGTTAGCATCGGCAGGCGGGTCAGAGCTTGCTTCGACAAATGGCATCGGCATCGCTGCGGGACTATTAATAGTCAAGTGATAAGGCATTACCTTGATGTGCTTCACAGCCTTTGCTCTAGGTATTTGAAAATTGCCGCTAGATGCGAGTTGGCATCAGATTTTCGGAGCGGGTCTGCTCGGTCGGATTGGATTTACGATGCCTGTCTTCCTTACGAACCTTGCGTTCGTCGGACAACCAGAACTTGTCACTTCATTAAAGATGGCAATCTCCCTCGCGTCGCTGACAGCAGGTGTTGCAGGCTAACTTTGGCGCTAAGCATTCGGGAAACCACTTGTTCCAGATCACGATGTCGAAATCGTGGATTTCGAACAGCAACCTTGACGTGGGGTAGATGTCCGCTTTTGGCGGCGGATTCAACCGGTCGATACAACACTTTAGAAGTTGCAAATGAAGCTATAAATGCCGCGTGAATAATGTACCGGATAGCGCACTTGAAACGGCCGTGAATGGCGCGTTAAAAGTGTACCAATCCCAGCCTGTAGTCTTATGCCCTTGATGGTGCATAAGAAAGGCGGAAAGGATGTTTCCCGTGGACATATACGTCAAAGTACGTCGCGCCGTGATGGTCGAGAACAAGAGTGAGCGTGCGGTTGCGCGCTACTTCGGTATCCATCGCAATACCGTCAGGAAGATGTGCCAGTTCGCGGCACCGCCGGGATATCGGCGAGCGCCGGCCCCGGTCTCTCCGACGCTGGCACCGTTCGCAGCCATCATCGACGCCATTCTCGAGGCCGATAAGCAAGTCCATGTGAAACAGCGCCATACGGCGGTACGTATCCGCGAACGATTACGTGACGAGCATGGTTACGACGGTAGCTACACCCTGGTGCGCGAGTACGTCAACGGTGTGGCCAGCCGGCAGAAGGAAGTGTTCATGCCACTGGCGCATCGCCCCGGCCATGCCCAGGTCGATTTCGGCGAAGCCGACGGGTACATCGGCGGCAAGAAGGTCCGCTTCCACTATTTCTGCCTGGACATGCCGCATTCGGATGCGTGTTTCGTCAAGGCGTATCCGACCGAAGACACGGAAGCCTTTCTGGACGGTCATCTTGCTGCCTTCGCGTTTCTCGGTGGCGTGCCGCAATCAATTCTGTACGACAACACCAGGATTGCAGTGGCCAAGATATTAGGCGATGGCCAGCGCCGACGGACCCATGCCTTTGCCGAATTGCAGAGTTATTACTTGTTTGATGATAAATTCGGACGTCCCGCCAAAGGTAACGACAAGGGTAAAGTGGAAGGACTGGTCGGCTACAGCCGACGCCACTTCATGGTGCCATTGCCGGTGGCAGATGACTTCGCTGCATTGAATAGCCAATTGCTGGACGGCTGCCTGAAACGTCAGCGTGCCGTGCTGCGTGGTCAATCTGACACCATCGGCCAGCGCCTCATCCATGACCGGGCGGCATTGATGCCGTTGCCGGTAACGCTCTATGACGCCAGTCACAAGCAAACCAGCCGGGTATCATCGCAATCGTTGGTCCGTTACCGCACCAACGACTATTCGGTACCGACGCAATACGGTCATCAGGCGGTGCTGGTCAAAGGCACCGTCGACTGGGTCGACATCTATCTGGTTGGCAATCCGGAGTGCATTGCGCACCATCGTCGCAGTTATGCCAAAGCGGACTTCGTGGTGAACCCGCTGCACTATCTGGCGTTGCTGGAGAGGAAGCCGCGTGCGCTTGACCAGGCTGCACCGCTGCAAGAGTGGGCATTACCAGCGGCCTTCGAGCGATTGCGACGCCTGCTGGAAGCGCGCATGGACAAGCGTGGGCGCAAGGAATATATCCAGGTCCTGCGGTTGCTGGAAACCTTCAGCATCGGGCAAGTCGAGCGTGCCATTGGCCAGGCCCATCATCTGGGCGTGCTCAGCTTTGATGCCATCAAACACCTAGTATTGTGCGCCATCGAACGACGACCACCCAAGCTGGATTTAACCCTGTATCCGTATTTGCCGAACGCCACGGTCGGCACGACCGATGCCGGCAGCTACCTCAGCTTGCTCAGCGGGAATGCGCTACTGACGCAACCTGTTACCGGAGACCTCGCATGAACGCCAACAGCGCGGCGCTGTCCGAGACCACCACGGTGGCACCGCAGGTACTGTTGGTCAACCACTTCAAAGCCCTGAAGCTGCCGACCTTTGCCCGGGAGTATGAGAAGGTCGGCGCCGACTGCGCGCGTGAAGGCGTAGATTACCCACGCTATTTATTACGGTTGTGCGAACTCGAACGTATCGACCGTGAACGCCGCACGATGGAGCGGCGCATCCGTCTGGCCAGGTTTCCGGTGACCAAGAGTCTGGATACCTTCGACTTCATGGCGATGCCAACCTTAAACAAATCCCTGGTGCTCGAACTGACACGCTGTGAGTGGATTGATAGTAAGCGATCAATCATCCACGTCCCTTGCGGCATAAATTGATTTATGCCGGTGCCTGGTTCTTCAGCTGCAGATTCCAGGGCAACAGCGCTTCGTAGTCATCGACAGTATTGGCATAAGGCAGTGCCGTGAACATTTCGGTGAGATATTGGTAAGCGTCAATATTTCCCGCCTTGCACGTTTCAATCAATGAGTACAGATTGGCACTGGCTTTTGCGCCACCAACGGTATCGGCAAATAGCCAATTCTTGCGCCCGATCACGAACGGCCGAATCGCGTTCTCGGCCACATTATTATCGATCGGCCAGGTGCCGTTCTCGACATAGCGCGTGAGTTTGGGCCATTGCCCTGCCAGATACTGCAAGGCTTTGCCCAGCAATCCGCTCGGCGCAGTCGTTGCCAGATGATGGTCGAGCAAGACTTTGATCGCTGCCAACACCGCTTTGCTGTATTTCATGCGCAAACGTTGTCGTTGCAGCGCCGTCAATGTGCTGGCACGAGATTCTGCCGCGTACAGTTTACCGATCAGAGTAATGAATTGCGTGGCTGGCTGCTGCGCACTGCGCGCTTCCCTGGGCAGTACGGCTTCGGCTTCAATAAAATACCTTCTCACATGCGCCCAGCACGCTAAATGGACAAGTCCATTGACGGCCGATATCGCGTTATACGGCGCATAGCCGTCGGTCATTAACGCAGCGCCCGTGCGCACGCCGGCCCAGAGATCGGCCCCATGTTGGGTACTGCGTCCTGGCGCATAGCCGAATAGCCGTACCGGCGGACCGACGCCGCCGTTCATCTGAATCCACATATAACTCCTGGTTTGGGCTGCGCGCCCGGGCTCCTTGAGTACCTGCACCACCGTTTCATCGCCAAATACGACCTCACTGTCGAGCAAATGATCGCGCAGTAAATTAATCAGCGGTTGAACAGCAATCCCGATGCGCGCCACACTGGCGGCCAGGGTATTGCGCGAGATATCGCCGCCAAAGCGTTTGATTAACGCCGCAATCCGGTACAGCGGCAAGCCGTCGATGAATTTGGCGGTAATGAACCAGGCCAGCGCGGCTTCGGTGAACAATCCCTTGGGAATAATGCGCAAGCGAGTCGGGGTAACTTTGATGCTTTGATCGCAGCAGGGACAGGCATATTTCACCCGCTCATGCCGGATCACGCGTACTTGCTGCGGAATAATATCGAGTTGTTCGCTGACTTCCACGCCGATTTTCACCAGTATCGCGCCATCATGCGCGCAGATACGGGCCGATTTTGGCAACGTGGTGCGAATGACTTCACGTGGCAATGCCGGGTCCAGTGGCTTGCGGCCCGGTTTCTTGCGCTGATGACCTGAAACGGGAATGTCTACTTCGCTCTCTTGCGATGGCAGGGCAGCGTGTGCGGCGAGCGCCTCCGCCTCATTGAGAAACAGGTCGCGTTGATCGGCGCTGCGCGCTTCGCTCTTTGCGCCGAATAATCGGCGCTGAAAGGCTTTGAGCTGTTCCTTGAGCAGATCGCGCTCGACTTGCATGACACGCAATTCACCGCGCACGATATCCCGTTCGCCCAGCACAGCATCGCGTTGCGCCAACGCAGCGTCGCGCTCGGCGATGAGCGTCTGAAATGCATCAGCGGTAAGCGAGGAGTGGAGCTGTGTAGGTGCCATGACTGACAACATACCGGAATGTCGCGCTAAATAGGTTTACGTCATTTCAACATAAGGGCGTTACCCGTTGTTTACCGACAACAATCGAATGAAACTGCACTATTTGTCTTAGCTCGCCCGCGCATAGCTGCGCAGCGGATGTTTGTGCATGGCGCTGAGGTCAATGCCATCGAGCAGCCAGTGTAATTGTTCGACGCTCAGTTCCAGCAGCGCGGCTTCACGCGGCCAGGCGAAGCGGTCTGCCTCAAGCCGCTTGAACATTAACCAGAATCCGTTGCGATCCCAGAGCAAGAGTTTGATACGGTCGCGCCGCCGGTTACAAAAGACATACACGGCCCGGGCAAACGGATCGAGTCCTAGCGCCTGCTCGACGATGGCCGCCAGTCCGTTAATGCTCTTGCGACCATCGACCGCATCCCGGTGCACATGCACCTTCAGTCCCGGGTCAAGGCGGAACATGGCAACTGGCAAAGCATCTCAAGGAGCGACAATATCTCGTCGCGGGTCGTGCAATTGGCATCGATATCAATGCCGTTGGGCAATCTCGCACGCAGCGTGGGCATCGTCACGGGCGTTGCAGTGTTAACTGTCACCACAGGAATAAATGCAGAAAGCAGTGCCGGGACACGCGTCACCTTCATCGGGGCCGCACCGCTTTTGCGTTGATATTGGACAATCCACTTACGTAACAAATTGGCATTGAGCGTATGCTGGTACGCCAGTTTGGCCACCGATACCCCAGGCTGAAAACTGGCTTCCACTAATTCGCGTTTGGCCCGTGGGTCATACTGACAACGACCATTCCGTAAGCGCTTGACAATCAAAGTACACGATAAGCCGAAGTGATTCTCTTCCATAGCTGTCCCCTTATTGTGGACACCATCATCACGATTCTCGGTACGATTTACCAGACGTACTCAAATGATCGCTTACGATTGATAAGCGCGAGAACGTCATCGCGTTAGGACCTTCGGGTGTTGGCAAGACGCATACTGCGCTGGCACTAGGAT
>NZ_JASJXA010000042.1:0-30302 GCF_035018905.1 Glaciimonas sp. Gout2 | reverse complement strand
GCCGTTTTACGACGCCATGATTTCCAGGCCGCGTTAGCGGCAGCAATCGCACGTCTGGTTTCGGTCGTACCCATTAGGGGAACCGTGCCGATAGTCTCGCCGGTAGCGGGATTAGTGACAGGAAAAGTCTCACCGTTATCGGCATCGGACCAGACACCGTTGATATAAGCTTGCTGGCGAAATAAAGAAGCGTCTTTTAATTGCAACATAATGAACTCCTGTCAGGAAATGCAGGTGCGTTGCCAGCCGCAATATTAAACATTGCGATCACAACAGCACAAAAGAATAACGTTACCACGACCTTACGTAACGAGTTGGGTCACACCAATTTGCGCAGTAGACAATGCAAAGAGTCAAATAGGAATCGCACAACGCGCTAAAATAGTTTGCATGGTTTTAATTGGCAAGGAACCAGTTGTTTATCTCGCTTTTTTTCTACTTCTTACCTGTCAACGATATGCCCATCACTCCGGAGAGTTTGTGAAAAAAACGTATTTTTACGCACTGACGACATTTACTGCAATGGTTGCCATCTCGCTGTCAGCGTCCGCATTGGCTGCGCCCGATACACCTCCATCACGTCTCGATCAAATTTTGCAGACCGGCAAACTGCGCGTATGCATGACTGGCGACTATAAGCCATTCACGTTTTACAAAACCGACCAGACCTTCGAAGGAATAGATGTTGATCTGGCGCAATCATTAGCAAAAACTCTAGGGATTCAGGCCCAATTCGTCAAAACATCCTGGTCAACACTCACCAACGACTTTCTGGAAAAATGCGATATTGCGATGGGCGGCGTTTCAGTCACATTTGATCGGCAGAAAAAAGTCTCGTTTTCAGTCTCTCACATGGTCGATGGCAAATCTGCGATTGCACGTTGTACAGATGTGGCGAAATTTCAGTCGCTGGCGGCAATAGACGTTCCCGGGACACGCGCTATTGTCAATCCTGGTGGAACCAATGAGCGCTTTGCCAAGACCCACTTCAAGCAAGCCCAACTCATCGCGCATCCTGACAATGTCACTATTTTTGATCAAATCGTCGCGGGAAAAGCGGACATCATGGTAACCGACGCCAGCGAGACTTTATGGCAGTCAAAATTACATCCTGAGTTGTGTGCAATTAATCCCGACAAGCCACTCCAGTTTGCCGAAAAAGCGTTCATGCTGCCGCGTGGCGACGTGCCATTTAAAGAGTTTGTCGATACCTGGATGCATCAATTGAAAGCCACTGGCGACTACGATCAGATATCAAATCACTGGCTCAAATAGAACATTTTTTGCCCTGCACAGACTTATTTTGAGAACTGCTGCGGACAAGGTAATGCTTAAAAAAAACCGCCTTACTCTGCTCCGTTGGCTGTCGCCACTTCCGACGTTTTTTTACTCCGATATTGTAGACGTGGGGCCACCGCGGCAGCTAACTGGCGCCCCCAAGTCGCAGCACCGATGACCGACGGATGCATCCCATCAAACGCCAGCAAAGCGGGATCGGTCATATTTTTTAAAGTCGGCACGCGTGTCACGTTCATGTGCGGCGACAATTCGACAACGATTTTCTCAGTCGCAATATCCAATTCTTGCGCTTTAAGGCCAAGCACAAAGCGTAACGGTTGCGGCAATGCGGGAAATAAATGGAGCGGCGGTACGCCAGCCACGACGATCAGACGCGGTGATAAATGCAGTTGTAGTTGCAACAAAAGATATTTCAACTCAGCCGCGTAACGACGCCGCGATCGAAACGCTGTGCTGTCATTAACGCCAAATGCTATGAGCACCACATCGACATGTTGCAGCGCCGTTCTTTCGGTAATGCGAGGTAATAAGATTTTGATGGCGCTATGCAACGTCGCCCCATTCTTTCCCATCGCCTGCCATGCAACCGGACGCTCCAACCGTATCGCCAGTGCGGCAGCGAACTGGCCGGTAATGGCCTCATAGTGCGTTGCAACGCCGACGCCAGCTACCGGTGATTCGCCAAAAGACAGTAACTGCAAGGCTGGTGGTCCCGGCTCCGACTGGTTGCTGGCAAATACTTCTGACTTTGCCAAGCCAGTGGTCGGACCGACCGCCTCTGGCAAACGCGGCGTAATCTTGCGCGTACGTCGGCCTTGAAAAATCAGCCAAGGCAACAGCGGCAGCGCTACTAATTCGGGTAACCATCGTCGCACCTGGATCCTCCTGAAAGCAACACCCTACACGATTTTGAGGCCGACCAACGCTGGATTGGCTGCGGGTGGTTTAAGTTTCAATGTTTGTAACGTCTCAAGCACGATACTCGCTATCGCCACATTACGGTGGGTCTTGGAGTTGGCTGGAATCACATACCACGGCGCGTGATCGGCATCAGTTGCCTGAATAGCGCGAGAAAATAAATCCTGATATGTATCCCAGCTTTTCCGCTCCTCCATATCTTGCAGATCAAATTTCCAGTTTTTTGCCGGATCATCAATACGCTCTTGCAATCTACTAGCCTGTTCGTCCTTCGAGATGTGCAACAAAAATTTAATAATGGTCGTGCCGGTCTCAGACAACATCCGTTCAAAATCGCGAATATGCGTATAACGCCGTTCGCATTCGGCATCATCAATCCAGTCGTGCACCCGCGTTATTAAAACATCCTCATAATGACTACGGTTAAACACCGCTATTTCGCCGGATGGCGGCACTTGCTGATGGACGCGCCATAGATAATCATGCGCTTTTTCAATCGGACTTGGTGCTTTAAAGCTAACAATATTTATGCCCTCAGGATTGACCTCGCTGAACACACCTTTAACCGTTCCATCTTTTCCGCTGGTATCAATTCCCTGCAAAACAACCAGCAATTTGTGATGTTGACCGGCATACAGCAAATCTTGTTGCAGGCCGATTTCAGTCGCCAACGACAGTATCTTCTGCTTGTCTTTATCCTTGTCACCGCTAGAAAGCGGCTTTTTGCTGGCATCCCCATCTTTAAGCTTAGTCTTTTTACCAGCGCGAAATTCACTCTGAGCGGACATCGAATACTCCTTTATTACGCCATATTCATTTTATATAAACGAGCAGCACACTTCAGACTGCCGCATTTCATTCCGAATCCGGCGGTCATCCAACCATAATCGTTGATTTAAGGAAAACATCCAGGTCTTTAATAAAGGCCCGATACCAACAGTAAATTAATTTTTTGATATTCTAAAAAAATTACAATACGCCGTGTAAATTACCCAAGGCATGCTCGATCTTAATACAACGATCCATCACAACGGTTAATCCAGCCTTGATGGCTTTGTCGGCGGCATCCTGATTAACGATGCCAAGTTGCATCCAGATGGTACTCGCCCCGATCATGATAGCTTCACCAACAACGGGGGGAATATCATTCGCTTTGCGAAAACAATCAACAATATCGATCTTTAAATTGTCCATGGTTAAAGCGCCCGCAGCAGCATAAAGATCTTTATAGCAAAGCTGTCCAAGGATGTGAGTACCTACATACATAGGATTGACCGGAATAATCCGATAACCATGCTCTTGCATATAGCGGGCTACACCATAACTCGGGCGATCAGGTCGATTGGACATGCCGACTATCGCAATGATGGGTTCGGAAGACAGGAATAACGATATGGGTGCTGCTGGCATGGAGGATTTTCCTCTTCAGGTTAGCGCGCTGATGGCATCGAATGCTGCTACTTTGGTGCAACAACTTTAATACGGCGTGAATCCAGCGTTAATCGGGATTTCTCGTTATATCTCGTTATATCTCGGCATATCTCGGTATATTTTAGACAAGACAGTGATGACCCTATCTTACTTGAGTCTGCTCTTATCTGTATCGGGATAGAAACACGAAGTCTATTTCGCGCCCGATGAATACTTACCGCTCATTAGCAACCACATTGCGTGCAAGGCACGGGCAACAAAAAAGCAGCCGAAGCTGCTTGTTTGCTACCATCGTCCAAATCGGAACAATCTCTTGTACCGATTGCTGAATTAACGGCCTTTTGAACGCAATCTATGGATCGCTGCCAACTGCGCAATTGCTGTCGTCAATTCTGACTGGGCTTTTGCATAATCGATCTTCGATTCCTGATTGGTTAATGCTTCTTCTGCCAAACGCTTGGCTTCTGTCGCTTTCGCCTCATCCAGATCGGCACCGCGAATCGCAGTATCGGCCAGAATGGTGACGGTATCAGGCTGCACTTCCAGCAGGCCACCAGCAACGAAAACGAATTCGTCTTCCGCCTGACCTGGCACCTTGATGCGTACCGCACCCGGCTTGATACGCGTGATCAGCGGCGTATGACGAGGATAAATCCCCAACTCGCCTGACTCACCCGGCAACGCGACGAATTCAGCCTCGCCAGAAAAGATAAGCTCTTCTGCCGAAACCACGTCAACGTGAATAGTGTTTGCCATGTTAGACCCTTATGTATAGAAGTTGCACAAAATCAGCCCGGCGGCGTTGTGCTGTCCTCGCCGTACTAGCGTACTGTCTACGTCCGCGCGTCTTGCCGGGACAATTTTGCGTCAGTCCTCATTTACCCGTTCAATCAAACTGTCATAACAGATGCCAACTACGTTACTTACACGCTTACACTGCCCAGACATCGACCTTACGGTCAATCCCTGTGCTCGAGTAACGTCACGCAACCAACATCGCTATGCTTTAGTTGATTTTCTTGGCTTTTTCGATTGCTTCTTCAATTGTACCGACCATATAGAACGCTTGTTCCGGCAGGTGATCGAGTTCGCCGCTAGCGATCATTTTGAAGCCCTTGATCGTATCTTTTAGCGAAACGTATTTACCTGGTGCACCGGTAAATACTTCAGCAACGTGGAACGGCTGCGATAGGAAACGTTGCATTTTACGTGCACGTGCTACCAACAGTTTGTCTTCCGGTGCCAACTCATCCATACCTAGAATCGCAATAATGTCGCGCAATTCTTTGTAGCGTTGCAGAATACCTTGCACAGCACGTGCTGTGTCGTAGTGTTCCTGACCAACCACGAGTGGATCCAACTGACGCGAAGTAGAATCAAGCGGATCAACCGCTGGATAAATACCTAACGAAGCGATATCACGTGACAACACAACGGTGGAGTCCAAGTGAGCAAACGTCGTTGCTGGCGAAGGATCGGTCAAGTCATCGGCAGGAACATACACCGCTTGAATTGATGTGATCGAACCAGTTTTAGTCGACGTAATACGCTCTTGCAAACGGCCCATTTCTTCAGCCAGTGTCGGTTGATAACCCACAGCAGAAGGCATACGACCCAACAACGCAGATACTTCGGTACCAGCCAATGTGTAACGATAGATGTTATCGACGAAGAACAACACGTCTTTACCTTCGTCACGGAAGCCTTCGGCAATCGTCAGACCAGTCAACGCAACGCGCAGACGGTTACCCGGCGGCTCATTCATCTGACCGTAGACCATGGCAACCTTAGAGTTCTCTGGATTTTCCAGATCGACCACTTTTGCATCAGCCATTTCGTGATAAAAGTCGTTACCCTCACGAGTACGCTCACCAACACCGGCAAACACGGACAAACCACTGTGCGCTTTAGCGATGTTGTTAATCAATTCCATCATGTTGACGGTCTTACCAACACCAGCGCCACCGAACAAACCAACTTTACCACCCTTGGCAAACGGGCAAACCAAGTCAATAACCTTGATACCTGTTTCCAACAACTCTTGCGATGGCGACAAATCGTCATACGCAGGAGCTTTACGGTGAATAGAAGCTGTTGTCGCGTGACTTACCGGACCGCATTCATCAATAGGATTACCGAGTACGTCCATGATGCGACCAAGTGTTGCTTTACCGGTAGGAACCATAATTGGCTTACCAGTATTCTTGATCATCATGCCGCGGCGCAGACCATCAGAGGTGCCCAACGCAATAGTACGAACGATACCGTCGCCTAGTTGCTGTTGTACTTCCAGTGTCAGTTCCGAACCTTCCATCTTCAAGGCATCGTAAATCTTAGGCATCGCGTCACGTGGAAATTCAACGTCCACAACAGCGCCGATACACTGAACGATTTTGCCATCAGCCATTTTCGTTCCTTCAATATATAAAATTAAATTCAGTTGAACGCTTGCGCGTTATGGTCGTTGCGTGCGGCGACCTCTAAAAACCTGTTACACGAACCAATGTCGAACCTGCGATCCTCACCGTGCCCATTGCGGCTTCCGGATTTGTTGCATCGACGACCTGACTTTGATTCGTTCACTGCGGCTTTTTGAGGAGCCCTTAAAATCGTTGACTGTGTGACCTAAACTGCAGCCGCACCGGAAACGATTTCCGACAATTCCTTAGTAATCGCAGCCTGACGAGTCTTGTTGTAAATCAACTTCAACTCACCAATCACGTTACCGGCATTGTCGCTTGCCGACTTCATTGCGACCATCCGCGCTGATTGCTCAGACGCCATGTTCTCTGCAACCGCTTGATAAATCAGCGTTTCTACATAGCGCAATAACAAATCGTCAATAACACTTTGTACGTCCGGTTCATAGATGTAATCCCACGCGTGGGCACCATCATTGTCGGCCGCGAGACGTTCGTTTGACAGAGGCAGCAATTGCTCTAGTCGCGGTTCTTGTCTCATCGTGTTAATGAATTTGGTGTACACCAGGTACACCGCATCCAGACGACCTTCTTCGTATGCATCAAGCAATACCTTGACCGGGCCAATTAACTTGTCCAGATGCGGCGTATCACCGAGTTGCACCACGTGCGATATGACTTTTGCGCCAACCCGGTTCAGAAAACCCAGGCCTTTATTACCAATTGCGACTGCTTGAATCTGATTACCCGCTGCTTCCAGTTCACGCATTTTGGCAGTAACAAGACGCAAGGAGTTGGTATTCATACCGCCGCACAAACCTTTATCGGTTGTGACAACGATAAAACCAACCGTCTTGGCATTGTCCTGCTTAGTCATGAACGGATGCGTGTATTCCGGATTCGCTTGCGACAAGTTAGAAGCAATATGACGAATCTTCTCACTATAGGGACGAGCCGCCAGCATCCGTTCCTGCGCTTTACGCATTTTGGACGCCGCGACCATTTCCATCGCCTTCGTGATCTTTTTCGTATTTTCTACGCTTTTGATCTTGCCGCGTATCTCTTTGCCTGTAGCCATGAGTTATTACTCCTTATAGCCCCAGAGAATTAATACGCGTCGGATTTTTTGAAATCAGCAACTGCAGCAGACAACGCAGCTTCAGCATCTTTGTCGAGTTGCTTGGTTTCTTCGATCTTTTGCAACAATGGCGCGTGGCTAGTTTTCATGAAGTCATGCAAAGCTGCTTCGAATGCCAGCAATTTCTTCACTTCAACATCATCCAGAAAACCCTTGTTGACCGCGAACAACGTTACTGCCATTAACGAGATCGGCAATGGCGAGTATTGTGCTTGCTTCAACAGTTCAGTCACACGTGCGCCACGATCCAGCTGTTTGCGGGTTGCCGCATCCAGATCAGAAGCAAACTGCGCAAACGCAGCCAATTCACGATACTGTGCCAAGTCGGTACGAATACCACCGGACAGGTTCTTGATAACTTTAGTCTGAGCAGCACCACCAACGCGCGATACCGAAATACCAGCGTTAATCGCAGGACGGATACCAGCGTTGAACAACGACGTTTCCAGGAAAATCTGGCCGTCAGTGATCGAAATAACGTTGGTTGGAACGAAAGCAGAAACGTCGCCAGCTTGTGTTTCAATGATTGGCAAAGCAGTCAATGAACCAGTCTTGCCCTTGACTTCACCTTTGGTGAAAGCCTCGACATAAGCTGGATTCACGCGTGCTGCGCGCTCTAGCAAACGGCTGTGGAGATAGAACACATCGCCAGGATACGCTTCACGACCCGGTGGACGACGCAGCAACAACGATACCTGACGGTATGCAACAGCTTGCTTTGACAAATCATCATAGACGATCAGTGCATCTTCACCACGGTCACGGAAGTATTCACCCATGGCGCAGCCAGAGTAAGGCGAGACGAATTGCATCGCGGCCGACTCAGAAGCCGACGCTGCGACAACGATTGTGTATTCCATCGCGCCGTGTGCTTCCAGCGAGCGTACGATGTTTTTGATCGATGATGCTTTTTGACCAATCGCAACATAAATACATGTAACGTTTTGACCCTTTTGATTGATGATGGCATCAATCGCAACAGCAGTCTTACCAGTTTGACGGTCGCCAATGATCAGTTCACGTTGACCGCGACCAATCGGGACCATCGAGTCAATTGACTTGATACCGGTTTGCATCGGCTCAGAAACTGATTGACGGGCAATAACGCCTGGTGCAATCTTTTCGATTGGCGCTGTCAACTTAGCGTTGACCGGGCCTTTGCCGTCAATTGGCTGACCTAGCGCATTGACAACACGACCACGTAGTTCAGGACCGATCGGCACTTCCAGAATACGACCAGTACATTTGACTGTATCGCCTTCAGAAATGTGCTCGAAGTCGCCCAAAATAACGGCGCCGACAGAATCACGTTCCAGATTCAGTGCCAGACCAAATGTATTGCCTGGGAATTCCAGCATCTCGCCTTGCATCACGTCAGACAGACCATGGATACGGCAGATACCGTCGGACACGGAGATAACCGTGCCCTGATTTCGAATCTCAGCGGTATCGCCAAGGCCTTGAATCCGGCTCTTGATCAGTTCGCTGATTTCAGACGCGTTGAGTTGCATACTAACTCCTAAAATTTTTCTCTTTGGCTTACGCTAAGGACTCGGGCCACTCAGTTTGACGCAATTGATGCAGTTGCTATAGTTTAGCTACCGCGGCTGTTACCGCAATAGACTTTTTCGGAACCTGCTGCGCCTCGCGAATAATGCGTTGCGCGGTGCTCACAATCCTCATGGTCTAAGACCGTTCCGGTTGCTCCACTCCGTGAGCCCTATCTTCACGACGCTCGCTAAGGCTCAGTAAAAAGTCTGCTGTCTTATGCCGTTAACGCGACATTTAACTGTTGCAGCTTGGCGCGTACCGATGTGTCCAGCACTTCATCGCCAACCACCACGCGCACTCCACCAATTAACGTACTGTCAACCTTGACAGAAGGGTTGAGCTTGCGACCGAATTTCTTTTCCAACGTGACCAGCAGTTCTTGCACTTGTGCAGCAGACAGCTCAAAAGCACTGGCGATTTCAACATCGGCGGCACCTTCCTCGGCATTTTTCAGCACGTGGAATTGTTCAGCGATTTCTGGCAATGCTATCAAACGGCCATTGGCAACCAATGTGGTGACGAAGTTTTTGGCTTCGACAGACAATGGTGACGTCAATAACGAAAGAAAGATGTCAGTAACTTGCTGATGTGTCACCGCAGGATTACGCGCCAGGGTAAGCACATCAGGATGGGCGGCAACTTGCGCCATCTCAATAATCAAACCAGACCACGCAGCCAAATCTTGCGTTTTGGCTACACGGAACAGCGCATCTGCGTAAGGGCGGGCAATCGTTGCGATTTCAGCCATGATTACAGCTCTGTTTTCAGTTGATCCAACAAGTCGGCATGTGCCGCTGCATTGACTTCACGCTTCAAGATCTGTTCAGCACCTTTGACGGCCAGAGTAGCAACTTCGCCGCGCAAACCTTCACGCGCTTTGGTTACTTGCTGATCTGCATCGGCTTTGGCATTCGTGATAATACGCGCCGCTTCGTCTGAAGCCGTTTTTTTGGCTTCATCAATAATTAGCTGCGCACGCTTTTCGGCTTCGCCAATACGCTTCTGACCTTCGTCACGCGCTGTCGCCAGTTCTGCCTGTACCCGCTTTTCAGCGGCTGCCAGATCTGCCTTGCCGCGATCAGCGGCTGCTAGGCCGTCCGCAATCTTCTTGGTGCGCTCATCGAGCGCTTTCATCAACGGCGGCCACACGAATTTCATCGTGAAGCCGGCGAGGATAAAGAAGACCACGAACTGCGCAAACAATGTTGCATTTAAGTTCACGGTAATTTCCTTCTCAGAATAACGTGTGCTGAAATAATTTCAGCAAAATGAGAATCGGCTATGTTGCCCGAATTACTTAGGGACGAATGGATTTGCGAAAGCGAACAACATGGCGATACCAACACCGATCAGGAACGCAGCGTCGATCAAACCAGCTAGCAAGAACATTTTAGTTTGCAAAGTGTTCATCAGTTCTGGCTGGCGTGCGGATGCCTCAAGGTATTTACCGCCCATGATAGCGATACCGATACAAGCACCGATTGCGCCCAAACCAATAATCAAACCACAAGCCAAAGCAACAAAAGAGAGATCCGTCATGACAATTCCTTCAAAGTTAAAGTTAATACAAAAGGCAAATCAAAAAAATAAAAACTACAAAACCTACCAACCGATGTGGATCCCCGCTCGTGACGCTTGGCTAAATGCCTGCGCGCCTAGAGCGGATTTACCATCCAAAGCTTAATGTTTTTCGTGCGCCTGGCCGATGTAGACCAACGTCAGCATCATAAAAATAAATGCTTGTAGCAACACGATCAAGATATGGAAAATCGCCCAAATCGAACCGGCAATTACGTGTCCGACGAAACCAAAAGTGGTCGCCGCAGAACCCAGCAATGCAATCAACAGGAACAACAATTCGCCGGCATACATATTGCCGAACAGTCGCATCCCCAGAGATACGGTTTTTGCAGCGAATTCAATCAGGTTCAAAAGTAGGTTAAACGGGGCAAGCCAAATACCGAACGGTGCAGCCAGCAATTCGTGCACAAAGCCGCCAACGCCCTTGATCTTGACGCTGTAATACAACATCAGAACCAGAACGCCCAACGCGATACCCATTGTGCCGTTCAAATCGGCAGTTGGTACGGCGCGATGGTGGGAAATAATGCCATCCAGACCAACCAGTTTAAAGAAGCTCGAAAACATATCGACCGGCAAGAAGTCGAGCGAGTTCATCAAAGCAACCCAAACGAATACGGTCAATGCAAGTGGCGCGATAAAACTGCGATCACCGTGGACGATTTCTTTCGATTGGTTTTCTACCATCTCAACCATCATCTCGACGAAAGCCTGAAAACGTCCAGGTACACCGGCGGTCGCGTTACGCGCTGCCAGAAACATCAGCACGCAGCCAACGACACCCGCAAAAACGGACCAAAAAACGGTGTCGATATTAATGATTGAAAAGTCCACAATCTTGGATTGGTGACCGGTGGCAAGATGTCCGAGGTGATGGACAATATATTCGGAGGGGGTAAGTTGTGCGTCGAGTACAGCTGCAGTCATGATTGGCGTCTAAATAGTAAGATAAAGTAACTTTTCAGCACCACGATGAAGCTGACGACAAAAGCCAGCCAATTAACACCGTGGTACAACCATACAACTGCGCCCAAGAGCGCAACCGTCGTAGCAATTTTGATAAATTCACCGATAAAAAAAGATATCGGATCAGCGCCGCCAGGTTTCCGCGCGCTGAAAAAAAGTCGTAATGCAAATAGTCCGTTCGGTACCGCGCAACACAATCCACCGAGCAGTGCAGAAATAAATCCCGTCATACCGCCCAATAATCCTGCTACACCGGCCACAAACACAGTGACAATAAATTGCAAGAGCACAATACGCAACATATTGATCCCATGTTATTCAATGCCGTGCGTCAGAAAGGTGCGCTTACGGCAATTTTAGAAACCCGCGGATTATACGATCAGCGTGTTGTTTTCGTCAAACTTTTGCAAAAGAATCATGAGCTTATATGATTCTATACAACAGATTGCATGCGACCAACTTGCGCCAACCACGTCCGACCTTGTTGCCAATCACGCAACCCGCTCGCCGCGTTTAGGTGACCAAGTGCACCAATATTGTGAAACGTGGCCTTCCAGTCGGCCGAAAAACTTTGTATTTTGGTTATTTCACACCAAGAATCGTTGTCCGATCCAACGACGATGGTATCAAACGGCAACGCCATCCTTGGCATCCGCCCGAAGTCACGTACCGAGGCTGGGAAGTCGGCGCGCTCCACGTCCGGCGGCGCGACCAGCAGCGCACCTTTGACCATTGCTGCACTCCCTTGGCAATTACCATGCTCCGCTACCCACCACGCCACCAGTGCACATCCCAGACTGTGTGCAGCTAAAACCACGGGACCGTTCGATGCCTGAATTGCTGCGTCCAGAGTATTAACCCAATCTTGACGGCATGGGGTGTCCCAATCTTGCTGCTGCACGCGTTGAGCAGTTGGCAACATCTGCTCCCAATATGTTTGCCAGTGACCATCGCCAGAATTATTAAGTCCCGGCAACAGAAGAATGGTTGGCGCTGCGGCAGCTGATACGGCGGATGGCACGGGCATAATAAAGCCACTTCTTTATCAAGACTAGAATGCAGGATATTAAATGGTAAACACGCAATACGACGATCACTATATCCAAGAGACACCGAAGATACCGAAGATACCGAAGATATTTTTATTCGGGGCCTCTCAACCGTGCAATTAATCCATCCAGCGTATCAAGATCGGAGAAATCGATAATCAATTGGCCGCGATTCTTTGCGCCGGTCTTGATTGCCACCGTCGTGGCAAGCATATCCGACAGTTCTTCTTCCAGCCGTGCGATATCGCGAGATTTTTCCTTGCCTTTGCCGACCGGTCGCGCAATAGCATTCTGTTCGGCTGTCGTGCGCGTAACCAGTTTTTCCGCGTCTCGCACCGACATCCGCTTGGCCACGACCTGATTCGCCAACGTAATCTGTGTAGCGGCGTCGACAGCCAGCAATGCACGCGCATGGCCCATGTCAATGTCGCCCGCCATCAGCATGGTTTGAACCGGCTTGGCGAGATTGAGCAAACGCAGCAGATTAGAGACCGCACTGCGTGATCGGCCTACCGACAGCGCCGCCTTTTCATGGGTGAAATCAAAATCGGTAATCAGACGATGGATACCTTGCGCCTCTTCTAGTGGATTCAAATCCTCTCGCTGGATGTTTTCGATCAACGCCATGGCTGCGGTGGTCTGATCGTCGACATCTTTGACCAATACCGGCACTTCGGTCAGACCAGCAATTTGCGCCGCACGAAAACGTCGTTCACCGGCAATAATCTCATAATGCTGCGCACCATTGCGCAAGGCAATTGGCCGCACCAAAATCGGCTGCAGCAAACCTTGTTCTTTTATCGATGCGGCCAGTTCGGTCAGTGCGCCTTCGTCCATGCGGGTACGCGGCTGATACTTACCGGCCTGCATCACCAGAACCGGCAGCACCGAGGGCGCGCCTGCGATGGTTGGCACCGCTTCGGTAATATCAGTGGAACCGCCTAGCAACGCATCCAGACCGCGCCCCAAACCTTTTGATTTTTTCGTAACCATATTAATTTACCTTGCCAATCACATTGTTTTGATGCGCTCGACCATCTCGGCACCAAACGCAATATAAGCTTGCGCACCTTTGGAGGCGGGATCAAAGCAAACACCGGGCATCCCATACGATGGCGCTTCGGCCAGACGCACATTGCGCGGAATTACCGTTTTAAAAACTTTATCGCCAAAGTGTTGCTCAAGCTCTGCCGACACCTGCTGCGACAACGTCATACGCGGATCAAACATCACGCGCAACAAACCGATTATTTTTAAATCGGTATTCAAATTGGCATGCACTTTTTTGATGGTATTCACCAAGTCCGACAGCCCTTCGAGGGCATAGTATTCGCACTGCATCGGGATAATTACACCGTTTGCTGCGCACAGTCCATTTAACGTCAACAACGATAGTGCCGGTGGACAATCAATCAGAATAAAATCATAGTCATCCGCAATGCTGGCAATCGCATCCTTGAGACGCTTTTCACGATTTTCCAGCTCAACCATTTCGACTTCGGCACCAGCTAACTCGCGATTGGCGGGCAGCACATCAAAATTGCCGGTTTCCGACACAACGCGAACACTTTTGATATCAGCCATCCCGAGTAATACCTCGTAGATCGATCCTTTTAGCGTGCCTTTGTTGATGCCGGCACCCATTGTTGCATTGCCTTGCGGATCGAGGTCAGCCAACAATACACGCTGATTTAGTTGCGCCAGGCCAGCGGCTAGGTTCACAGCAGTGGTGGTCTTGCCAACTCCGCCTTTTTGATTGGCGACGCAGAAAATTTTTGCCATAAGGTGATATTTTTTTAGTATGTAGTGCGTTAAGGCTTGCGCAAAATTGTTCCGACAACGCACTTGTAAAATTGCATTAACTTGGATCACCTATAAAAAACATCCAGGCCCGGTCAAGGTAACAATCCGACTATCGTTGCTGGAGCAATTTTGCGTACGTCCACAAAATGTATTTAATTCGTCGTGATTTTAATGCCAAAACCTATCAGAAAAATCCCTGCCGCTTTGGAAGCGAACGCAGCGAGAAGGCGGTGACGCGCCAAATGTTTAGCCGCTGCATTTCCCAATACCACAAGTAGACTACCGTAAATCAAGCTGCAACTGGAAATGATTGCACCCATCGTCAGAAAAGTAATGCTGCCACGTTGTGAGACCGGATCAATAAACAACGGAAAAAAAGCCATATAAAAAATGATCGCCTTTGGGTTGATCAAGGTCACGAAAAACCCGCGACGCCAATCCACGGTATGGGAAAAAGAAACACCGGCATCGACAGTCACTTTTCTACTTTCGGGCTCGCCCTTCCCTTTTGCGCGCAATAATTTAATGCCAAGATAGACAAGATAGATGGCCCCAATAGCTTGCACGCCTTTGAATAACAGCAGATTCGCGTGCAACAATGCCGCAACCCCGATCGCCGCCAAAAACATCAGTACCGCATCGCCCACCATCATCCCGATCAAGGCAGCAAATCCGCCACGCAAACCATTCTTGGCAGCGCTCGTCAGAATGCAAAACGTCCCTGGTCCCGGCAACATCAAAAACACCGCCATCGCAGCAATTAAATGCCACACTTCAGTGATACCAAGTAGGTGAAAATAAGCGTTCATAAAGAGCTCAGTCTTGCTTGGTTTTAACGAGTTGGCTCACGTCGAACCCTTGCCTCGCAACCTTCTGAATCGCGGCCTGATAACTGAATTCTGGCAAGCTGGGTGATCGCGAAAGTATCCATAAATAATTACGCCCGGGTTCACCCACTACCGCATAAGAATAATCGGGTGCCAAATCCAATACCCAATAATCACCCCAAACAAACGGCAACCATGACAACCACGCTGGCGCAAAGCGCACTTTTAATTTGGAATTGGTAGCGCTACCTGAACTATCTGCGAGACGAGCAACCCCAATGGCTTCATCCACCGAGCCGTCATTTTTTTGACAGCGATTTATCACGTCAATACGCCCGTCCACGCGCGTGCGATATTCAGCGGTAACGTTACCGGCACAGGACTTTTGAAAGCGATTCGGAAAACGTGCAATCTCATACCACTTACCGGCGTACCGATTTAAATCGATGGACGGCACCGCCACCACATTTTGGGCGAGGGTTACTGAAGGTGTTAATATGGCAAAAAATGAAAAAGATATTGAAAATATAATATTTCTCATCATCCTATCGCTCGCTTAATGGTAATCAAATGACGTTCGGCGTCCAGCCCCGGCACCGCGATCCGACGTACCTCGGCGACTTCCCATCCTGCTGGTAGCCGCTCAATCTCTGCGGCTGGTTGCAGACCCTTAAGGGCGATAAACTGACCACCGTCTGCCAATAAATGCGCCGACCAGTTGATAAAGTCAGACAGTTCAGCAAAGGCGCGCGATGTAATGACATCAAACTTATGTGGTACTTCAAGCTCTTCAACTCTGGCAGTGTGAACACGGACATTTTTTAGTCCCATTTCTGCCTTAACTTGCGTCAAAAATGCCGTTTTTTTATGTACCGTATCGATCATGGAAACGCGCATATCCGGCTGCGATGTCATCGCCCAAATCGCTAATATAATCCCAGGCAAGCCACCGCCGGCCCCAACATCCAGCACGTTTTGTGCACCAGAAAAGGCAGGAACCACCGCCAGTGAATCCAGCAAGTGATGCGTCATCATCTGATCCGGCGCGCGAATTGACGTCAGGTTATAGGTTTTGTTCCACTTCGCCAGCATCGCCAGATAGGTCAACAATTGCGCTTGCTGAAGGCCATTGAGCGCTATGCCCAAAGTCTTCGCTCCATCACGCAAAGTGGCGGCGAGCGCGCCGCAAGCGCTGGTATCTACTTCACTCATCCTGACAATCCTTCAGTATCTCGACCATGTTGCGGCAATAATGCATAGCGATTAAGCGTGAACCAAGCATGAACCAAGCACGAATCAAGCACGAATCAAGCATTAATTCAGCCTTGATTAAGCCATAAGTCCTAAGCCGCCTGATCACTTTTATCAGCTAGCTTGTCCATTTTTTTCATGGTGCCTTTTTTTACGTGTACCAGCAACAAGGACAACGCGGCTGGCGTCACACCGGCAATGCGTGAAGCCTGGCCGAAGGTTTCCGGACGATGCTGATGCAATTTTTGGCGCACTTCCATCGACAGAGACTGCACTTGCATGTAATCAAAGTCTGTTGGAAATTTAAGATTTTCACTATGCTCGTGGCGCTCTACTTCACGCGCCTGACGGTCAATGTATCCAGCATATTTAAGTTGAATTTCGACCTGCTCTTTGACCGTACCATCCGCAACGCCGGGCCCACCCAAGACCTGACCGTCAATGCCCGTCAGCGTCATTAATGCATCGTAAGAGACGTTGGGACGACGCAGCAAATCTGATAGCGCGTACTCGCGCTGAATTGCCACTCCAACAACTCTCTCAGCTTCTGCATCGGATAAAATGCGTGGGTTCACCCACGTGGAACGCAGCCGCTCCATTTCAAGCGCGACGGCTTCGCGTTTTTTCTCGAATTGCTCCCATTGCGCATCACCAACACAACCCAACCGGCGGCCAATCTCAGTCAAACGTAAATCGGCATTGTCCTCACGCAGACTTAAGCGATATTCGGCACGGCTGGTGAACATACGATACGGCTCAAGTACACCTTGCGTAATCAAATCGTCGACCAGCACGCCTAGATAAGCCTCATCCCGTCTTGGGGTCCAGGCATCACGCTCTTGCGTCTGCAAAGCCGCGTTTAAGCCCGCCAGCATGCCTTGGGCGGCCGCCTCTTCGTAGCCTGTTGTGCCATTGATCTGACCGGCAAAGTAGAGTCCGTTGATGAGTTTTGTTTCCAATGATGCTTTAAGGCCGCGTGGATCGAAATAGTCATATTCGATGGCGTAACCGGGACGCAAAATGTGGGCATTTTCCAGTCCCTTCATTGATCGGACCAATGCCAGCTGTACGTCAAACGGCAAACTTGTAGAAATCCCATTCGGATAATATTCATTGGTCGTCAAGCCTTCTGGCTCCAGAAAAATCTGGTGCGAGTCCTTACCTGCAAAGCGATGAATTTTATCTTCGATCGATGGGCAATATCGCGGGCCGACACCCTCAATGACTCCGGTGTACATCGGGCTACGATCAAGGCCAGCACGAATAATGTCATGCGTCTGCAAATTGGTGTGCGTAATCCAGCAAGGCATCTGAGCTGGGTGCATTGCCGCGTTACCCATCACCGAAAACACCGGAACGGGATCCAGATCGCCTGGTTGCGGCTGCATGACCGAAAAATCGATTGTGCGGCCATCAATCCGTGGCGGCGTACCGGTTTTTAGCCGGCCTTGCGGCAGCTTCAATTCTTTCAAGCGAGCTGATAGTGAAATCGCAGGAGGATCACCCGCCCTGCCCGCCGCATAGTTATTTAAGCCAACGTGAATTTTTCCATCGAGAAACGTTCCGGTGGTCAGAACCACAGCACGACTAAGGAAGCGAATACCAACTTGCGTGACCGCACCTATCACACGATCGCCTTCAACGATCAGATCATCAACAGCCTGCTGGAATAGCCATAGATTCGGCTGATTCTCGAGCCGCGAACGTATCGCCTGTTTGTATAGTATGCGGTCTGCCTGAGCACGCGTGGCGCGCACTGCTGGGCCTTTGGATGAATTTAATATCCTGAACTGAATACCAGCCTCATCGGTCGCGATCGCCATCGCCCCACCCATTGCATCAACCTCTTTTACGAGGTGGCCTTTACCAATGCCACCAATGGAGGGATTGCATGACATCTGACCCAAAGTCTCGATATTATGGGTTAGCAGCAAGGTTTTTTGACCCATACGCGCAGAGGCCAAGGCAGCTTCGGTACCGGCATGACCGCCACCGACAACGATTACATCAAAATTTGTAGGAAAGAGCATAATGCGCCTCGATGAGAGGGTGAACAGAGGCGTGATTATAAATCCATTTCACGTTGACCGCCCACTTGTTGACTCGGTTGTGGTAAAGCAGCCGTGTTCCCACGACACTTGAGCTTTTACCACAATTCAAACATTAGTAAGTAACAAACTTATCCGAGAGATATGTTCAAACGATTCGCGAAAATATGTAAAGGCGGATTTACGGATGGTTCCACGTGAAACAATTGCGACTCGTTTTGACGTTCACTATCTTAAACCAAACAAATCTTTCGTTTTTGAAACCCCGTTGTTCCACGTGAAACCATTTATTATTTTAAAAACGCATCGTAAGCTGTTTTTAATATTAAGACCGATACCACCACCAAAAATAATTTACGAACAAATCCACTGCCGTGCTTTATGGCCAATCGCGTACCCACTAGCGAACCTGCGACATTACAGATCGCCATTAGCAACGCGAGTTGCCAAAGAATATGTCCGCTGTAGCCAAACCAAAGCAATGCCGCAAAATTGGTCGCGACGTTCACAACCTTTGATACAGCAGAGGCAGCGAGGAAGTCAAATCCAAAAAACCGCACAAATAAGAAAATCAGGAAGCTACCTGTGCCAGGACCAAAAAGACCGTCATAAAATCCGATTCCACAACCAATCAGTATCGCAATGACCAATTCTTTAGATCCATTATGGCGGGGCGCATGAATACTGCCGAAATCCTTCTTGGCAAAGGTGTATGCCGCAACCGCTAGCAAAATAAATGGCAGACTTTTACGGATCGCATCCGTCGGTATATGAGTGACCGTATATGCACCCAGAAATGCAAATACAAAAGCGGCACCTGCTGCGGGCAACGCTGCCCGCCAGGCCAAACGAACTCTTCGCCCATAGTTGATGGCAGCAGCAGTCGTGCCAAAGATACCGGCCAACTTGTTGGTTCCAAGTACCGTCGCTGGCACGGTGTTAGGCAACATGGAAAATAAAGCCGGGATTTGGATCAATCCTCCTCCACCCACCACGGCGTCAATTAATCCAGCGAGAAATCCGGCTATGGCGAGAAGCCCAAAGTTAAATATTAAGTCAGGCATGTTCAATCCCTATTGTGGCCGCGATTTGTCGCATGATACCGATATAAGATGATCCAGTACACGGCACGTAAATGTAAATGTAAATGTAAAAAATCTTTACCAGGTTACAGCCCACAATTTTACCTATACACAACAATAACCGCCCTTCTTTACTGCCCATTCATTCAAAGTTGATGCGGCAAGCAGACAATCACCTGCCCCAACCTGACCGACTTAACTTCAGGTCGCCACGGACAACGGAAACCTTGCAAATAGGAATTATTCTCATCTATAATGATTCTTCATTAGTCTTGTAGCGACTTCCTGCTCACGCAAGCTTCCATTCCCGCAACTTATCTAAGCCAGCCGCAACATACCGTCGCCAGCCAATAAGCTTTTTATTGACCTTGGAGTACGTATGTTTGCCTCTTCATCCCAGCTTCCTTTATCGAAGCCTACCGCCGCCATGCGCGCGGGCACAAGCCCTTCTACTCGCGCTGTTATTCGCTTTATCGCTTTCGTTGCCACTGTTTACTCGTTACCGAGCTCAGCGCAGTCGCTGCAAACAAGCCCCGCCACAACATCAACGCTAGCCGCCTATAACTCTCATCCCGATCTTGCTCTGGAAGAAATATCAGTAACAGCTTCACGATCCGAAAAGCCTTTATCCAGAACGCCGAGCAGTATTTCAGTCATAAATGCCGCCGCCATGGAAGAGCAGCAAGCCAAGGATATTAAGGATTTGCTACGATACGAACCCGGTGTTACGGTTCGACGCGGGCCCTACCGCCCCGCATCCGCAGCCACTGCTGGCGGTCGTGGCGGCAACGAAGGCATCAATATTCGCGGGCTAGAAGGCAATCGTATCTTGCTAATGGAAGATGGCATTCGTTTGCCGAGTGCATTTTCCTTCGGCCCTTTAGAGGCCGGGCGCGGCGACTATGGCGAGATGGATCTCTACAAACGGGTGGAAATATTGCGCGGACCCGCCTCGTCCATGTACGGTAGCGATGGCCTGACCGGTGCGGTCAACTTCATCACCGAAGACCCCGGCGACTTTCTTGATATCTTCAAAAAACCAACATATTTTTCTATCAAACCATCCTACAATTCCATTGATGGCAGTATCTCTACTACGGCGGTAGCGGCGTTCGACGGTGAACGCTTTGAAGCCATGTTAATCGCCAATAAAAGACAGGACCATGAAGTCACAAACCAGGCCCAACGTCATATCCTCGGGCCGAATCGTGATGCCGCAACTCCTCAAGACAGTGACAGCAATTCATTACTCGGCAAAGTAGTCTTCACAGCAAGTCCGCGCGACAAATTGACCCTTACCCTTACCCATCAAGAAGGGGAGACTACTTCAGACGTCTTGTCAGCCATTACGCCGACCACTTTGGCCCTGCGCGCAAAAGACAGCGTCGAACGCAATCGTGTCAGCTTTGATTACGATTTCAGCGATAACAAAGAAAATGGCAGTTGGCTGCTCCAGAACGCCCACGTGAAATTCTATTATCAAGACGCCAACAATCATCAAACTTCGTATGAACAGCGCAGACCTACTGCTGATCGGACCCGCGACAATATCTATAAAGAGAACACAATCGGCGGTTCGGCCCAGGCAGAAAGTGGATTCAGCACGGGCAGCCTGCAGCATAACTTAATCTAGGGCGTCGACACCAGCATGGCCCGCATCAGCGGTGCGCGTAACGGTACCGTACCGGGCGTTGGAGAGGCTCCTTTTCCAAACAAAGCCTTCCCTGACACGGACTACGGATTGTTTGGCGTTTTTTGCAAGATGAGATTGCACTCACTCCATATGGTGGTTTGACGCTGGTACCTGGATTGCGCTTTGATTCCTATCGGCTAACACCCAAAAGCAACGATCCGGCTTACACCGGTCACGCCACGCCCGCAAGCGGCAACGCCATCTCGCCGAGACTGGCTTTGATGCTTGAAATTAATCCAGCACTCGTACCCTACATTCAGTACGCACGCGGCTTCCGCACTCCGACGCCAAATCAGGTCAACAATAGCTTCGGAAATCCGATGTTCGGTTATGCCACTGTCGGCAATCCTGATCTAAAACCTGAAACCAGCAATACGATAGAGATTGGGTTGCGCGGCAAAATCTATGGCGACTTAGGCAACGTGCTGCGTTAAAGCACAGCCGCATTCACTGGTCGGTATCAAAACTTTACCTCACAGGAAATTGTCAGCGGCAGCGGTCGTCCCTACGTCGATCCTTACATTTTTCAATACATCAATCGCGGTGAGGCCCGAATTAGCGGATTGGAAGGAAGACTCGATTGGCAGTTTTCGAACGGCATCGGTATCAAAACCGGTATGGCTTACACCAAAGGTTCGACGCGGTCCAACGGCCAAAGCAATCCGCTCGACACCGTCAATCCCTTCATGGCGGTGCTCGGATTGCGCTACGAACCAAGCGAACGTTGGTTTGTGCAGGCAGACATCAACTATCAGTGCGGCAAGCGCCGTAAAGATATTTCTACGCCGACCTATTTCGCGCCACCCTCCTCTACTATCGCCGACCTGCGCGCCGGATTGAACTTCAGCAAATTTGCCACGCTGTACGCAGGAGTAAGCAATTTATTCGATAGCAAATATTGGAATTGGTCAGATGTACGCGGCTTAGCAGAAAGTTCCAATGTGAAAGACGCCTATACCGCACCCGGTCGCAATTTCACTGTCGGACTTAAATTGCAATACTAAAAAGAAAAATAATCATGCGCGACTCCATTCAATCCAAGCAGACTACGACAGCGTTTTTAAACGCCGACACATCTCAGGCAGAAGTGATTTCCAATCATCTGCAATAACTGCAATAAAAATTACGTCATCGCGAAGCGGCAGCGGCCATCGGTGTTGCCAGGTTCCAGGCGGCATCGAACGGTATGACTGACAAGCATCAATTTTTCAGCATACTGCGTGATGTTGGTCTGAGCCGCACGCAAGCATACCGTCTGGCAGCGCGGCAAACTGCACGTCAGGTCGACAATGGCGCATTAAAAGTAATCTTAACCGCCGCCGCTGTCAGCGCGTTACCGATTATGATTTTCGTCGGTAATAACGGGATGATTCAAATCCATTCTGTCCCTATTTCAAAGGTCAAAATAATGGGAACCTGGACGATGGAACGATACTGGTACAGGATGCGCCCACCATTACCATGACCTCGGAGACGGTCGAGACTTGTCTCGGAATCCAGGTTGAAGTCATAAAGCAAACGGGCAAACCGCCTTTTGCGATACCCATCAAATACCGATAAAAAAATCATCGACACAAGCTGGTAGCAGCAAACTGACGACCGCACATATCGTAACAATATATCGTGACAATAACAGAGCAAACAGAAACTAAAAAAGCCCGCGCAACTACTCTGCGCGGGCTTTAAACGGTGCAACAGTTTTGTCACCAAAGCTGTTCTGAAACTGTTTAATTATCAGCCACCCGGCGCTTAAACAACGCTCCGATTTCACCGACAATCCCGCGCCGGAACACCAGCACGCAGACAATAAATATAAAGCCAGTCACAATCGTCACCGATTCACCTAAACCATTAAACCAGTCGACATGCGTCACTACGGCCAACCAACTGCCGATATCACCCAGCTTATTTTCAAGCACAATGATAATCACAGCGCCGACAATAGGCCCCGTCAGCGTACCAAGGCCACCAACCAACGTCATCAATATCACAAGGCCAGACATGGTCCAGTGCACGTCTGTAAGCGTCTCAAAGCCCAACACAAGCGTTTTGGTTGCACCCGCCAGCCCAGTAAGTCCCGCCGATAAAACAAACGCCAGTAATTTGTACCTGTTCACATCGTAGCCAAGTGAAATCGCACGCGGCTCGTTTTCCTTGATGGCCTTCAGCACCTGACCAAAAGGTGAATTAATCGTCCGTACGATCAACGCAAATCCAAGTACCGCAATCGCCAGCACAACGTAATATAAAGTTAAGTCGCTATCAAGACTGATCAAGCCTAGTAACTTGCCACGTGGCACGCCTTGCAGACCATCTTCACCGCCAGTAAACGGTGCTTGCAGGCAAACGAAATATGCCATCTGTGCCAGCGCAAGGGTGATCATCGTGAAATAAATACCTTGTCGCCGAATCGCCAGACTACCCATTACCAAGCCAATCAATGCGCCCGTCAAGGTGCCAAGTATCAGCCCTACTTCTGTTGGCAAGCCCAATTTCGTCAACGTATAACCAGCAACATAACCGGCACCGCCGAAGAACGCAGCATGACCGAACGACAGCAAACCAGTAAAACCAATCAGCAAATTGAAAGCACATGCAAACAATGCAAAGCACAATACTTTCATCAAAAATACGGGATAGATACCAAACGGCGCGGCCAGCGCGGCGATCAATATCACACCATAGAGAACTTTTTTATTCATGCTGACCATCCTTGCATACGATTAGCGTCGTTGATAACTTGTTTGTTATAGCGTTTTTTTACCGAGAGGTAATAGCGCACGGAATAGCTCATTTTCTATTTTTCCTTGCCGAACAAACCAGCAGGACGAATCATCAAAACGATTGCCATGACAATAAAGACCACGGTAGCCGATGCTTCGGGATAAAAAACACGCGTCAGACCTTCAATGACACCCAACGCTAATCCAGTAATGATAGAGCCCATGATTGAACCCATGCCGCCAATCACTACCACCGCGAAAACAACGATAATAAGATTGGAACCCATCAACGGAGAGACTTGAATGACCGGCGCCGCCAGCACGCCGGCAAAGGCAGCCAACGCACCACCGAAACCGTAGGTGAGTGTCACCATCAATGGCACGTTGATACCAAAAGCCTCAACCAGTTTTGGGTTCTCCGTACCAGCACGCAAATAGGCGCCAAGCTTAGTTTTTTCGATGACAAACCAGGTCGCAAAACAAACGACTAGCGACGCAAATACGACCCACGCACGGTAGTTTGGCAATATCATAAATCCGATATCAGTCGCACCGCTCAGCAAGTCAGGGACCGAATACGGTTGACCGGAAACCCCGTAAAACGAGCGAAAAATACCTTCTACCATCAACGTAATACCGAAGGTCAGCAACAGACCATAAAGATGGTCAAGTTTGTACAGCCAGCGCAACATGGTTTTTTCGATGATGATGCCGAAAACACCAACGATCAACGGTGCCAGACCGAGCATGACCCAATAGTTCAGATTAAAATAAGACAATCCGATCCAGGCCAAAAATGCGCCCATCATGTACAACGCACCGTGCGCAAAATTAATTACATTAAGTAAGCCAAAGATTACCGCCAGGCCGAGCGATAACATGGCGTAAAAAGAACCATTGACCAAGCCCAGCAGTAGCTGACTCATCAAGGCTTGCAGAGGGATGCCGAACAATTCCATGGCAATGTCATCATAAAATCACACTCAATTCGGTCCTGAATTTTCGTCAAATTAATCGAGAATATACCTGACAACAGGTTACTTACCGATTACTTCAGCTAACAGTATCCTTGCTGACGCCTAAGCTCACTTTAAGCATGACGGCAGAAGAATTTTGGACAGAACTGGAATAGTGATGAATCATAAAAAAATACTCAGGCATATGTTTCACGACGCATATTGCGTCAGGCAAACGACATGCCGTGAGTGACGGACTTAGTTGTAATTCAGTTGCAGCTTATTCAGCGACAAAGAGCATCGTATTAACAAATATCAAAAATCCTGCTACCTGCTAATATCAACTACATCAATTATTTCCAAGTCGCGCATTTAGAATCTGCTTTAGACATAAATGCTTTTTCCGCAGGGATTGTTTGAATTTTATTGAGATAATCCCATGGATACTTTGACTCTGCCGGTGCCTTAACCTGATACAAGGTCATGTCATGCACCACGCGTCCGTCAGGGCGCAAGTAGGCGCCTTTGGTGTACATGTCGTTAAATTTTGTCTTGCGCAACTGTGCCATCACTTTTTCACCATCATCGGTACCGATGGCTTTCACTGCATTCAGATATTGCGTGGCCGCAGAATAGTCGGCTGCTTGCAAGCTCGATGGCTCTTTTTTCATTTTTGAAAAATATCGCTTGGCCCAGGCACGTGATTCATCGTTTTGATCCCAATACCAACTATCGGTCAAATACATTCCCTGGGTCTGCTTCAATGTCAGCGAATGAATATCATTGATAAAGACCAGTAAACCTGCCAGTTTGGCAGTCTTGGTAATACCAAATTCGTTTGCTGCTTTGACCGCATTAATGGTGTCGCCACCGGCGTTTGCCAATCCAATAATTTGCGCTTTGGATGCTTGTGCCTGCAACAGGAATGAAGAAAAATCAGATGCATTTAACGGATGCTTGACTGCACCTAAAACAGTTCCGCCTGATGCCTTCACCACGGCTGTTGTATCTTTTTCCAGCGAGTTTCCAAACGCATAATCAGCGGTCAGAAAATACCAGCTTTTACCGCCTTGCTTGACGACTGCAGAACCTGTTCCATTAGCCAATGCATAGGTGTCATACGCGTAATGCACCGTGTAAGGCGTGCACTCTTCGTTAGTCAAACGTGTGCTACCCGCGCCGATTTCAAAAAATGGCTTCTTCTTTTCAGTAGCAATTTTTGCCATCGCCAGCGCAGTGCCGGAATTGGTCCCACCGATCAACATATCCAGGCCTTGCTGATCAAACCATTCGCGCGCTTTGCTTGATGCAATGTCCGCTTTATTTTGATGGTCGGCCACGATTAATTCGATTTTTTTGCCGTTAATGCTTCCACCCATATCAGCGATAGCCATTCTGATTGCTTCTGCGCCGCCAGGGCCATCAATATCCGAATACACACTCGACATATCGGTAATAAAGCCAATCTTGATTGTATCGCCAGATATCTGTGCCGTGGCAGATCCAGCGACGCCAAACGCCAGTGTGGAAAATACTGCGAGTGATACTGCTTTCAATTTAATCTTCAATTTGCTCTCCATTTTTACCTGACAATCACGCATTTAGTGTGATCAGCTTATGTATTAGTATTATTTTTACTTTATTGTTTTTGCTTTATTATTTTTGTTTTTTTGTATTGACTACTATTTTTTAAACACCCAGTAACGTATTCAATACGGGCATTTTTTCTTGTAATTGTGAGGCACCAAATGTTTCCACTATCTGTCCATGTTCCATCACATAAAAGCGATCAGCTAACGGCGCTGCGAATCGAAAGTTCTGTTCCACCATAACGATGGTGTAACCCTTCTCTTTCAACAATAAAATCATACGCGCTAGAGTTTGAACAATCACCGGTGCAAGGCCCTCAGAAATTTCATCAAGCAACAGCAGCCGCGCGCCCGTACGCAAAATACGCGCCACCGCTAACATCTGCTGTTCACCACCAGACAACCGGGTTCCCTGACTATTTTTACGCTCCTCCAAATTAGGAAACATGTCGTAAATTTCTGCTATTGACATACCTTTGTCAGTTTTCGAAACAGACGGCGGCAAGAGCAAGTTTTCTTCGGTAGAAAGCGAAGAAAATATACCGCGTTCCTCAGGACAATAACCCAGACCAAGATGCGCAATTTTATGCGTTGGTAAGGAGATAGTTTCAACACCACCGACCTTTATAGACCCTTTACGCGTACCTGTTAATCCCATGATCGCGCGCATCGTAGTCGTCCGACCAGCACCGTTACGGCCCAGTAAAGTCACTACTTCGCCGGCATTTACCGTCAAATTCACGCTGTGTAAAATATGTGATTCGCCGTACCAAGCATGCAGATCGGTAATGCAAAGCGCAGGTGGTTTAACCGAATTACTGGACTTTTCCACTGTATTTTCAGAACCTTGCTGAGACATAACAGACGGCATTAATGCGCTCCTTCGAGTGTGCTTGCTTCAGTACCCATATACGCTTCCATTACAAGTGGATTAGTTGACACGGTTTTGTAGTCGCCTTCTGCCAAAATCGCGCCGCGCTGCAAGACGCTGATTTTGTCGCAAATACCGGCAACTACGCTCATATTGTGCTCAACCATCAGGATGGTTCTACCTGCCGAAACTTTCTTAATCAACGCTGTAACCCGATCCACGTCTTCATGTCCCATTCCCTGCGTCGGCTCATCAAGCAACATTAGTTCCGGATTCATACTTAGTGTTGTCGCAATTTCCAATGCCCGCTTACGACCATAAGGAAGATCAACGGTTAAGGTATCAGCGAATTCCGTCAAATCAACTTCTGCCAGCAGCTCCATTGCACGATCCCGTAACTGGGAAAGACTTTTGCTACTTTTCCAAAAGTGGAAAGAGGTGCCTAAATTGCGTTGCAAACCGATGCGAACATTTTCCATCACCGACAAATGCGGAAACACGGCTGAAATCTGAAAAGAACGAATAATCCCTTGTCGCGCAATTTGTGCAGGCGCAGAAAGGGTGATATCACGATTATTGAACAAAATTTGTCCGGTCGTCGGAATCAAAAATTTAGTTAGCAGATTAAAACAGGTCGTTTTGCCAGCACCATTAGGACCGATCAAAGCATGAATATGGCCGCGCTCAACTTGTAAATTGACATCACTTACCGCCGTAAAGCCTTTAAATTCTTTAGTCAGGCTTTTCGTTTCTAAGATGAAATCGCTCATCCTGTCTCCTTAGGGTTTTTCTTTGCACCGTGACAAGCCATCGGTACAAATTTTTTATTAGGTTGATAGCAACTGAAACTGGTTTGACGGATAGTACAGAGGACCAGAACACTGAGCAATACGTATAAGTACTAAACTCAAATCAACAACATTTTATGGTAATTTAAGCCACAGAAAATCGCGTCGTTACCAAGATGTTGGTTAATCTGTCGGAAACCCTGATTTGGCAAATCCAGCCGTAAGCCCGATCTATTCAGAAACCTTCTCCAAAATAAATTTAGCCGCCATTTCGGCAATCATAATAGTTGGTGAATTCGTATTTCCTGAAGTAATCGTTGGCATTATTGAAGCGTCTGCTACACGCAGTCTATTTACGCCAATTACACGTAATTTACTATCAACTACCGCTAATTTATCTGTTACTTTACCCATCATGCAAGTACCGACGGGGTGAAAAATAGTCGTACCCACGTTGCCCGCAGCGCGAATCAGGTCTTCTTCGGTTTGAAAATCGTTACCCGGCATAAACTCTGCTGGTGCATATTTTCGCAATGCGGGGGCCGCAGCAATCTTTCTTGTTAACACTACAGAAGCCGCGGCTACTTTACGGTCAAGCTCGGTAGAAAGGTAATTTAACGTGATTTTCGGGGCAACCATAGGATCACCCGACGCGACCCGAATATGACCACGAGACGTTGGTCGCAAATTACAAACGCTAGCGGTAAATGCAGGAAAATTATGCAGAGGATCGCCGAATTTTTCCAATGATAATGGCTGCACGTGGTACTGCAAATTAGGTGTTTCCTGGGTGGAATCGGATTTAGCAAACGCACCTAACTGCGATGGCGCCATCGACATTGGACCGCTGCGTGACAGCAAATATTCAAATCCAATTTTCATTTTCCCGACCCAATTGCTCGCCATCATGTTGAGCGTCTTCACGCCCGAGACTTTAAATCCCATGCGAATCTGCAAGTGATCCTGTAAATTCTCTCCAACACCTGGCAAATCATGCACAACCGGAATATGGTTTTGCTGCAAGAGCGTGGCTGGACCAATTCCCGAAAATTGTAAAATATGCGGCGAACCAATTGCTCCAGCACACAATAGAACTTCTTTAGCTGCTTCTGCCGACCATTCTTTGCCACCGCCTAAAAATTCAACACCTGTGCATTCCAAACCATTTTCACCGGCATTAATTTGAAGCCGTTTTACATGACAACCGGTCATGATTTCTAGATTTCCGCGGGTCGCTGCGGTACGTAAAAATGCTTTTGACGCATTCCATCGAATTCCACGCTTTTGATTGACATCAAAATAACCTACACCCTCGTTATTACCCTGATTGAAGTCATCCACTTTTGGGATACCCGTCTCAGCGGCGGCATCCCGAAAAGCATCCAGAATTTGCCATGACAATCGCTGTTTTTCCACTCTCCACTCTCCGCCCACTCCGTGAAAAGCGCTCGCTCCATTGTAGTGATCTTCACTTTTCTTAAAAAGTGGCAAAACATTTTCCCAACGCCAGGACGTATCACCAGTAATTGACGCCCATTGATCATAATCACGGGCTTGGCCTCGCATATAAATCATGCCGTTAATGGAAGAAGATCCACCAAGCACCTTTCCGCGTGGATAAATCAGGCTGCGATTGTTCAGTCCAGAATCAGGCTCAGTCCGATACAACCAATCGGTACGTGGATTATTAATGCAATAAAGATAACCTACCGGGATATGTATCCAAATGTAGTCGTCTTTTGCTCCCGCTTCAATCAATAGCACATTGACATTGGGGTTTCGTGTCAATCGATTAGCTAATACACAACCCGCAGTTCCTGCTCCAACAATAATGTAGTCGTACTTTCCTGCTACTTCCATTTGTCATCCTCATTTATAAGCTTGGTCGCTTAGTCTTTAAGACTCGTCCATCAGTTTTGTTGGCGGGCTTTTTATAAGTGGATATTAATTATTTTAATAATATGTTGCAATTAAGAAATATTATTTTAACGACAAGTCAAAGAGACTAATTTGACTCGACCATCAATTTGTAAAATCACATTCATACGATTTGGCAGGCCATCAAGTGTCATGTTTAAAAATCACTAACTTTTCACCTAAAAGAACGTGGGCTCATATCCTGTTTATTCATAAATGCTTATTTATCCACTTTGTTGCTTACTAGGAGCTTACCGACAACAAAAATATAGGCAAGCTATCCTTCTATTGGCAATAAGAAATGATTCCTTAAAGGAATAAATTGTTTTTTACAAACGGAATAAATGCTCGTTTTTGTTTTAAACGTTGCCAAAAAAAGTCGCTTTTACTCTTTTTTTCCT
>NZ_JASJXA010000041.1:0-31853 GCF_035018905.1 Glaciimonas sp. Gout2 | reverse complement strand
TCAACGGCTCTATTTATTAACCCGGATTGGTACACTTTTAACGCGCCATTTGGTACATCTTTACTCCGGCATTGACAACTCAACACATTGACGGCCAATATCACTGCGAAAGCACCGACCTGCAAAAGTATCGACCATCAGGGGAGCCCACACTGCGAATAACAAGGTCTATGACGGCACCACCGCGGAAACCCTCAGCGGTGGTTCATTAATGGGCGTGCAAGCTGCCAATATTGGAAATGTCGCCTTGAACCAGATAACGCGGATGATTTACCAATGATACGACCGCATCGTCTGCACCAATTCTGCCAGCGCGATATCGAGTTCTTTGATAGGCTCATCGATATCCGCTTGGTCGGCTAATCGCTCAATATTCTGCACTGCCTGTATAGTACGTTCGGCTGAAAAAATACCTAATATTCCTCGTAATGTATGTGTACTACAGCGTACTTTGTCGACGGAATGCTGCGTTACTCCGTCCTTTATATGCTGCACGTGAATGGCTGCTTCCACCAAAAATAGCTGCACGACCTTGTCAAAAATTACGTGGTCATCATCAACATCTTTTCGTGTCTTAGCGAAATCTGCAACAGTGAGCGTCCTGACTGTAATTGCGGGCTTATCAATATGAACAGGCCGGCCTAATTTATTCAACTCACGCCATAATGCTTCGGTGTTAATTGGTTTTGACAGATAACTATCCATGCCCGCTTCCAAGCATTTTTCACGGCTGCCTTGCACCACATGAGCCGTCAATCCTATGATAGGTACACGTCCCTGCCTCTGCTGCTCAAGTTCACGTATTCGCATGGTCGCCGCGTACCCGTTTAGTAAAGGCATATCAACATCCATTAGAATCAGATCATATTGCCCGACTTGCCATTTGTCGACGGCCATAAGACCGTTCTCTGCGATATCGATGCTGTGCCCGAATTTTTGTAATAACACTGTGATCAAAGTTTGGTTAACACTATTATCTTCTGCCAGTAGCACATTGATTTTGTGTTTCTTTTCGCGCAAAGAGTGGCGCGGGAGCAACTGCGGTACTTTTCCATATGCTAGCCCGAGGGCCTTCATAATCGCGTCAAGTAAGTCAGATTGCAAATATGGTTTATTTAAATAGGCGACAACTCCCAACTCACTACAACGTATCGCATCGCCCCGCTGCCCATCGGAAGTAAGCATCATGACCGGTGCAATGGCATCTTCATGTTGAGCACGCAGATGTTCAATGACCGCAAAACCATCCATGTCTGGCATTCGGACGTCGAGTAACAGCAACTTATACGGCTCACCAGCATGTTTGGCACGAGCCAGTTCATCTAGCGCCTGCTGTCCGCCAGATACTGAAGTCGGGTGCATTCCCCACAGCCGAGCAATCTCCACTGTAAGTTGACGATTGGTCGAATTGTCGTCAACCACTAACATCCGCATATCCTTCAAATCCACTATTTCATCAGGCAGTAGCGTCTCATGCGGGGTGCTCCCAAGCATGATATTGACAAAAAACGTGGAGCCCTGGCCAACTTTGCTCACTAGTGTGATGGTCCCGCCCATCAGTTCAACGAATCTGGACGATATCGAAAGTCCTAGCCCTGTACCACCGTAGTGGCGTGTGGTCGAGCTATCTGCCTGTGAGAATGAGTCAAAGATTGCCTTGAATTTTTGGTTGGAAATGCCGATGCCGGTGTCGCGAATACTGATGCACAACGACAGCCTGTTGCGATTTGCCGATTGTGTATCCATCGTGACCTTGACCACTATTTCGCCGTGTTCTGTAAATTTGATCGCATTTCCAATTAAATTTACAATAACCTGTCGCAGTCGTCTCGGATCGCCAATCAGTATTCGTGGAATAGCAGGATCAATATCGAGGAGTAACTCCAAATTTTTTTGATGAGCTTGCAAGGCAATCGAACGTGCGGTTTGCGATAGCATGTCACGCAAATCGAATTCAATCTCATCAATATCCATCTTCCCGGCTTCAATTTTGGAAAAATCAAGAATGTCATTGATGATATGGAGTAACGCATCCGCGGAGGACTTGACCAACCCAAGATACTCCTTTTGTTCCTGATTTAACTCAGTATCGAGCGCAAGTTCGGTCATCCCGATAATGCCATTCATTGGCGTACGAATTTCATGGCTCATGTTGGCTAGAAAACTGCTCTTGGCAACGCTAGCGTCCTCGGCAACTTGCTTGGCCTGCCGCAATTGTTCTAAAGATTGATTACGCTCAGTGATATCGCGTGACGAATTGATCAACACAGGCTGTCCGTCCAGTTCATGCGCCATACCGTTAACCTCAACATCAATGAAGGCACCGTCTTTTCGCCTGTGACGTGATAAAAACTGGAATCTCTTGTTAACTTCGAACTGATTCTTTATTACCAGCGTAAGCTCTTCAACAGATAATTGCACATCCCAATGGCAAACATTGCATCCGATGATTTCATCACGCTGATAGCCAAGCATGGCAAAGAAGGAATCGCTCGCCGTGATCAAATTTCCATCAACATCAAGGATATGTATTCCATCGCTGGCATTACGTAAGATCGCCAGATTCTTTTCATTCTGTCTTTCCACATCCTTTTTCGATTGTTCCAATTGCTTGGTTCTTTCTTTGACCTCCTCTTTGATCCTCGATGTATACCCAGTACCAAGCAATAGCAGCGATCCCAGTAATCCGCTACCAAACGTACCCACGGCGAGTAAGGCCCAGCTTTGCCAGTTACGATGCAAAGTCCAATATTTTGGGGTTGGTGCGGTTGCCAGCTTGTAATGGCGGGAACCAAAATTGAAGAAGTAGTCGATTAATTCAGGATGACTTTCCTGATCAAAGTTATCGTAAATAATTTGTTTTTCATCAAGGTCGACAAGCCGGGTGTACAACATAGGACGGGTGTACTGGAGCAGCCTCTCCATAAAATCGCTTATCCGCAAAACGGTTAAAACGATACCTGATTTTGAATCATTTGGCTCTACTGATAACAGTAACAGAACACCTATCTGGTGCTGACGCTCCTGCACCAGTTTTAACGGTGCAGAAATAATTAACGCTCCCGACTGATTGGCCTTACGTATTGCCTGCAATCGTGTCTGACTTGAAGAAAGATCAAATCCTAATGCCAACTCATTACCGGCAAGTGGCTCAACGTAGGTAACCGGATAATATTGGCTGCGTTTTTTTGCTTGCTGCATCGTTCCTTGATCATCACGCTCGCAAATCCTAAACGTTGGTGATTCCTGGCGTTGCGTATCTTCAAAAGACTGACGGTGTATTCCACTGACTTCCGGTGCCCATTCGATTGCCTGTATCATCGGAAAACGGATCAACGACCTTGCCACGAAACGATGAAAACCTCCCCGTGTAATTGGGCTTTTTTGATCATGAGTCATTAAACCTGCCACTTGTTCCAGCAACGATTCCTGCTCCTCAAGTTTGGTTTGAACCTGGCTGTTGACCTGCTGGGAAAGTTGCCGAAAATCATTTAATGAATCGTGATATTCCCACTGACTCGTTTTGAGAAATATCGCGACAAAAATCGTAAATATAAACAGCATAGGTAGCGCCACTGTACCTAAACGTTTTTTCCAAAGAACACGCGGTTCACCGGCCAAGATCATAACCAGAGGGAAAAACACTACGACACCGAGCGTATCGCCTAGCCACCAGCTAGCCCAATTAATGAAAATGCTGCTTGAACCAAAAACACCAAAAGCAAACAGACTGCTCACGGATAGACTGGCACTGATGAGACAAATAGCTGGAGCCAGAAGCATAAAGCGTAAGATTTCCCGGACACGATCAAGGCTAAGCGGGTAACCTATAACTTTCCTGAGCAAACAGCTCCCCACACTAGCCTGCACTACTGACGCAGCGGCAATCGACGCAGCGAGAATCAACTGCATTCTGTCCATGGATTGACCGGCCGAATACGCAATCCATATATTAAGCAGAAGTGCTCCCAGAAAAACGGACGGTAACTGCCGTTTTCCAGCAATAAACAGGACAGCCAGAGCAATTCCGGCAGGAGGGAAAATGGTTGAGGCATAACCGACTGGAAGCGTCAGCAGCATTGCCAATTTACCGCTGATCACATAGGTGACCGTTATTACACAAAAAATAAATAGTGCTCTCATTTTTTCGATAACTTCTTCTGCTGGTTAGGCCAACCGCAATAATCACTCAGGTAAATGATTGAAGGCCGGTCTGTTGTGCGGGTCTCTGTAGCGATTTACGCGCAGAGTCAGCATACATTCGCTTGGTCAAGTCGTTAGACAATGCCAGTCTCGCCCTGGAGAGTTATTCTTCCTTGAAACGAGTGCGTATCGCTACCACTTCATCCCAGTTAAGTAAGAAGGCATCCACGCATGCGGGATCGAAATGATGGCCGGAACCCTCACGTAACAATGCTACGGCACGTACGTCGTCCCAGGCTTTTTTATAGGGGCGTTCGGACGTCAGGGCATCGAACACATCGGCCACAGCGCATATGCGGGCAAAGATTGGAATGGCATCACCGACCAAGCCTTGGGGGTAGCCACTGCCATCGTATTTTTCATGATGTGACAAGGCAATTTGGGCTGCCGCCTGTAAGATAACGGATTGGCTACCATCAAGTATGTTGAAGCCTAAAATCGCATGCTGTTTCATGATTTCAAATTCTGCGGCATCCAGCCGGCCAGGCTTGAGCAGAATGTGATCAGGAATACCTACCTTGCCAACATCATGCATCGGTGTAGCGTTGAACAACATTTGTTGATCCTGCTCCGACAACCCCATATTGGCTGCTATTAGTTTGGAGAAATGGGACACGCGTAAAATATGCGAACCGGTTTCAGGGTCGCGGTAATCAGCCGCCTTCGACAAGCGGATAATAGTTTCCCGCTCGCGCGCTCTTATCTCGGCCGTGGCCTTTTCTACTTCTAAGGCCAAGCAGGTTGCGTTGTCTATTAAGTTTCGCTGACTACGCCGCAACGACAGCATATTGCGAGTACGCGCTACAAGTTCGACCTTATCTATCGGTTTTAAAAGAAAGTCATTGGCACCTGCCTCCAAGGCACGATGGCGGGTTTCGACCTGATCGTTGGCCGTCACCATCAATACAGGGATGTCTTCACGTCCCGGGAAAGCGCGAAAACGACGGATAAACTCAATGCCGTCCATTTCGGGCATCATATAATCAACGATAATTAAATCTGGAACATGTTCAGCACACCATGCCAGACCATCTTGCGGGTTGGTAAATGATTTTGGAACACACCCATCAAATTTACTGATCAAGTGCGATGTCAAAAAAAGATTGACCGAGGTATCGTCGATAACAATGACGTCTAATTTCATGTACTTGTCTCCAGATTTGGAACATTACAAAATAAAGTCTCGGCTAGAGCCATCGGCAGCGATCTCAGTTCAGCGGCCTCCGAATGGCCATCAACATTCCAATAACAGCAGCTCCTACAAGTACGAATACGAGCACAAACACCAGTGACTTTGTCGCGTTATTAATCACAAGGTGAAAATTTTCACCAAAGAAATTGTGTATCTCAAACTAAGGGGTCCCGTTGAATCGGGGCATAAACTGGTCGGCGAATAATATTGCATCCGCGTTATCGGTCGTGTACTGACCCTTGCGGATCACAAACTCGCCATCGGCACACAGCTAACCGGCGCTGGAGGGCGATTTCGCCTCGAGCATCGGCCGGGTGACCCGCTTAATAGCGCGATAGTCCTGCTCGATCCACCAGGTGTTTGTAGCTCAACGGGCCAACCACGTAACAGCAGATACAGAGCAGAATCACATTGAGCGGAATACCCATCCCTTCAAAGTTGGGCATATTGATCCGTCCTCACACGGATCAATAGCCGAACACCTAACCAAGTGTATTTTTTACATCTTTTGCAATATTCTATAACAATGCCGTATGGAAATATATCCTTAAATAATTATGCCAATACGAAATACTAAAAACGACATTTTTTTCATGATGTCGATTCAAAAAAGGTTGGCTAGTTATATTGGCAGACCAATATCAGCCAAGAAAGGGGACTGCATCAGAGTCAAGCTACAGACGACTTGATGCTCAGGAGGCTGGCAAGAATAAATTTAGCCGAATCCATCTGGATTCTATCTATGGCTCGGTGGTGGTGAGTGATAAGACAGATTAGATTAGATTAGATTAGCGTAGACGAAAGCAAATTTGTCCAAATTGTGACGGTAAATTTGTCCAAATCCTGATTTTTTCCGAAGCATCAGAAATTTATCCAATAAATTCAATGCGTTATCGGTTTTAGAAAGTAAATTTGTCCAAAATTAATTTCGCGCATTGCGGAAAGCAAATTCGTCCATCTGTTTTAGCTGTTTTTTTGATAAAAATTCACCGAAATGAACAATTCAATGTGCGAAATAATGCAACCGCATGCGCGTGATGGCGACCCGCGCCTTTAAATTTAGTGGTGTTCTTTCTAAAAAACGTGGATGACAGGTGCCGTAATAGCTTCGGCAATATCCGCATCGAAATGGCGCATCCAACAGAATGACATTGAGCCGATATAGTGTTTTGCTGTCGCAGCGAACGCATGCGTTTTGCAAGGCGTTGCCATGTATCGGACAGTGCGTGACCAGCGCTATCTGAGGCACCACACTGTGATAGCCGCGGCGCATGCAGCGTGGACAATAGCGAAAGTCGGGGCAACCCAACCCATCTGGCAGCAATGCATTGCGAATCAGCTTCGATGGCAAGCACAGCATCTGATGTACGCGCCGGATGTCAACTTCACTGCTACTGGGATTAATTCCCTCATAGGGATCTACCACCGTTCTGGAAATTTGCCCTGCAATGAGATGGCCAGCGATCAGATTCATCCGCGCAAACTTCCAGAGCATGGATACGATAGATTCCTGCGGATCCAGCCACGTCGAATTAAAGACGTATCCCAGTGCAGGGGTTAGGGCATGCGTATCGACCAGCATAATCGGATACGCAGTAAACGCGGGAATCTTGATCTCGCCGCGCTCTCGCACTAAGCCTCCCGCAGCGCCAGTTTAAGACGACTGGTAGCGATCCTGATTTGGGTATAACCGGAGTGTCGTATTGCTTGTTCCCAGAGCGCAGGCGGTGGCCGATAAGCCGGTGCATCATGAATCGCTGCGTCCTTAAGGACGATCTCGACGGCGCGGGTAAACGATTCCATCGGAATATCCATCGCCCCGCTGAATCCGGCTTTGTTATGGATGTTCTCGAAGGTTGTCCAAATTAACTGCGCATCATCAGTGAGGACATAGCCAGCATCCACCGCTTGCTGCAAATAGAATCGGGTAAAACTCCATTCCGAGCCGCGTGGATAGAAGGTCTGGCCGTATCCCGCCAGGCAGGTGGCCACTTCATTGACATCGCGCACGCCATAAAATGCCAGCTCTTCGACCATCAGACGGGCCACAATTTGCATCTTCCCGCTACGCTGGAAATTGGTTTTAATCGACAGCAAATCCTGCTGGCCGACTAGAAATGTGAACAGCTTGATTTCCATGCGATCCAGATGATCGTGAATGTCGCGTAACCACTCATATTCGTTTTCATCGAAGCGCTGGGCTTCATCGCAAAACAAGATGACGGTACCGCGCCCGGCCTTGATACAGGCTTCGCGAATTTTATTGATCAGGCGTTGCCGCTTGGCAGAATTCGATCCGCCTGACGCATCAGGGTAACCAACGGCTTCCAGCAGATTGGCGAAGAGCGGGCCTTCTGCATGGCGCGGCTTATGTTCAGCTTGCACATGATAGGTGGTGATGGTCGGCACTTTTTCAGCGAGTAACAAGCGGATGTATTCAATCGCTTTAGTCTTGCCTATTCGCGGTGGACCATAAATTAATGCACCGGTAATGCGGTAGCGTAAACAGCGAGAAATAAGTTCGTAAAACGCCTGGATGGCCGGGGTAGCGATCCGGTACTGGCCGGTAGCGAGTGGATGTAATTCCTTGCTGATGGGACGGGTCAGGCGGTTGTTATGGCTAGACAAAGGATCTCTCCTTGATGCAAAAAATCAGCATTCGACTTGCTAAATACTGGGTCCATATCCACTGCCGATGGTGAGTGGTATCGGGACGATTTTTTTGTTGATGTCGGTCGGTATCGTCGGTGTTGTGGTTGTTGCTTCACCTAAATTGCATAGAGCCTCAGTTTTGATTGGGGCGCTACCATGCTCGCACGGTGGTCCAGGCGGCGTCGCGGAAGTCGGGGCTTTCGCCAGTATGCGCATGGTTCTTTCCAGATCACTGGCCGCACGCCGACTGCGCTTGGCTTTGATTTTTTTATCCGCAATAAAATCATCAATAAACACATGATCGATTGTGACCTTGAGGCGCTTGTTACCGCGCTTCTTCATGATCTCGCGCCGCAGAGTGATATCGTGGCTGACCTCGCCCCATGCTCCCTGGGCTTTGAGTATGCCGAGCTCAGACCCATCGGCCAGAAATGCACGCACGGTGCGTAAATCATCGCTGTTGTAATACACGCGTAAATGACTTCCCAACAAAGAGCCGCTGCTGGCCAGCACCGCGCTGGTATAGCGCACCTGAAACAAATTGATATGCGGACGTGTGCCTTGTTGCAGATAACCGCGCACTGGGCAGCGACGCGCCTGTTGCATCAGGCACAGCGTGCGCCGTTTCGCTTCCGGTAACCAGGAGATCATGGCGGCTTTGCCGCGCACGTGATAGGTCATCGCTTCCAGTGGCGTGCGGCCATTTAAGCCGGAATGCGGCGTGGCATTGTAGGTCGCCAGCGACGCCTCCATCAATTCTTCCAACTCAGCAAGCGACAGGAATAACCGCAGGTCGCCTTTCGCAGAACTTAATGCACGTCGCACATCGTCCGGCCCGGACCCGGTGTAACCGGGCAAGCGTGACGATACCGTGTTGGCGATCGTGCCAAAGAAGCGCTCGATATACGGTCGGTCATCGGGATGGTACGGTGGTCCGGCATCCACGGCACAACCAATAAATTCACAGAGCGCAGCGATGGTTTCATTGGCGAGATTGGCTTTGGCGTTATCGAGTTTGATCCGTTGCCAGATGGCATAGCCAAGTTCTGGCAACTTCCCCGACGGAAATCCGCCAGCGCCGCCATAGCCCACACCCTGCAAGGTAAAACTGCGTGGCTGGTGCGGTGTCAATGCTTGCTCGATGGTTTTGATCACATCGTAGCGACTATATTCTCGCGCAATCACCAGGTGATAACCGAGTACGGCGCGGGTACACACGTCCAGAATCACCAGCAACCATATGCGTTCGATCTCCAGTTCTTGTTCATAGCCGAGCGGATCGCGAATCACAATTTTTAAGCGCAGGTCCAGTCGATGCCCATCAAATTCAACTGCCTGGAATGGACGCACAATCGCCGTAGCTGATGCGAGTGAAGTTGGTAAGCCTTTGAGGTGATGCGCACCGGCAGCACGCGCAGCAGCACCGAAATTCTTGAGTATTTCTGACTTGACATAGGCAGAGAGGGAGCGAATGCCCATGCGATCAGTATTTAAAGGATATTCCATTGCGGTGATGCCGGCTCTGCGACATTGCCGTAGGAATGATTCCTGTAATGCGACGATCCCGCTCAAGCGCGTTTTTAAACCCTCATCAGTGCTGATCTGGTTCAGAACAACAGCATGCTCATCAATCTGTTTGTGTAACCATTGCATGAGTGCCGGATAGCGTTCTAGCAGGGCACTGAACGCGCCCACAAAACCCTGGCCTGTTACGCTACAACCCGGTGCCAATGCGGCGGTTCGCATATACGATCCGATGCGTTGGTGCTTGAGCAGCCCACGCAAACCAAAGATTCTGCCATCGTCATCCACGCTCAAACAACGCTGAATCAGATGATAGAGTTGGCGACCACTAATGCCTGTTTGGGCATGGATTTTATGCAGCAATTCCCCACCTGCATACAACACGATCGCTTGATGGCGCGCTTGAAATACCTTGCGCTTGTCTTCTGAAAGAGCATTCACATCAATGCTCGACCACGTATCGATATCCATCCCCTGCAGAGTGTATCGACGAGGAATCATAGGAAACTCACACAGGTTCGAAGGGCGTCAAAAATGATAACGGTTCCAGCATTAACTGCGGTGCTGTTAATCGCCCTTGATGCAATAAGTGATACACGGTTGCACGCACCAAGGTCGGGTCACCCACCACTAATTCACGTTCTATGCGGGACAACTGCATCGGTTCCGTTACACACCGCAGTACCGAACGGATGAGCGGTTCTGTAATCAATCGCTGACACGAAACGATGCTCACTATCATCAACTCCCAGTTGCTAACCCACATCCGTGCTGCAGCGAGTTCCGCCAACGGAATTGCACGCACTACTACGCTGGTATCACCGACCATCACCGATGAAGATGCATGCTCTTCGCCAACGATCAGAAACATTTCAGCATCGGCTTGACGCACCCAATAATCAGCGACGCGATACTTGCCAGCAAAATCGATCATCGCAGGTCGCTCGCAAAACGGTGCACGACAGGATCGGATTCCAGACGCAACCATTGTTTAAAGGCATGCTCGCCAAAACACTGTAAGCGGCGACCCAGTTTCGGGCTGCACGCTTCGATCAAACGTTCGTCACGCGACCTTTTTGATAACATCGCAGAGCGATATCGCGAAAAATTGTCCATGAATTCAACAGCATAGAATACTTTTTAGGCTTTTCAAGCTGCGTAAGGACAGATTTACTTTCTCATGCTGCCAAAGGACAAATTTGCCCACACAATTTAAAAAGTAAATTTGTCCAAATGTGTGAGTACTCTCCTATGAAAGCAGGGTGAAAAATTTGGACGAATTTACTGTTGTCTACGCAGGAGGACTGGTAAAAAGGCTGGGGTTTTAGGGAGCCGCTCGGCGTAAGCCCGTCCAAAAATTACGTTATTTGTGTTGAATACTGCAGCCCTTTTAACAGCCCCCTTTCTGATGCTTAAAAAACCATGATTTGGATGAATTTACCGTCACAATTTGGACAAATTTGCTTTCGTCTACGAGAGTCCAGTTAAAACCGGAGGCAGTCGCCATGACCATCGTCAATTCATGCCTCGATGATCGCCCGCATGACAATCTCCACAGTGGATCGTGAGGCAACAAATATATCGCTAAAGCTTTTTTATCGGCTGCCTCCGGTTTTAACTGCACTCTATAAATCAGTTTTTTGGTTGTGAATCTGAGCGCCAAACGAGAAGCATATGGTTCATCCATTCGGTGCCGACACGGTCAACCGCATAGGCGATGGAGTCGCTGGGAGCGAGTTCCCGCATACGACCGGAAGCGAGAGCTACGTACAGCACTTCACCCGTTGAAAGGACACCCACGCGGTCATATTTTCCCAACCAGGCTTCGCGCGCGATTTCGTCCAGGTATTCTAGTGATGATATTTGCGAACTCATTTATTTTCCTCGGTTAGCGATGTGAGAGTTGTTTCGGCCAATCGCGGACGTTAGCGAGCGAATTATCCCCGTCCGACGAGTGCGCGCCGAGCGACTTCAACTCATCTATGATCGATTCCAATTTCGGCCAGTGCTTGCCCGCTTGTTCGTGTAGCACACGAATCCGGTTGTCACGATCATCTTGAGTCTTGATATTTGCCATGATTTTATTTTCCTTTGCTGTATGTCGACGAGTTGTGAAGACAGAGTTTTCCTTAGTGAACCCAATCTTCATAAGACAGACCAGGAACGCGACTAAATTCACGCACATTGTTTGTGACCAGCACACAATCCGCAGCAATCGCGTGACCGGCTATAGCGGTATCATTTTCGCCGATTACGGATCCTGCCTTGGTGAGTTGAATCTTCACCTCTACCGTCGTGTCAACAGCGGCCTGGTCCCACGGCAAGATCTCATCGAGACGCTTCACGAATTCGTCAACCAGCGTTTTATGCTTGGGCGATGCCTTCTTGCCGATTTGCCCGTAACGCATTTCGGCGTAGGTAATGGCAGAAATGACGATCCGATTATTTTGCGCAACCTCTTCGGCTAATCGCTGCAAAACAGACACTGGGTGCTCGCGCATGATAAAAGAGCAAATGCAGGTATCCAGCATGAACGTGGTCACAGATTAAACCTACCTTCATCGCTAATAATGCTCTGACGTTCTTGCAGAAAGTCCACATCTGCCTTGGGCAATTCAACCAGCGATAGCCAACTCGGGCGCACAGGGCGAAGAGTGATGGTGTCACCGCTGCGCGTAATTTCCAGCTCCCCTACATTCTCGTAAGACATGTCCGTGGGGAGGCGAATTGCTTGATTCTTACCGTTTTTGAAAATGGAGACAGTACGCATAATCTCACTCCTACTATGGTTAACATCTTCAATGTAGCAGTCCCTACAGGCATATGCAAGACATATGTTTTTATGGTCATCGCGACTAACGTCGTTTAATTAATCCCCCAGCGCGCACTTTGCGCGATACCGAGGAGGCAGCATCATTGGCCGGACGCACGGTCATAGCCGCGGCTTCCAGTTGCAAGCAGCGCTGGCGTGATGCTGCCAGCGACTCTTCCACAGCACCCAGGCGCCCACGCACACCCGCGAGCTCGGCATCGAGCGCAGAAGCGCGCTGGCGATACGTCACGACGCTCGATTTGTTTTCAGCGTCGACCCGATCAAATTCCGCTTTCCAGTGGCGCGACTCAATGCGTGCTTCATCAATCTGCAGTAAAGCATGCTTGCGAACACCATCAAGCTCGGTGATCCGTGCAGCATATTCCGTTTCTTTCCGTGCGAAATCGGTACTCAGTGCGCTGATGCGCTCATCGCGCGCGAGTAGCTGGCCAGCGTGACGTTCCTCGATCGCGGCCGCGGTGGTGCGCATTTCAGTCAGTGACTCTTCCAGGCGCCGGATTGCTTCGCGGGCGACGTCGCATTCATGCTCCACCTGTTCAGTGCGCTGATTGGCTTTTGTGATCTGCGCGGCGGCCATCGCCACTTTTTGTTCTGCGGCGGTGACCAGGCCTTGATTTTCTGCGCGTTCGGTGTTTAAGTTCTCTGCCGCTGATTCACAGGCTTTGATCCACATCGCGCGGGCCAGGGCAGCGACTTCGTCTGGAAGGCCGGATACCACCAGTTTTTCCTGCTTTAACGCGAGGAGCTCCTGGAACCAGGCGTTGATGTCGCCCTGGACATCCGTATCAGAACCCTGTTTTTTGCCCTGGTTCGCCAGGGTCCATTCCCGTACGCTGGCGATCGAGGGCTTCTTGCCTGCGATCGCGATCGCGTCGCAGGCGGCATAGGTGAGGGTGCGACGGTCGCTCATGGCAACTCCTTATTCTGAAGCAGGTAGCAGCGTGCTGACACGCTATCCCTAAAGTGCGACTGGCCACCGACCAAATTGGTTTTATTCAGATCCTCGACCATGGCCATAACGTTTGTCTTGCCATTTTCGCAAGAAGCCTGGTTGGCGAACTGCTGCATAGAAATTTGTGGATCTCACGAATTTCCGCCCAAGTACGTTGCAACGATCAGAACCAGGCATTTTGGCTTCTCCAGAGGAGGGAAAACGCAGTTTAAGGGCGCCAGCGGCTACATTATGGCATTAATCGCGCCATTAGTAAAAATAATGACGTCATAATAAAATCATAATTATGACGTTAATAGTCTCTCATTCGACATTACTGTTTATATTGTCGAATTATCTAAATGTTGCTACACTGGACCCGCCCTCCTCTCCCCTGACGCGTGGAACAATCATGGTGACATTTGACGTAATCGATCTGAGCCCCGCGCCAGCGCTGGCTCCGCCGGTGTTGGACGACGCCCAACAGAAAATGGAAATGTTCCACGGGCCGGCGCCGGACGCGATCACGGCGGCCCGTACCGATGCCGAAATCGCCAAAGAATTCCTGGGGCGCGGCGAGTTATCGGCTGCCAGTCTGGCCAATACCCAGAAAGAACTGTTCCGGTTTCTGACCTGGTGTCGGGAAGAGGTCAATAAGCCGCTGCGGGCGTTGCGTGTGGCCGATCTGAACGCCTATAAAGCATTTTTGAAGCACCCTCCTCCCGACTGGGTGTCGACGACCCGCTGGCCGCGCAGCGACGCGCGCTACCGGCCGTTTAGCGGGCCGCTGGCGGACGGCTCGCGGCGCCAGGCGTTAGTCGCCGTCAAAGGGTTGTTGTCGTATGCGGAGAAAAGCGGCTATTTACGGCGTGACCCCGGTGCGCTGGTCAAGAACGTCACCGCGCCCGCCAGCGCACGGATCACCCGGTATCTGACGCGCGACGCGATTGATCTGGCGCTGGCGACGCTCGCGGCCCGGGTGCCACAGTCTGCGCCGGAAATCAAGCGCCAGGCCCGCGATCGCTTCCTATTGGTGGCGTACGCGGCAACCGGTGCCCGCCTGTCCGAAATCGTCGGCGCGACCATGGGTGCGCTGTATACCGAGGGGGATGGACGCTGGTGGCTCGATGTACTCGGCAAAGGCAACAAGCCGCGTCGGCTGCCGGTGTTGCCGGCGATGCTGGATGCCTTCCGGCACTATCGGGCAGCGTTTGGTCTGCCGCCGCAGACCCACCGGGCCGATGCGACGCCGCTGGTCCTGTCGACCCGGCGCAATGGGGTAACTGGTGTGACCAATGAAACCGCGGGCAACGCATTGAAAGCCATTTTTGCGGCAACCGCAGGCGCGGCGGAAGCAATGGGTGACTTGGACACCGCCGCAACCCTGCGCAATGCGTCAGCACACTGGTTGCGCCACAGCATGCTGACCCATCACGCGAATCATGGCGTACAGTTAAAGACGCTGCAGGACACGGCCGGCCATGCCAATATCGTCACGACCGCCCGCTATCTGCACAAGAGCGATCATGAGCGCCACGATGAAATTATGGCATCCGAAAACGATCAAATTAGTAAGTAATTTGATCGTCCATGTGCGGAATTAGAAGCTTGTTCTTCCGGTGCCGCTACAACGCGAACTAGTAACCTTATCTCGTCCGGGCCCATTGCACCGAGAGCAAGAATATTCACCAGTGCGCCCGTTATCGCCGCATGGACTACGGCTAAAATTGTCATACCCAGCACCGCCACATTTGCCGCAACTATATGAGCCGGTACTTCCGGTGACTACATATTTATAAATCACGTTATTGGATGAAATCGCGCTCAGAGCCATAAAAGGTGATGAGGTAAAAGTTATATAAATGCAGCAAAAATCACATAATGAAATATTAGTGCTTGCTACTTTTAGCACGACTACTCAAGCGCAGGAATTTATTGCTAATACATTAAAAAACTAACGCTTCCCGCGCTAATCGCATTCCCTTCATTCCAACACCCATTGAGGACCTACCCCGCGTCATGCAGGGCTGGGAAGCCTGGCGTTCTCAAGTAGCAAGTGCAACACGGTGATTAATGGATCGGATCGGATTGTAATTGCAACCTGATCATGTGTTCGGTATAAACAGCCAACGGCGTTTTCCAGCCCAATGTTTGCCTTGGCCGCGTGTTGAGTGATAGCGCGATAGCATCAAGTTCCTGTTGAGAGTAAATAGACAGATCTGAGCCTTTTGGCATGTACTGGCGTAACAATCCATTGGTGTTTTCGTTCGATCCACGTTGCCATGGACTATGTGGGTCAGCGAAATAAATCTGTAGGCCGGTGCGCTCGGTCAGTATTTTATGCCCATGCATCTCGCGTCCCTGGTCATAGGTCATGGATTTTCGCAAGGCTTCAGGCTCTCGGTTCAATACCATCGAGAAGCTGTCGACGACCGACTTGGTGCCGGCATTGTCCATCTTCGCCAGGACCACAAAGCGGGTCGTACGCTCGACTAGCGTCCCCACCGAAGAGCGGTTACCTTCTCCTTTGATGAGGTCGCCTTCCCAGTGTCCGGGGATGACGCGATCTTCGATTTCGGGCGCACGGATATGAATGCTTTGCATGTCCTTGATTTGCCCGCGGCGATCGGTGCCGCGACTACGCGGTTTGCGCACCTGGTTGTGATGGCGCAGGCAAGCAATCAATTCGCGCTTGAGCTCGCCACGCGGATGCAAATAGATGGCGTTGTAAATGGTTTCATGCGAAACGGTTTTGTCGGAATCAGTAGGCCACATGACCTTCAGTATGTTCGAAATTTGCTGAGGCGACCAGAGCAAATTGAAATAGTGCCGGACAACCTGGAACAGCACTCCGCCGGGTGCCATTTTTGGCCTGCGGCGTGGAACTGCACGACGTGCTGCACTTTGTAGATGGGCCCGGTTTGCATCGTAGATGCCATCACCTGTAGTGCGCTTGATTTCGCGACTGATCGTGCTCGCCGAACGGCAAAGACGTTTAGCAATAGATCGGAGAGAACACTCGTCGTCGTGCATCGTCATGACCACTGCGCGTTCTTGAGTCGTTAAATGTTTGTATATTTTTGCCATGGCAGCACCTTACAGGAGAAGGTGTTGCACTTGGTCTTTGAGAACGCCCCTTCATTAACGATGAAGAACGTTGTACCGACGTGCTGGTCAAGGCTGCCTGCGCCGCCTTCGGCTTTGTCTATCTGCACCCGTTTCTGGATGGCAATGGACGTCTGCATCGTTTCTTTATTCAGCATGTGCTTGCACGCTCGGCGCTCATGGGTCCAGAGATCGTTATCCCGGTATCCGCGGTGATCGAGCAAAATATTTCGGGGTATCACGCTGTATTGAGTGCCTTTTCCGGTCCGGTGACGGCACTGTGGAATTACCGTCGGGGCGATATTGATCCTATCATCTTGCGCGCACCAGGCAGTCGCTCCTACCGCTTTTTCGACGCGGACCGGGAGGTGGCATTTCTGCATGCCATGATTAAGCAAGCCGTTCAGGAAGAAATTCCGCGCGAACTTGCCTGGTTGCAGGGCTATGACCTAGTTTTTTCAAAACTCAATAGTGAGCTAGACCTACCGCAGAAAGACCTTTCTGCTCTCATCCGGATGATTCAGTCCAACAAGGGCTCGCTCTCATCTAACCGCAGGAAACAGTATCATTACATTCCTGACCATGTGCTTAACCACATCGAGGAAGTAGTTTTTCAAGCCTTCGAAACCAGAAGAGCAGAAGAGCCGCCTCCGGAAAGTTAAAATTTTTCGATAAAAGATGGCGATTTCCCGAAGAAATGAATATTTTTCGGGAAAAGTTATAAAGTTTCGAGGATTAGGCTAATTTTTCAGGCAAACGCAACCCAAAGAAGACGTTTCGGAGCTAGCTAAAATATCATCTGGAGCAGTGGTGTGGTAATTATTAACCTGATTTTATTGCCCTTGATTTGCCTGTCAACCACACACGCGTTAACTAGTTTTTTGACCTATGAAGGTTATCTGTATTCGCTGGCCCCACTGCCAGCTGCACTAAAATTGGGATATGGGGAGTAACGAAAAAATGAACTCTTGATACGCTCTGCGATGACGCAGGGATAAACGGTGGGCGGTGGCATCCGATGGGATATCCGGTCATGTATGCTGGTACCACAAAGCGCATCAAGATATCCCTTGGCTCACTCAGTCCACTCGAATACCGAGAGAGCCTCGGATTTACGGCTTAAATCAGTCCAAGTTTCACGCCGCACCCCCAGTAGGTCAGTTTTAGGTCGGCGTCAACACACATGCAATGACGGTGCCGATTGCATTGCTGTTGCCGATTCTGAGTGCTGTTTTAGCGCTTTGACGCTGGATCGCACGCATGATCATCGTTTTCATCTCAGCCATTAACAATGCAGTCGCTGCACCGGTGATTGTATACTTCGCTACCAGATCAATTGCCTTGGCTTCGATCGCTAGCAACGCTTCTTCAAATTCTTTGGCTGCATCCACTTCACTCCTCCCATATCATATATTTAATCTACTTGCCATCAGTCTTAACCTTCCGCCTGTAGAAATGTTCTTTCAGGGGTGATTTTTTATATTATTTAAAGAAGCGACTAGCTAAAAAACGGAAAGGCTTTGTGGTTCCATGCTTGAAATTCCAAATAATCACCGGAGAAGAATTTTTTATGCATTTCACAAAGATATACCCCATTCCTCCAGGCGCGCATGACTGCGATCCATTAAAATTTTTTCTACAGCTTTGCCGGAAGAAATTCCGGCATTTCTCTCAATACGACGCAAAGGGTTCATCTAACTTTCACGCGTGAAAGCCGCGACTTTATTCACAAAACTATACGTTTATGCTTTTGATCTTTATCAATATTACTCATTACAAACTCGGAAAAATGATTATTGCCTAAGCCTCTGGTAATGATATGGATAAGTTGATAGCTTCATGCTGAAAGGTTATTTCATTTTATAAAAATAAATAATATCCATTACAATAGCACTCAGAATATAAAATAAAATTCTTCCGTATTTTGACAGCCCTCAACTCTTGGTGACATCTATTGATTTTTCTCAAAGTAGCCTATCGCTAATTTAGTGTGCTGGTTAAATAACGCAGAAAGCAAATTACAGGCGATGTTACCCACTTTCACGCGTGAAAGTGGGTAACATATGGATGGGGGAATACACACAAATCTTATCAGCATTGAATTGACGACTCATCTCAATGAATCTGCCAAATTTTTTCAAAGCACAAGACATTTCTATTTTATTTTTCAATTTTATTGAGCCGTAGAAAATATATTGATCTAGTTAAACGCTTCAATTCCAACACCATTCAACTTCATAAAAATTCACCAGATAAAACATCCTTTCACGCGTGAAAGTTACCATGCAAGATCACAAGCAGCGCTTATATAAAATATCTTTTTATTATTAATGATAAAAAAACTCTAATTTGTTCTTGCTATATATACATATCGTCACTACTATTCTGTTTGATAGTTTTGTATAAGTCGGCGCGCATCGGGCGCCACTTTCACGCGTGAAAGTACAAAGGAATCGTCGATATGTCCGCAAAAATAATAACGGTATTTAACCAAAAGGGTGGTTGCGCTAAGACCATGAGCACCATGCAATTAGCTGGCACCTTTGGGCTTCGGGGTCTTAAGGTTTTCGTGGTAGACATGGATCCCCAGAATACAGCCGCCTTGTGGTTTCATCAAGCAACACCTGAGCAGCCATTTCCGGCTGAAGTGATGTCAATGGCACCACTAAAAGAGGGTTTCTTAGATAAAATTGCCCCATTGGCCGCCAAATTTGATGTCATCTTAATAGACTGCCCGCCAGCACTTGGATCTCGTGTCCCTTGGGCTTCCTTGATTGCCTCAGACTTCGCACTGATCCCTGTTGCTGCAGTCATGGACAACGTTTGGGCCTCCAAACAAGCTGAGGAATTGGTCCTAGAAGCACGGCAAGCTCGTGAAAGAAAGGGCATCAACACAGAACTCAAAGCGGCGTATTTACTCAGTATGGTGCGACGGGGAAACGTGTTCGAACACTGCCTGGAAACTTTGAAGACTGGTGCAAAAATTCCAATTTTGAAATCGACGGTTGCGATGCGCAATGCGTTCCCAGAATCACAGCTTTTTGGGTGCGTCGCAAAATCTTTTGGTAAGTCAGTAGCAACATCAGAAATAGATGCGGTCGCAGATGAGATCGCCAAGCTGCTTGATCTCAAATTGACGAAAGGTAAATAAAATGTCGATTTCTAAAAAAGATATGGGGGCCAGAGCGGCAAAGGCAGCACAAATGGCTCCGAGTATAGAGGATCGCCTGCGCCACGCGCGGGACTTATCGTCATCACATCCGGCCGATGATGCGCCAACTCCGCTTGCTGAGCGAATAGAATATTCAACAGAATCGATTGCAAAATCATTCAATGCTTCCGAAGTTGTAGTTACTTCTTTGGGCGCGCGACTTGAGATGATAGCGCTGGATATGATTGACCCAAATCCTTTTAACGCCAGAAAAATCTATCGCACGTCGCGTGTAAGCGAGCTGGCGGCAAGCATTGGAGCGCACGGACAAGAGATTCCAGGTGTAGCAACGCCGCGGGAGGGTCGATTTGTATTAGCCGCAGGGCACTATCGTCTTCGAGCACTGAAGCTTATTGGTGCCAAATCTATGGCTCTGATGATCCACGAAGGTCTTTCCGACCGTGAGTTGTATGCTCACAGCTACAGAGAAAATGCAGAGCGAGAAGCACAGTCAGCACTAGACAACGCACTATCTTGGCGTGAATTGCTTGATCAAGGCGTTTACGCTTCAGAGACTGAAATAGCTGAAGTCACAGGGATGTCATTGCCTAACGTCAACAAAACAATTGCCGCTCTGCGTTTGTCACCCAATGTTCTCGATTTTATAAAAGAAGATCCAAAAACCTTCGCGCTAAGCGTTCTTTATGAACTCGCTCTTTATGAAGCGGTAGTTGGCGAAACTAGAGCCTTAACTATGGCTAAGCTTGTCGCTGACGGCGAAGCGGGACGCAAAGAAATCCAGGAAGCACGCGCACTGAATAAGACCTTAGCTGATTTGTGCTTGTCGTCCAAGATACTAGAGGTGATTGAGAGTGCTCCAAAAGCCTTCGAAATTAGCGTCCTAAAAGATCTTAAGCGTTACGAAGAAGTGGCTGGACCAGTCGACGCGCTAGACATAGCCATGCTTGTCGCAAGGGGCGAAGCCGGCCGGAGAGAAATCCAAGAGGCATTAGACCAAATCACATCGCCTCGAGAGCGCAAGCGAAAGGAAACTTCGCGACAATACAAAATTCATCGAGAGGATCAGCAAATTGGCTCTATCAAAGAATGGGATTCGTCGGGAAAGGTCACGTTCGAAGTTGTACTTACCGACGCTAAAGACCGGGCAATTTTAATAGCGGAACTGCGCAAGCGGTTCGGCGTAAAAGACTGAAACGCTACTATTTAAACAGGACTGCTGCAAAAGGTGAGCTTCTCCGGGGAGTATAGATGCTCCCTTTATGCCAAAAAGTGTCTCATGGGACTTAATTCCGCTCCATGATGCCTATAAGTCGGCTTATTTTGACAATTCCATCCTAAAGCAGGAAAAAAACGCTTAAAAGCGTTTATGGAACATCAAAAGGTGAGCCAATACAGGGGCTGACAGAAAGCATGCCTATGGTGTGATTTTATGCTGCTCCAAAAAACTAATGTCCTCGAAAAGGTACTCCCTTAAAGAGATTTAGATCATTAGGACTATTAAGACTGCCAATCATTCTCGCTGAGAAGTTAGTGCTTACACTCCATAAAATCGCCTTATAAGCTCATTTTAAATAAGATAAGATCTTTTAAGTTGTCATCAATATGAAATAAAGGTGAGACGCCACAGGGAGCTTCATTGAATCAATTGACCTGAAATATTTGATCACGAAGTAAGATGCGGAGTTATCATCTATAGGTGAGGCTCCACAGGGACTATAAGCAGAACATCTGCAGATTCGTTTTATTAAACTGAAGACTTTCGGTTTATAAGTAAGACTGTCATAAGCACTAATCTACATCCTAATGGCTTATGAGGCCCCTCTACAAAGTTTGATTGTCAATTCTATGGGGGTAGCCAGTCAATGGTTATCCGAAGCCATAAGCGGGCGTAAAATCAATTTTGTCATTTATTTTGTTAAGTTCAAACGAAAACACAATCGACAGGGTCAATTGTTGTGACATTTCGTCGAATGAATAATCAGATGCGTCATTGCATATGCCCCTTCTTGCATGTCTTTTAGTTTTTTAGTTTTAGATTTTTAAAAAACAGCCCTCGGGACTTGAGAGATCTTTTAATAAAGAAAACCCAAGTTCAAAACCTTAAATACTATTTAAATTCGCGCAGACCTAACACTGGCGCGGCTGTACAGCCGATAAGGTGAGTTGCTACAGGGACAAGGGTGAGACGCTACAGGGACATTGGTGAGTGGAAACAGGGAGCTTCAAAAATTTGAGTGAGCTATTTCAGGGACCTACGGTGAGTGAATACAGGGAGCATGGGAGCTTCTACAGGGACATCACCAATTAGCAATGTGGATAACCTACAATTTTGTCAATTTGCAATTTTTTAGAATTAAACGCAAATTGCCATGTATAGGTGAGCCTGCACAGGGAGCGCAAGCACTCGAAGTAAGAATAATCTTTGTCGGTCCGCGGTGTTTTAAGTGTGATTTCAATCTATTTAATCCATGATTGTTCTCAATGGTGAGCCTGCACAGGGAGTATATCGGATGACAGGTGAGACTAAACAGGGACTATGAGCTCAGTCACCCGCTGCTAATTGAAATGCAGATCCGGTGCGCGGATATAAATGGCAGTGTTACGCTCTAGGGGGAAGTTAGGTGAGAGGATACGGGGAGTCCCAAAGGTTTTGTAAGAACTAGAATCGATGCTTATTTTAGGAATAGGTGAGATGCCACAGGGAGCTAGGTATAGTGAGTGCTTTTCGGGAATGTACCTCACCGTTAAAGGTGAAGGAGAAATAAAGTTGATACAAAGGTGAGAATATCTGCGCTATACTCAACACCATTGATCAGGTGAATGCTATGTTCTCACCTAATGTGGTGGTGCGACAGAGGATACCTACTCATGGCGGTAACTAGTAAAACACCGAAAATTACTTCGCTTGCAGCGACAGCTGAGGCGAACCCTTCCCTGCCAATGGAGTTTCGAAAGACTAACGAAGCAATCGGTCTGCGCGTAAGAGAAGGTAAGCTTTCTTTGCTAACACGCAAGCTGTTCAATGTGATGATGTATCACGCGCAGGAACAGAGAACGCCAGGAATAAACGCTCCGATTGATACAGCATCTGCGAAGAAATATTTCTGGATTCCGCTGTCGGACCTAGCACGTGATGCTGCATATGATAGCAAAGATACCGTGTTCCTTAAGAAACAGCTTGAGGAGCTACAAAATATCAAGCTGCTCATGGAGACTGAACGCCAGTGGACTAGTGAGCGATTGATTTCTTCGGCAACTCTCGTCAATCCGCAGGGATTCAAAAAAAATACCGGTCAGGTCTGGTTCGGCTTCGCCTTTCCGCCCGAGGTGCACGAGCTTGTCATGGCTCCTGGAACTTACACGCGTTTTAATTTGATATATCAGGGCATGCTTAGGTCAGGATCTGCCCTCGCGCTATATGAGATTTGCCGCCGCTATGCTACCAATCCGTCAAAAGTGACACTCATCGAAACGTATGAGCATTGGTACGGTCTGCTTACTGGTAATCCAGTGTTGACCGAAGAACTTCCGGAATACAAATATTTTAAACGCGACGTCATTAAGACAGCCATCGCTGAAATCAATGCTTTGACAGACATTCAGGTTGAGCTCATCGAATACAAAAAAGGTCGCCGCGTTGAGCGTCTACAGTTTCGTGTAGAGCACACAAAGCAGCCGCAACTTGGCTTCGCGGTGCCGCCGGTGATCGACCTAGAGTTGATGGGCAAGATCATGAAGTTTGGGTTCGCGCAGCAAGAGGCTTCAGATTTTATTGCTCAACATAGTGACGATAAGATACGGGCGGCAGTTGCGTTTGTTCAGGCACGAATTGATCTCAAAAACAGCGCACCACTGGATTCGACCGCCGCCTATTTTCGCTGGTCCTTGAAGCAAGGTGCAGCGGCAGCCAAAGACTTGCGCATTCAGCAAACGGCGGCAAAAAAAGTTTCGGTAAAAGGGATGGATGGCGGGACGACGGTCATGGAAAAATTCTTTGCTGCTCGGGCGATTGACGGTTTAGAAGTCTACAATGAGCTTGATGCCGATGAGCGCCTACCAATTTTCGAGCGATTCAAAGAGCAAAACACAAACACAATGATCAAGCTTGATAGTGCTCTACAGAACGCTACGGCGCGATCATTGTTCTCGCACTGGTATGCCAAGGAGCTTTGGGGTGACCCATCAGTTCAAGACATGGCTAATTTTGTTGAGAAATTTGGACTCGTTAAAAACGCATAGTAGCTGCATCGCGCCGGCAATAAATTAATACTCGATTGCAGCTCACGGTTTTAAGATAAATTTGATTCTGCTTTGATTTTATCATTCAATATATTAGTCAATTTGATCGCTAATACGTTGATGTTTTGCGTCTCAGAGAATGAGAGCACTTGAGTATTAGCACCAGACTAATCTGACTTTGACATCCTACTAGGTGCCATTTGCGCGACCGGATCGACCCGAGGTGCAATGGATTTCGATATCGAAACAAATGGACTTATTTGGATGCGTCGGAGAAAAGCTGATAAGTCAATAATTAGCGCATTTTAGGTCTTTTGATTCCAACGTTTTTTAGCGACTATGCGCGGTCACATTTTCATGTGCAGTGTGCCGAACATAAGGCTGTGATTGACATCAAAGGTTGGGAATTGATGGAGGGGAAGCTGCCGCGCCGTATTTTGCGTCTGGTGCTTGAGTGAGCTGAATTACATTAGAATAAATGGATCGATGATGGGCAGCTTTGCCAAGACATGTCTGCAGCAGTCTAAACCGATTGTCCCTTTGGAGTAACGCTATGGAATGGGATGTCACTGAAGTTGCCATATATGCCTCCCGAAGTTGCCAGAATCAATTTTCAGAATGAGGCCCAGGCTTATATACCCTTTAGACTAGGGCCGCTTTTGCTTCTTCGAGGTCGGAATGATTGAAAGCAGGCGCAAAGTCATCCAGTTCCGCCGCAGTGAGCCCGACCTCCGGAGTTAGCGCAACTTCTCTCCATTGCTCTGCGGCTTTGACGACTTCTGCTAAGACTTTTTTGGCTGTATCAGGCTTGAGCTCAAACCGCGCTGCTTGTTCCAGAAGTTGTTGTATAGACGTAATGGGCCCAGTATCTTCGCTTAGCCAAGTCTTTGATTCCCGGTCTTTGTCAGGGAACGGATTCACGTCGAAAGCGGGAGAAAGCCGCCATAAATTCTTATCGACATACAAGAACCCAATGTTTTGCAGATGGTCGTCGACGTTGGTAATCAGATGGTTGAAGACTAGCCGCCTCCAAAGCTGCCTTGCATCCGCCCCGAAGTCGAGACACTTATTTCGCATTTCGTCTACGACTTCGGTGTAGGCGTGTTCATCGTTCCTGCTGGCTTGGAGCAGGGTTGCACCTGACATGTAGGGGATGCGTGCATCTGAAGCAGTCCGGTCAAAACGACGTACTATGGCTATAGGTGTGCCCTGGGCCATGAAGATGCGGGCTTCCGCCGCATCGATTCCTGCCAATCGGGCAAGACGTAAAGCAAGGACTTCGCCGCGCGTGACACTACGTTCGTCTTTTACACTCGGAAATTTACCCAACGCTAGCATCCCGTCTTCATCGAGAATAGTGCATTTCGGCCGCATTCCTCCCAGCGAAGTACCCTTTCCCTGTAGGTACTTCAGGTCCTCTGCAGTCTCCTGGTTCAGCTCCACCGCATGTGAAGCTGTCATCATCTTTTCGAGCTCCAGCATCGGAGGCGTCGTCCGCCGACCATCGTCAACGCTGCGCAGGTAGTTTCCTCTGAGGTCGCGAATCCGAAGCGCACCCATACGGCTGAAGTCATCGACAGCGCAGAGATAGTCAAGTTCAGTCAAAGGGCCAAGCGCAGGGTTATTCTTGCGCTCTTTCGCATGTGCGCGGGCGATGACACGACGTCCCCACGCATCGGGCTCCGTGTCGGCCATCGCGAGAAAGAAGCACGAGTCATCTTTGGTCGGGGGTTTCCGGATTTGGTAGCCGGTAGTGCGCACCAAGTCTGGCGAGATGTCGAAAAAACTCTGGCCCGCAAGCCACTCTTCACGATACGCAAATTGCGCGAATTCTCGCGGGCCGTCTTTTACATACGTAAGCCTGCCACTGGGCAACCCTTCCTTGCCAATGCAAATGTCCAGTTCGACCTTTGAGGTCGACCCCGGCTTTACTTTCTTTTTTGTAATTTTGGTCGTCATGACATGTATTTTTTATTGGTGGCAAGAAATCAGAACGCTCCACTTTCGGGCGTACGTCGACGCATTCGAACGCGCTGCGGAAGCTTCTCATCCATAAGGGCCAGTCCAATGGCGTCCTGAGAAGTGTCGAGTAAGGTTTCCAACTTGCTAAGCTCGCCAAATACATGGAGGGCCCTGGCAAAATGCTGGAGTGCGGTGCCGGGGTCTCCGTTTTCCATTCGTCGCACTGTGTTCAGAGACGCTCCAATTCGCTCTGCCAACATTTCCTGGGACATGTGCCGACGACGTCGCGCCTGGGACACATTTTGTCCTAAGCGGCGCAAAGCGCGGTCAACCGGTAGAGGGATAGGACTATTCATCATTTACCACCCATATTTGGATGTATAGCTAGTCTAGTACGCCAAATTTGGACAATTATACCGATTGTATGAGCTCCAGTCAATTTACTGGTGAATTAATGCCCAAATTTGGATGCTTAATATACTTAACAGCTCAAATTAGGATATTTAAGTAAATTTTATTTATTTTGTTGTCAAAGCGTATTCGTTCCCAGAGCAAATTGTGTCGGGCCCTGATTACCCTTGCTCAAGCTAAAATGTTACTTTTTACGCAAATGGGCTTATCCATATTTTTTGTGCGCTGCAGCAATAATTTTGTAAGCCATTGATATGGCTGGGCATCTGCTTATTAACACCGCTTTTAAAACGAAACCCTGCGACAGGCAGAGACCTGTTGCGAGTTCTAATGGAATGGACGCCCTCTTTCGCGATCAGATCGACTGAGGTGCCGTGGATTTCGATATCGAAATAATTGGACTTATTTGGATGCGTCGGAGAAAAGCAGTTCAGGATGTTTTCTGAAAGCTTGTGATCGTGTAGTATCCCCAATAGGGATACTACACTCGGCTCAGGACGGAATGAATCAACAAGAATTTTTACGTAATGCAATGTTCGAGCTTGTTTTGTCGAGGGAGATGTTTGCACTGCGAATTGGTTGTGCTAAACGCTCGTTGGACAAGTGGTTGCTACCGGATTCATCGAATGATTTCAGGGAGATGGGTGAGCCTATATGGAACCTCGTACGTGAAATTCTAGCCCATGAAAAACTGAAACAAAAACATGGAAAATCGCAGGGGAAAATGACTAGCGCTCTTTGATGTATCCCCATTGGATTATGTAGTAAGTCCAGTTTAATTAATAGCTGAGATGGAAATTATGCCAACAATTAGCGCATTTTATGGTCTTTTGATTCAAATGTTTTTTAGCGACCATGCGCCGCCACATTTCCATGTGAAGTATGCCGAGCATAAGGCTGTGATTGACATCAAAGGTTTGGTATTGATGGAGGGGAAACTACCTCGTCGCGCTTTGAGTTTGGTGCTTGACTGGGCTGAATTGCATCAGGATGAATTACTGGATGATTGGCAGCTTTGCCAGGACATGCAGAACCCTAAACCGATTGCCCCTTTGGAGTAACGCTATGGAATGGGATGTCACTGAAGTCAAACTTGCAGGGGAATTCACTCTTTTTGTGCGCTTTAAAGACGGCGTGGAGGGAATGGTAGAGTTTCTCCCGACATTTTTTCGGGGTGTTTTTTCCCATTTACGTGAGCAGTCTGAGTTTCAACAAGTACTGGTGGTGGATGGTGTCGTGACTTGGCCTGGTGAACTTGATTTGGCACCTGATGCGATGCACGACCAAATCAAGCGTCATGGTCAATGGTTGTTGGCTTAACAGGCATGCTTATACCCAAATAAAAGCAGGCAGCTTACCTGCGTGATGGGTTCTTTGTGGAATGTCATTTCGGTACGCACCCGAAATCGATCACGTTTAACTGGTATTCCCAGATTTGCATGGATAACCATTCGGAGCGATGGTTAATGTGAGAAGCGAGTGCGCTTATATTCATGCAACTAACGATCATTTCTTGCTGAACTGAGTTTTGTTGTTTTACAGACTAACAAAATATGCTGTCGGTTCTACGGAGAATAGAGATAGAATTTCTTTTATTTGATCGTTAGTTGCATAAAGAGATCATGACAGAAGATTTGTTCGATATCCCCGACATCTGGAAGACGGCGCCACTGGTGGCGTTTAATGGTTTTATTACGTCCGATGAATTCCTGCAAATGAGCATGCGGCCAGGGGAGTTTTCCATTGATGAGAAACCGCGTTACAAAATCAGCAGCGGTTCTAAGGTCGTCTATGCGCACATGTTTGGAAATTTCCTTCGCTGGCTGGAAGAGCAGGGCATCGATTTAGCCAGCGTTACTGCCGACCATCTGCGTGTGTTCCTGGATGTGGGAAATCTTGTAGAGAATAAATTAACCAAAAATTTAAACAGTCTGATACGGCTGCGCTATTTACGCCTTCTCGAAAAAGTTTTTGCGCACTTAAACACGGCGCACAATCCAGCCCGTAAAGTGGCGCAAGAGATTGGCCCCACCGAAATCGGTCGCGATAAACCCAAAGCATATTTGTCTGCGGATCAACAACAGGCCTATTTGAAAGCATTGCTAACGCCTTGCGCTGATGAGGTGTCCAATCCGATTGAATGGAATATTCGACGGGATCGAGCGATGCAGGCGCTGATGCTTGGTGCTGGTTTAAAGGTATCAGAGGTAATACAGCTGCGCACAAATAAAATAGGGAAGATTGACATGGATGGCACTGCGCGCGTGACCATTGAAAAAATCGGAATTGGGAAAGTCCATGACACGCACATCAAGCCATTTGCAGTAAAAGAAGTGTTAGCTTGGGTAAAGGAAAGAACCGCACTGAAAATACCTGGTCCCTACTTGTTTCCACCAACATTATCGGGAATTGGCAAAAATGGCAGTCTTGTACTGAACAAGGCAACGGTCTACCGTCATGTGAAGGAAACATTGGAACAAGCTGGCATTGAAAAGGAGAGGATGGGAGGACGTACGTTGCGCAACACCTTCGCCGTACAGTTACTGCAAGACGGAGCAACCTTGAGTAGCGTGAGCGACCTATTGGGGCATCACGACCAAAGATCAACATTAAAATATAAAGTCGGTCAACGAAAAAAGTTCAAATAAAGGCCATAGTGGTCAGCCTACAATCTGATTCGTCTTGAGATTGCAAAAACCATGCTTGAAGCATAATGCGCCCCCGCCGACATCAGCTTTGTGCGTGTCTTCCACATCATTTGGGATGAATTGCATTGGCCAGCTGTGGTCCGATCTTATGGGGAACTGCCCGATTTACTTAAACGTCTTCGCCCCCCATGATAGCGTCCCCAACGTAAAACGTCCTGCTCGCAAATGTGACCCGGTCGTCAAGTCAAGACCAGCACGTTATGCCATCAGATACGTCATGAAAGTTTTTGTCTGGACGGTATTAAGACGGTGAAGGCTTTTTTAGGCTAACTACCGCATCAAATAAGACGTTCTTGGAAAGATTCGTTAAACAAGCGAGCCGAACCAGTATTCAGAGCCGCTATGACCGCATAGCGGGTGCAACACCACATTCCCAGAGCAGCAAAAACAAATCCACCAGGCGCCGTTCAGGCGGCGTCACTACGTAAGCAATTCACAAACAGAGACCCAGACGGCGCTTTGCGCCGCCTGTTTGATGGGTAGCATTCTTTTTCTAACCATCGCGTACAAAAGAGTTTTTCGCAGACTGGCAAAAATAGCCTGGTGCGGCGATTGTGCAATGCATCGCTACGCTCAATAACTCCCCCGTTCAGATTCGCTGCGCTCACTTAGCATGCGGCCTCCCCATTGGCATTGCACAAGCACCTCATGCACCAGGCCCCGCCAGCCATACCGCGAAAACTCATTTGAACCGATGCTCACAAAAAGAGCAAAAGAGGCTACCCGACAAAACAACGTCACCATCAACAACCAGGTCCCGCTTCAAATCTATTTAACCCGATATGTGCAGGGCAACAACAGGAGAAACATCATGGATATTCGCCAAGTCATCACAGATAAAATCATTTTTATGCTTGAAAACGGTACGACTAAATCAAACTCGCGATGGACTATTGGCGGACAGGGTGCGTTGCCAAAAAATGCAAGTACTGACGTTGCTTACAATGGGATTAATGTTTTGTTGTTATGGGCAGCTGCCGCCGAAAGTAGTTATACATCAAGCCGCTGGATGACCTACAAGCAAGCCGCAGGCGTTGGCGCGCAAGTGCGTAAAGGCGAAAAATCAACTATGTGCGCATATTTTGAAATGATGAGATCAAAAACCGATGAAATCCCAGCCAGCGGGGAAGATTCGCGCAAAGGATTTTTCCCCATGTGCAAACCGTTTTTTTTATTTAATATCGCGCAAATGGACAATGTTCCAGAGGCTTTGTTACCGCAAGCCGCCCCGGTTAAAAATTTTTCGATTAACGAAACCGCTGAACAGCTGATTATTTCCACTGGTGCCACTATTAATCATGGTTTTGATAGCGCTTTTTACACCCGTAGCAAAGACGCCATTTCTCTGCCGAACCGTGAACAATTTCGGTCTCCCGAGGCTTATTACGCCACAGCGTTGCATGAGTTGACCCACTGGACCGGCCACGAAAGCCGCTTAAACCGTGAACATGGAAAGCGTTTTGGGGACAATGCTTATGCTTTTGAAGAATTGGTTGCCGAGATCGGAGCTGCTTTTATTTCGGGACATATGGGCTTTGTTGATGTGATGATGGAAGACCATGCAAGCTATGTCGAAAGCTGGCTAACTGTTCTGAAAAACGATAAAACCGCGATTTTTACAGCAAGCAAACAAGCCAGCAACGCTTACGAGTTTATTCTTGCTAAAGCAGCTCGGGAACAACCAGAGCACGCGGAAATCTAACGACCATGGGTAAGGAGGCCAACCAATGACTAAGAAAAAAATCTTTTCCCGTGGGCTATCGTGAGGAATTCCGGCCACAATGACGAAGACATATGAGAGGATTTTTCAACTTTTTCGGAAGCCGAACCCGCACGTAAACAAGTACTCGAGGCAGGCATTATGAAGCGCCTTGAAGATGGTACATTGACCTCAGAATATTGAAAGCTAAAATGGCAAATCCCAGAACCAAAAATGATGAAGCAAAAAAAATCATCGCGGAGGCGCGTGAAAAATTAGCAAATTTGGGGTTTCTGACTTTCGCGCCAATGGAGGGGGTCCCCCGCGCTAAATCGTTATTTTTCTTTCTTATCGCAGAAAATCAACATGATTTACAGTCAGGCAGGGCCATCATTTCTGATGGCGTCATCGAGGCCCATATTAATCCACAAACATTCAACGTTAAGGTCGATTTTTATGTTGCTGAACAAATCGCGCATACAATTAAGCCGGCAAAGCACGGCAAAAAATGGACAGAAGAAGAGGACGCTAAATTGTCGACATTATGGTGTTTGCCAACGACGACGATTAACTATTTGGCCAAATATTTTACGCGTAGTGCAGTCTCTATCACAGCAAGATTGGAAAAAACAGGGAGCACAGCAAGCCGCGAAGCAGCGCGGAATATTAGCAGAGAGAGAGAAATCAGTCTTCCCTCGTAAGACCGCCGATTCGCCGCAAAAACCACAACGCCGAAATCGTTCAACGTTTGATAACGTTGTCGGCCTTTTCTAGGCAACGTTGGGCGCAAAGCCCGGACTATTTTTATCCGTTGACCTGCTGATTGATTGCCGAATCCTAGTTAGTCCTAATAATCGAATGCGGTTATTTTTTCTCTTTTGTTCGGCTGAGAGTGCCAAGGCCAGCATCTCTCTCCCACAACATATCCAGAAAACTTTGAACACGCCCTGAGAAAGGGGCGCCGTATAAAAATCTCTGCCACCAACGCTCCTACGTGGATTAATTACATACCCTTGCCCGGGATAACCGGGCAACCCTACGGGCTTCGGGGCACATGCAACCATATTCCAGCAGGGGTGCTGTCCTTCGGCAGCATTTTCCCATCCGGTCGCGTCCTTGCTATGCAAGGCACACTATGAGCAATACTGCGTATTCTGGTCAACGTGACCGCTCATTCTGGCCGATCGTGACCGCTGCGCCTGCGATGTTGTTACGCGGTTAA
>NZ_JASJXA010000040.1:0-33825 GCF_035018905.1 Glaciimonas sp. Gout2 | reverse complement strand
ATGAGCGGTCACGATGCGCCAGAATGGTCGGTCACGATAGACCAGAATCGGTGGTCACGATCGGCCAGAATACCCAGGCCACACTTCACAGTGTGTAGTCACCGAACTATCAAATATCACATCTGATTTCCATCAATGCAAACATTCTCACTTAAGTAAATAGCCATAATTGTCATCAATGACGAACCATTTCGTTTGACCAATTTCTAATATCTCGCTTAACTAGATAAACTTCTTTTATTCGACGTTATTCATTACAAAACTGTGTTCCAGCATTACCATCCGGTTCAAATTAAACAGGTGATATTCGACCATGGCATATTTGCAGGCAGTCGTTGGAAAGCTTTCAGAGGCCCACGTCTTTTGGGTGATGCACTTCAGAGACTAAAAATTCTGCGTGGCGATGTTGCAGCCGAAGACTTCAGGTTATGGCAATGTGGCAAATGAATTGCTGCAATATCTTTGATTATCAATAAACTAAAAACAGGGAGTGTCATGCATGTTGAAATTTTTTAAAAATATCTTTGGGGCGGATAGCAACTCAAAGCAGAACGGACCAAATGAAGTGTCCGAAATGCAGCTTAAGACTATTCGTGAGTTGAATGTTAGCGCCGCGATTGCGGCGCATGAAAACTGGAAAATTAGGTTAGATACTTATCTCGCGGGAAAATCTAGCGAGGATCTGCGTCCGGAAGTTATTTGTTTCGATAATCGCTGCGACTTGGGAAAGTGGTTACACGGATCTGCACGTGAGCAGCTAGGAAAATACGCGTCGTTTCAGCAACTTGTTGCGGAACATAAAAATTTCCATTATCACGCGTCCAATGTCGTCAGCCTGAATCAATCAGGGAAAAAAGAAGAGGCGCAGAAGTTGCTCACAAATGGATTTCAGCAGTCCAGCGAAAGGGTTATTCGACTACTCGGCGATATCGCATAATCGGCATACAGAAAAACCATTGCGCTCAGCCTCGGCGATTGTATCTATCTCAAATGCGTCGCGGCTTTGCGCTTTTCATATGGCAATAAGACGGTTAAACAGTACAACTCCAAGTTTGAGTGTAAGGATCGGTTAGATGTACGATTTTACAGAATGAATAATTTCGGGCATGTCGCAATAAGCACCATACTAAACTTGCGACGATGCGCAATAATCCCTTATAGTTAACAAAGCGGGATAACCGAAATAATGTATCTAAACCCGACTGTTTGATTCCGACTGATTCATCACTTTTTTATTGAATGAATCTAACGTCGGGAATAAATATGCAATTGAATTTAACGCTACCACAATATTCTTTTGACCATCCTATCGGGCGCTCATGCCTTTTTTTGAGGCCTTTTTTTCGGGCTATCTGTATTACTCAAATATGACTCAGATTTTTTGATCAGACTTTTTGGTCTGAATTCCCCCGGCAATGGTCATCCACTTATTGATGAAGCCTTGTTACGGGCCAGGTGTTTTGATGAAATTATATAATAAGGTCGCCATCGTCACTGGTGCACAACGCGGCATTGGCCTCGCTATTGCGCAGAGATTCATGCGTGAAGCGCATACGTTATTATTGCTGACATCGTTGATGCAACAGAGCAGGTTTCCACGTTGCCGGAGCAAGGGAAACATAAAATGCGTTTTGTAAAAACCGATGTCGGGTCATAGGGCGCAGTGCAAGAATTAGCCCAAGAGGTATTGGATTTTCATCGTCGTATAGACATCCTCATTAATAATGCTGGTGTTGCATTTGCTAAGCCGGTGACAACCACTGCCAAGGACGAATGGAACTGGTTGATGCGAGTCAATCTCAAAGACGTATTCCTTTGTTCAAAACCAGTCATTCCTATCATGCGTGAGAGCGGTGGCGGTATCATCGTCAATATCGCTTCAGAGGTTGGGCTGGTTGGTGAAGTTGGTGTTGCCGCCTATTGCGCGTCAAAAGGCGAGGTGGTGATGTTGAGCAAGGCGATGGCGATGGACCACGGGCCCGAAGGTGCTCGTATCAATTGTTTGTGTCCAGGCCCGACAACAACGGCCTTGCTGGAAGATGTATTTGCTAGCAATCCTGATCCGGTAGGAACGCAGGAGCTTTGAGCAAGCAACTGTTCTGAAGCGGTTGGGAACCCCAGATGAAATCGCAGCAGCAGTTGTGTTTCTCGCCAGCGACGAATCATCGTTTATGGCAGGTGCTAATTTAGTTGTGGACGGTGACTGGACTGCTCGGTAAATGGCAAAAGGAATCAACCTAGAATGGAAGTCTCGCAACGCTTGATGCCAAAAGAGCGCGCACTAACCATTGTGTCGCTCTAATTACTCGCATTAATACACTTACTAATATACTTATTACTAAGCTTGATATTAAGCTGGTGTATGGACAAGGCGTGGGGCCACATTCACACCAATCAACATTTTTTCCAGACCTGCGTTACTATTTTATCGGCGAGAGCGGCTGAAGTTATCTTACGTACAAGTAGGATACCTAGCGTCAATAAGCCCCGATGACCCTACAACAGAGTAAACTACGCATCACATTGTTTCGCATAGTGCGATTCGAGCAAACCTGCGAGTTATCATGTCAGAAACACCTATTCCCTTATTCGCCGATTTGAATCTCAGTGAGCCGCTGTTACGCGTACTGAAAGAAGTCGGATATGAGTCTCCGTCCCCGATTCAGGCAGCCACCATCCCGATTCTTTTAGCGAATCGCGACGTGTTGGGTCAAGCACAAACCGGGACGGGAAAGACCGCCGCCTTCGCTCTTCCGATTCTGTCCCGCATTGATATCAAACAAACAACCCCGCAGGCGCTTGTCTTAGCGCCGACGCGTGAACTCGCAATTCAGGTTGCAGAAGCCTTTCAACGATACGCCGCCCATATTCCCGGTTTTCACGTTTTGCCTATTTATGGTGGCCAAAGTTATGAGCCGCAGTTAAGAGCTTTACGCCGTGGTGTGCACGTGGTGGTCGGTACGCCAGGTCGCGTGATTGATCATTTGGATAAAAATACGCTGGATTTGTCGCAGCTGAAAACCTTGGTGCTGGATGAGGCCGATGAAATGCTGCGCATGGGATTTATCGACGATGTCGAGAATATTCTTCAGAAAACGCCAGATACACGTCAGACAGCATTGTTCTCCGCAACGATGCCATCGGTCATCCGACGTATCGCAAAAACGTATTTGCGCGACCCATCTGAAATCGCAATTGCAGCAAAAACTGGCACTGCTGACAACATTCGTCAACGCTATTGGTTGGTAAGCGGCATGCAAAAACTAGAAGCGCTCACTCGCATTCTAGAGGCCGAAACGTTTGATGGCATGATCATTTTTTCGCGCACAAAATTGGGTACCGAAGAATTGGCCAGCAAGTTGCAAGCGCGTGGATTTTCTGCGGCCGCAATTAACGGCGACATCCAACAAGCACAACGCGAACGCACCATCCAACAGCTAAAGGATGGACGCATTGATATTCTGGTCGCCACCGATGTCGCAGCGCGTGGTCTCGATGTCGAGCGTATCAGTCACGTCGTCAACTACGATGTGCCGCACGATCCGGAAAGCTACACCCACCGGGTGGGGCGCACCGGTCGCGCCGGTCGTAGCGGCGAGGCAATTTTATTTATTACACCACGTGAGAAAAGTCTTCTAAAAGCGATCGAACGGGCGACACGCCAACCCATTGAGCCGTTAATATTGCCAAGCATTCAAGCTGTCAATGATGTCCGTATTGCGAAGTTTAAAAGTCAGATAGGCGAGATGTTGAGTCTTGGTGACTTGGAGCAATTCCGCGCCATCATCGAAGAATATGAACGTGAAAACAACGTTCCTGCCATCGAAATCGCTGCCGCGCTCGCAAAAATGGCGCGTGGCAATGTACCGCTATTGCTGGATAAAAATCAGCGTGAAGCGTCGCCTACTTCGTCCTGGTCGGACGAGCGGTCTTCTCATGCAGGCAAATTTGATCGTCCCGAACGTGGTGAAAGAGCAGAGCGTTCAGAAAGATTCGATCGCAATGATCGCTCGGATCGGAATGAGCGTCCGGCAGCCCCAAGGAAAGAGCGTGTTGATCGCGCAGCAGATGTCGGCATGCAAACCTTCCGCATAGAAGTCGGCCATACGCACGGCGTCAAGCCTGGCAATATCGTTGGCGCGATTGCTAACGAAGCGGGGATCGATTCAAAAAATATTGGACGCATCGAAATATTCGATAACTATAGCGTGCTGGATTTGCCGAACGACATGCCTGCTGAACTGCTTGAACATCTCAAAACTGTATGGGTAGCAGGTCAGCAATTACGTATAAGTGCTGATGGTGCGACGGCCAGTGCTGGACATAAATCTGCTACATCGCCAGCGTCGGCAACATCGAAGGCAGCTTTTTCCCCCAGCAATCCGAGAGAAAATAGTGCCTCGCCGTCCGATAAGTTTGAACGTAAGGAACGTTCTGAATCACCGGACCATGTTGCGAGATCTGAGTTTCCAAAAAAAGAACGCAATGATCGTAAACCTGATGCCGGTATGGAGCGCTTCCGTATTGAGGTCGGAAATGAACACGGTGTGAAGGCTGGCAATATTGTGGGCGCTATCGCCAACGAAGCTAGTCTGGATTCCAAATATATTGGCCGCATCGAAATATTTGATGATCACAGCACGCTCGATTTGCCAGAAGGTATGCCAAAAGAACTGCTCGAACATTTAAAAACTGTCTGGGTGGCAGGGCAGCAACTACGTATTAGTCACGCTGGTGAGCGTTCGCAAGCATCCGAAAAATTTGCGGGCAACAGCAAATCTTTTGCTTCTCCAAAAATGGGAGGCGACAGACGCGTGGGTGAGAAACAAAGCGATAAACCACCGTTCAAAAATAAAAACGATTTTAACAACCGTTCTGACGCTGCAAAAACAAAACCTAAGCCACATCGCAAAGGTCCTAAACCGGCCTGATGTAACCAGACTGATTTAGTTCGGGTAACGTAATGCGCGTGATGGGCATTTTTGCGAAAGTGCTCCGAGTGAATTGGTCGCCATTTGCTGGTGAAGCCTGTACAACAGTGATGGCTGCTATCTGAATCTCGTGATCGTTTAATCAATGATCACGAGATTGTTATTTGTCAATCCGACGCGTGATTGGGGTCCTTTATCACTAGCTTTAACGCTTTGATACATTGTTCATACTGCCTCTTCTTCTGCTCAGATAGATGATCCATGCTCCCGAATAATGCTCCCGTATCGATGGGTCATTTCCGCCCACGACTGACGCTGCAAACTTTAAGCCGTGGTGACGGTCTTTTAGGGATGAAACCATCTGGTCCATTTGGCCCCCGTGGCGGGCTAGTGACGGTCGTGCGTATCATGTGGACTTATACCAATGATGAGGGCTTGTATTGGGAAACCCCTGCGCCAATCGCGCTATTAAATCGACGCCCTTCATCATCGCAATACGCCGAGGATGCATTAGGGCAACGCGTGTTGACACGCAATTTTGATGCAGAAGCTGACGCATTGGATCGCGTGTGGGATGTCGGTTTGCACCCGCTCCCCAGCGAAAATTTGCAGTGGCGCACGGCTAGCGACGGGCAAGAGTTCGCCTCACTTTGGACGCTTGTACAAGAAGGTTTTTTTGGTGATTTCTGGGCCGACCAGTTGCCGATGTTGCAAGCGGAAGGTTGGTCGGTGGTAGTGCATCCAGGCTTTGCGCACGAAAGCGTGGCGGTGGATGCGTGGCATCTCACTGTCAGCACGGAAACCGGCGAAATACGCAATAAGGAAGTGATTTCGCGCATGCGGAACCGGCCTCAGGCTTTAACAGCATTAAGTCAACCTTCCGGTGAATCGTGGATGTTGACGCTAGGTATAGAGATTGACGGAGAAATACTGGACCTGACACCGTTACTAGCGAATTTATTGCAACGTGATGCACGCTGGCTTGACGCCAGAAGACTGGCGTTGATTGATGACGATGCAGTGATCCTGCTACGTACGCCAAACGGAAAGCGGATTGCGGCGGAGGCCGCGCCGCTTAAGGTAATTGTAGGAAGCATGCTGGACTTGCTGACCGATCCGGATCGTAAGGATGGTCCGCTACAACTGTCATCCTGGGATGCTTATCGTCTCGAAGCGATGCGTCTACATCTGATGAATACGCAGGCGCAACGCGCAGGCAAGCACGGCGCCTGGCAATTACGTGGAGACGTCGGATTACGCGAGTTGGCGCAACGATTGCAACAATCGTCTGGCCCACAACCGATTGAGGCACCATCCGGCTTGGGTGTCACTTTGCGGCCGTATCAGTTACATGGTGTGGCGTGGTTGCAATATCTGCGCGCGCAAAATTTGGCTGGCATCCTGGCGGATGACATGGGCTTGGGGAAGACCGCTCAGGCGCTTGCTCATCTACTGATAGAACAGCAATCTGGTCGACTGGATCGTCCAGTATTGATTGTCCTGCCCACCTCGCTCGTCTTTAATTGGCAATCTGAAGCAAAACGCATGGCACCAAGTCTGCGTGTTCTGACGTTGCAAGGGCCAAACAGAAAGCAGGATTTTTTTCGCATAGCAGATCATGATGTCGTCCTGACGACATATCCTTTGCTGTGGCGTGACCGAACCATCCTCGAAGCGCAAGATTTTTACATGCTGATCTTGGATGAAGCACAGACCGTTAAGAATGCCGCAGCCCGCAGTGCGAACGCCGTGCGCCGTATAAAGGCGCGTCATCGTCTCTGCATTACAGGCACACCGTTGGAAAACCATCTCGGTGAGTTATGGACGCAATTCGATTTTTTGATGCCCGGTTTTTTAGGAGATGCGCGCAGTTTTATGCGCTTATGGCGCAAGCCAATTGAAGTAAGCGGTGAAACGTTGCGGGCACAGTTATTGGCGCAACGGATACGGCCTTTTATCCTGCGACGACGCAAGGATGAAGTCGCCACTGAGTTACCCGCCAAGATCGAAGTGATCAAACGTTTGCAATTACAAGGCCAGCAGCGCGCGCTTTATGAAAGTGTGCGTGTGGCCGCTGACGAGCATGTGCGGCGTATATTAAAGCGCAAGGGATTTTCTGGAGGACAAATCACCATCCTCGACGCATTACTCAAACTACGACAAGTATGTTGTGATCCATATTTACTAAAGGGAATACAACACGCCAAAACAATGGAACGCGCCAAGTTAGAAATGCTGCGCGACATGCTGCCGTCGCTGGTCGCCGAAGGTCGTCGCATTCTGGTATTTTCTCAATTTACTGAATTACTCGGCATGCTCGAAGCTGAGCTCAAGCTATTGGGAATCCCTTGGCTTGCCCTGACCGGCAAGACGCCGCCAGCAAAGCGTGGTGCATTAGTCGCGCAATTTCAAAGTAAAACCGTACCGATTTTGTTGATTAGTCTAAAGGCTGGCGGCGTCGGTTTGAACTTGACCGCCGCAGACACCGTTATTCACATGGACCCATGGTGGAATCCGGCTGTTGAAGAGCAGGCTACGGCCCGCGCGCATCGTATTGGGCAAGAGCACGTGGTATTCGTCTACAAACTGGTGATCGAAGGCAGTATCGAAGAAAGAATTTTAGATTTACAAGTTCGCAAAGCAGCGCTGGCCGAAGGAGTGCTGGGCAGCGACGGCGCATTGGCACAGAAATTTAATACGGAAGATCTGCAATTTTTGTTAGCGCCGTTGCATTCGGCCACGGGAGCCGGCAGCAGCTCTTAATTAGCGAGAAAAGTGATCGACGTTTGTTGAAAAAATAACGCATTAATGAAGTGCTAATTGGGTCATTTTGCTTTCTCTACCAATTTTTTCTCCCTTGCTCTAGCGCTAAAAACCAATATTTATCATTGATAAATGATCTGCTTTGGTTCTGGCGTGGGCATAATTTATTGCTCGTTATAACGTTCCCGCATATCCAAAAGCAAATGGCGGTTATTTACCTATCATGATGGGTCCGATACTTTACATACCATAAGCTGTATTTGTGGGAAATATTCACACATTCCATACTAAGAGCGGGCTAGGACCGAGGTATTGCTTCTCGATTCGGGTGCGTTCAAAAACATAACACGAGACACCCTGAAGACGATTGCACGCATATTGCCTCAGAGGATAATAAAGGAGTAGCTTGATCATGATGGAACCACAACTTCAGTCCCCGCCGACAGGTAGTTTTAAAGCTTCCGGTCTTGATGCCGCTGGCATTGACCCAGCTATCGGGGTTGTACCCGAAACAGGAACCGGCAGGATAGACAAATACTTTCAAATCACTGCACGCGGCAGTACGCAGCGTCGTGAAATTATTGCCGGGGTCACCACCTTTTTGGCAATGGTCTACTCGGTGTTCGTTGTGCCGGATATGCTGGGCAAGGCCGGGTTTGATGTTAGCGCCGTATTTGTCGCCGTATGTCTGACTACCGCCTTTGGTTCTCTAATAATGGGTTTCTGGGCGCGTTTGCCTATCGCGGTTGGTTGTGCGATTTCGTTGACGGCATTCACTGCGTTTGGCTTGGTGCTCGGCAAAGGCATAACGCCAGCTGTCGCTCTTGGTGCAGTCTTTCTGACTGGTTTGGTCTTTACGGCTATTTCAGTGACCGGCGTGCGTTCATGGATTCTGCAAAATTTGCCTGCCGGTGTCGCCCACGGAACGGGTGTCGGTATCGGTTTGTTCTTGCTATTGATTGCGTCAAACGACGTAGGTTTAGTAGTTAAAAATGCCGGTCCTGGATTGCCAGTGGCACTTGGCCACATCACCTCTTTTCCAGTCGTGATGAGCATCGTTGGACTGGCGGCTATCTTCGGTCTTGAACGTCGGCGTGTGCCAGGCGGTATTTTACTAGTCGTCATTGGCATATCAATCATCGGATTAATATTTGATCCAGCCGTTAAATTTACGGGTGTGTTTGCATGGCCAGCGCTTAGCTCTCCGGGTCACGCCTCATTGATCGGCGCGATGGATATCAAAGGCGCGCTGAGCATGACAGTATTGCCGAGCGTGCTGGCGTTGGTCATGACTGCAGTGTTCGATGCCACGGGTACCATTCGTGCGGTGGCCGGACAGGCTGGACAAGTCAGTGAAAACGGCTACATTCTCAACGGTGGTCGTGCACTGACAGCAGACTCACTCAGTTCAATATTTGCTGGCTTTGTCGGTGGTGCACCTGCTGCTGCGTATATTGAATCCACCGTCGGCACAGCCGCTGGCGCTAGAACCGGTCTTACTGCAGTGGTGGTGGGCTTGCTGTTTCTCGGGGTTATCTTCTTCTCGCCATTGGCTGGCCTGGTGCCTTCCTACGCCACTGCGCCCGCATTGATGTACGTCGGATTATTGATGCTTGGCAGTGTCAGCAAGATGCATATGGAGGATACGGTCGATGCGATGGCTGGACTAGTTTGTGCCGTATTCATTGTCCTGACATGCAATATCGTAACGGGCATTATGCTCGGCTTCTGTACCTTGGTAATCGGCCGCATTGTTTCAGGCGAGTACCGCAAGCTAACATTCGGCACAGTCGCCATCGCGATCGTTCTGGCAGTATTTTATGGCGGTGGCTGGGCAATTTAACAGCGGTGCAAGGTTGTCATCGGGTAACGCCGTTGCCTTGCGTATTCGACTAAAAATTGGGCATGTCGCGTCGCTGGCGGCTGCCTGATCTCAGTGATCGTTTCGTCCAGAGTGAAAGTGGGACGCGCAATATCGCAGCGAAATACCACGCGGGCCTAACCGCAAGTTGCCATGTGAAAATGCTGATCAGGCAAATAATCACATCTCGTAATTGCTATGCTGGTGCGGATAAGTCTGCAATTATTGCACCATATTAATTTCTTTAGGGAAATATAAAATATTCCAATGTCATCGACGTGGATGAGCGCCAACTCTGTATGAATGTAATAGTTTGTAAAGAGGCATCGTCGATTGTTTGTGAAACGGTATATTGAATCTGTCTCCTCCAACACCTCCTAAGGTTTGGATTCAGCCCGCAGCCGAAAGGTCATGCGGGCTTTTTTTAGGCCAACGCCAACGCGGTGTTATTTCTCTTGGGAAGCGTCTAGGAACTTGCCTTTAGATGACGCGCAATGACGAAGGTTAATGAAGACCTGTTAACGCTTTACGGATAGGCTCCTGGTCGCCTGACTCAAGCGCAATGAGATAGCTTATTTTTCCCGCAATCACCGTTGCAACAGGCAGTCCGTCCCGGAATAGCACGCGGTTAGCGCTCAATGCAGGGACTTTTTCGCCGGGCAGCATGGCTCCGCAGAGGTTAAGAGGGTCGACGCCAGAGATGCAAATCAGATCACCGGAACCAGGCCGCCGACGCACATCACGGAGCAGTGGAATGGCCTCCGGTAAGGCGAATTGTTCGCCCGATAAACCGCCGACAAAACGGCCGCCCCGTAGTTCTCCCCGCGCTTCAAGACGATGGAAGATGGGGAGCAAATCACGCCATGGCGGCAACCAATTGGCTTCGCGTTCAAGTAACCGCCAGAAAACAACCCCATAGCGCCGCAATAACACCATAGCAATGTGTTCCAGCACCAATGGATCGATTCGTGGTTTTCTGCCCGAAATGGTTGTTGGTGTCATATTAAGGTTTGGGTCTCGGTCTGGATCGCGGTCTGGGTCGATATTTGAGGCAATAGGGCGCACCAAAGCCCAACGCCCAGCCTCGTCCATAGTTGTCATGGGCCAGCCCCGATGACGGCGGCGGGAATGTTCGGCGCGTTTCGCTGTTGGCACTAACAATGCCCGTAATCCTGCAAAACTGTCAGCATTGATCAGGCCAGCGGAAACTAATTCACCAAGTGCATTTTCCAACTCTGTTGGCAGCAAACGTGTATCAGTGAGTAGTTCATCGAAGAACATTGCGCCATGGCGTAGCAACGCCATGTGGACACGTTCTGAGCGCGGTGATATTTCGGGTTGCTCATTGGTAGGTTGAAGCGCATTCCAGATACGCAAATGGCGACGTTGCAGAAGTGCGATTGGGGTACTACGCAGCGGACCGGCCCCAGCGCGTAACGGCGCTGCAATACGGGTCCACACCACCTTGCCACTACGACATAAATCATCTAGCAACTGCGGGGAATAGTCGCTCAATCGTGCTGGAAGGATCGCGCTTTCCCAGCCTGCCGCAGCCCCTTCAAATCCTTCCAATTGGGCGATAACGGATGACAACGCATTTGGTCCTTTTAATTGTGTATCTGGTGTTAAATGCTGCCAATCGAACAGAAATCGCATGAAATCCTGGCGTTCGACCGGTTCAATTTCCCGTCGCAAACGCTTGATTGTGTACCGATGGATACGCGCCAACAGGTGCCGTTCACACCATTCTTCCTCGGCGATGCCGGGTGTAAAGCGCCCGCGCATGACATAACCTTCTGACTCAAGCCGAACCAGCCCGGAGGTAAGGGTCATCGCTGGTAAGCCGACGGTCTGCGTTAGCTCCGCTAGCAATTGCGGCCCGAAACCAGAAAGCCGCGCTCTCAGAATCTCAACAATTGCCTCATCGCGGTTCCAGTTGCGCTCCCCATCACTGTGCGCTTTTTGCCGGTTGAATAAGGGCGGGGTGGAAACTGCTTGCGGGTAAGCCGCCTGAAAACAAGCGATGCGTTCCAGTGGAATCCAAATACCGTCGGTAGCGTCCGGGTAAATTGACATAAGTGTTGCACGTCCGCTCAGCGCCAACGATTGCAGCCAGTCCCTCCAGCCTTCATACCGCCTTGCCTCGGTGTTGGTAACGAACGAGAGGCTCATCAGTGCTTCGTGCATTTCGTCACCATCTCGTACGCGTGGCCATGCTTCTTCGACGACGCTTGCGATGGCGTCAACATCCAGTGCGCTCATATCGTCAACCGAAGTAGGATCGGTCCATCGACGACTTTGTACGGCTTGAGTGCGGCGCTCTTCTAATGGTGCATCATCAAGAAAAGCGTAAGGCCTTGCATTCAGTATCTCCATGGCCAGCGGCGATGGCGTTGGCAAGTCGCGGGCAATGAGCGTCACATCACCTTGCTCAATACGGCGTAGCAGTGCAATCCAGCCGACGGTGTCCATCGCGTCATGCAGACAATCGTCGATGGTTTGCATCACCAATGGATGATTGGGTAGTTCACGTTCGCCAACCACATTCTCAAGGCATGCTGCCTGATCAGGGAATACGGCGGCTAACAGATCGTCGCTTTTCATCCGCTGCAATTGTGGCGCGACTTTACGGCCGCCGCTATAGCGTGGCAGCGCCAGTGCAACCGTCGCGTTCCAGCGCCAACGCACATTGAATAGCGGTGCATCCAGCAGCGCCTGAATCAATACGTGTTCGGCATTGCCGGACTTTAAATAGCGCCAGACTTCATCCAGGGCAAAGCTCTGGCTGGTTGAAAGTGATAAAACGATGGCATCTTCGGTGGCTGCGGCCTGTAATTCGAAGTTGAAGGTGCGGCAGAAACGCTTGCGTAGCGCCAACCCCCAAGCGCGGTTAATGCGACTGCCAAACGGTGAATGCAGCACTAGTTGCATACCGCCAGATTCATCGAAGAAACGCTCCATCACCAGCGTATCTTGCGTTGGAAGTGCGCCTAATGCAGCGCGGGCAGGCGCGAGATAATCGACGATCTGGCGCGCCGAACTATCGTCAAGGCCGACTTGTTCAACCAGCCAGTCAATAGCCGCCGACAGAGTGGGCGTCTCACCGCTAAATGTGACCGTACTGTCGGAATCGGCATCCTTGACGTTATGTAGCCGCAGAATGCCAGTTGTGCTCGATAGAAGCTGATCAACTCTGGCGCGCAAACGTGCGACCCCGACCGACAGTTCATCGCTTCGTCCGGGTGCTTCGCCGAGCCAGAAAGGGATGCTCGGCGGCATGCCATGCGCATCCTCAACCCTAACCCGTCCGGTTTCAACCTTCAGAATCCGGTAAGACGTATTGCCTAATTGGAAAATATCGCCCGCGATGCTTTCGACCGCAAAATCTTCGTGCACCGTCCCAATCGGATGTCCCTGCGGTTCCAGCAATACAGTGTAATCTGCATTATCGGGTATCGTACCGCCGGATGTGACAGCCGTCAGCTTCGCGCCTCTTCGCCCCCGCAATGTGCCAGCGACGGTGTCGCGGTGCAGATAGGCACCACGGACACCATTTCGCCCCGTATAGCCTTCAGTCAGCATGCGAAGGATCGCGTCGTATTGCCCGCGCGCCAGTGCTGCATAAGGTTCAGCACGCCGAACCAGCGCGAACAATTCATCTTCGGTCCACTCCTGACAAGCCACCTCGGCAACAATTTGCTGGGCCAGAACATCTAGCGGGGCGTTTGGAATGTGGAGCAAATCGAGTTCGTCGCGCCGTATGCAATCCAACAGCGCCGCGCATTCAATCAAGTCATCCCGTGATGTCGGAAACAGGCGGCCTTTGGGCATGCCGCCAACCTGATGCCCTGAACGCCCGACACGTTGTAAAACGGCCGCGATGCTGCGAGGTGAACCAACCTGACAAACCAGATCAACATCACCGATATCGATACCCAGCTCCAGCGACGCGGTGGCGATCAACACGCGCAGGTCGCCGCGTTTAAGCCGTTGTTCAGCATCTAAACGATATTCCTTGGCAAGGCTTCCGTGATGCGCGGCGACCGCGCTGGTTCCCAGACGTTCAGCCAAATGGCGGGCGGCACGCTCAGCCATGCGCCGCGTGTTGACGAATACCAGCGTCGTGCGATGCATGGAGACCAGTTCTGCCATTCGGTCATAAACCCGTTCCCATACGTCATTGGCCATGACGGCTTCGAGCGGAACGGGTGGCAATTCAATCGCCAGATCGCGTCGACGGATGTGGCCGACATCGACGATAGCGCAGTCGTTGACCATTGTTTCAGTGCCATCGTCGTAACGTCCCACCAGAAATCGCGCAACTGCATCCAGTGGTTTTTGCGTCGCGGACAAGCCAATCCGGGTGGGACGCTGTTCGCAAAGCGCATCAAGCCGCGCCAGACTTAGCGCCAGATGACTGCCGCGCTTGCTGCCAGCAACTGCATGAATCTCATCAACAATGACCGTCCGTGTGCCAGCCAACATCGCCCGACCACTATCGGAACATAACAGGACGTATAAGGATTCCGGCGTGGTGACGAGAATATGCGGTGCGCGTTTGCGCATTGCCAGTCGTTCGGCAGTGGTCGTGTCGCCAGTGCGCACAGCGGCTCGTATGCCGTGGTCGGGCAAGCCCATCTGCGCCAGTTCGCGCGCAATGCCTTCTAGCGGTGCATCGAGATTAATACGGATATCATTAGACAACGCTTTCAGTGGAGAAACATAAATCACTGAAGTCACATCCGGCAGGATGCCATTGCGCAATACACTCTCTTTTACCAGCGCGTCTATCGCCGCCAAAAAAGCCGTCAGGGTTTTGCCGGATCCGGTCGGTGCCGCGACCAAGGTAGGACGACCGCTGCGAATTAACGGCCACGCGAGCTGCTGCGCCTCCGTGGCACTCTTAAAAGTGCTGCGGAACCAAGCCGAGACAGCAGGATGAAAATACTCCCACATATTAACGGTAGCGGTGGCGGTGCATGGGGTAGCCATGGAATATTATAGGCTGGGCTGTGGATTTTGCTTTGCACACTTAATCAACCCATTCTAACTGCTGAGCTCAATCGTGGTTTTCCCTATCGTGCTTTCAGTGGGGCTCCTCAAGTTTTGCCGGGCTGGCTTGCATTCTAAGGCGATTTTCCGCATTTTGCGATCAGGACTTTATTTGGTTGAAATGATTGCCTTATTGATCACTTAATTGATTCGATATAATAGAAATCGTATTCGATAAATGAGTGTCAGTTTTATATCGTCATTCTGACTAAAGTCGGTCACAGCAGGAAATACCATTTTGTACGTTAAAATGCTAGGTTGATTTCATTTTCAGTTATTTGTGAGAAGCACCGTGACATACAGCATCAAAGAAATTTTTTATACACTGCAAGGCGAGGGCACGCACGCCGGACGCCCCGCGGTATTTTGTCGCTTTAGCGGTTGCAATTTGTGGACCGGACGCGAGGAAGATCGCAGCAAAGCCATTTGCCAGTTTTGTGACACCGATTTTGTCGGGACGGACGGGGAAGGCGGCGGCAAATTCAAGACTGCTGACGCACTGGCCAGTACGATCAACGCGTTGTGGCCGGAATCGTATACCGCCAGCAAATTTGTCGTCTTCACCGGCGGCGAGCCTCTTTTACAACTGGACGCTGCATTGATCGACAGCATGCACGCGGCCGGTTTTGAAATCGCCATAGAAACCAACGGAACAATCGACGTGCCAGCCGGTGTAGACTGGATCTGCGTCAGCCCAAAAATGGGATCGGTGCTTAAAGTCCACAAAGGAAATGAGCTCAAAGTCGTCATTCCCCAACTCGGACAAGCGCTGGCGACATATGAAACGCTTGATTTCGATCATTTCTATTTGCAGGCGATGGATGGTCCGTTGTTGGCGGATAATCTGCAACGCGCAATTGAAACCTGCAAGCGCAATCCGAAGTGGAAATTGAGCTTGCAAACGCACAAACTTTTACAGATTCCCTAAACTTATACCATTGGCGTCTTTAAGCCTTTGTACTGCTTCTGAAGTCTGCCTTGCAAAGTTCCATTGCTAAGCTGTGATTCAATACTGTCCTTAAAGCGCTTCGGGTTTGATGATTTGGACTCGTTTTAGATCAAATAGTTGATCAGTATTAATTGAAAATGAATTATGTTAACCATTACTCGCAAATTAGAGTTCGATGCCGGTCATCGCATCCCCGATCACAAAAGCCAATGCCGCAACTTGCATGGCCATCGTTATACGCTTGAAATTACGTTGGTCGGTGCCATTATTGAAGTCGAGGGAAGCTCCGACAATGGCATGATTATGGACTTTTCGGATATCAAGACGCTGGCTAAACAGCATCTGGTTGATGTCTGGGACCATGCATTTCTGGTCTATGAAAAAGACACCGTCGTGCGCGCTTTTTTGGCGACTTTGCCAGATCACAAGACCGTAATCATTGATCGTATTCCGACTGTCGAAAATCTTGCCCGCGCTGCCTATGACATCCTCAAGGCCGCTTACAAGGATCACTACGGTACAGGTTTGCATTTACAAAAATTGGTATTGCACGAAACCCCAAATTGCTGGGCGGAGATTTCTGAAGATCGTTGATTAATACGCCTTGAGGTCAGTTACCGGACCTTCAACTCAAGCGCGCAAAGTTCATTTATATGATTGAATGGTCAGCGCAACGGTTGCGCAATTCTCTTCGTTTCCATGCATTATTAGTTGTTCTGATAAATTTCACCGTATGGATAATCTTTCTCATCCAATAGACGCCGCTTCAACCGATGACATTTTCATGCGGCAAGCAATAGCGCAAGCACACAACGCTTGGGCATTGGGTGAAGTGCCGGTCGGCGCAGTCGTGGTGAAAGATGGCGTTATTATCGCCTCCGGATTTAACCATCCGATAGGCAATCATGACCCAACTGCGCATGCCGAAATAATGGCGCTGCGGGCTGCCGCGACGTTACTTGGCAATTATCGTCTACCCGGTTGTGAACTCTATGTCACACTGGAACCCTGCCTGATGTGCGCAGGCGCAATGATGCACGCGCGCCTCTCACGCGTGATTTATGGCGCTAGCGATCCAAAGACTGGCGCTGGCGGTTCTGTGCTCAACGTCTTTGAGCAAGAAAGGCTGAACCATCACACCGCGTTAACCGGTGGTGTCCTATCCGACGAATGTGGCACACTGCTTAAACAGTTTTTTTCCGAGCGTCGTCTGGCGCAAAAAAATCAACCTGAATTATTGTAAAACGTTTCCAGGACGCATCAGTGGATCTAGAAAATTCCGATTTGCCAGCCGATTTGCCAGCCGATTTGCCAGCCGATTTGCAAACACCAGAGCTTGCGCTATTTGCCAAAAAAGTTGGCGTTGCGTTGATCGCGCCAAGCGGTTATGCGCTGGATCAGCAGGTGCTTGGGCGTGGCATTCTGGCTCTGCAACAACAAGGTTGCGTCGTTTATAACTACTACGACGGGACGCAGAAATATCAGCGATTTGGCGGCACCGAAGCAGGGCGGTTGGCACAAATATACGCAGCGATTGATAATCCACAAGTGCAAATTGTCATGGCAGTACGCGGCAGTTACGGCATGTCGCGCTTGTTACCGTTGTTAGATTTTGAGCGGATCGCAGCAAGTAAAAAGCTCTTCGTCGGCCATAGCGATTTCACTGCTTTCAGTCTGGCCCTGTTGGCGCAAACCGGATTGCAAAGCTTTGCCGGACCGATGTTATGTAGTGACTTTGGTGACGTGGAACTGAGTCAATTCACCATGTCTCATTTCTGGCAAAGCCTGCGTCAAGCAGAGCAAACGCTCGATGTGGAGACCAACGGAAATCCAGACCTTGATGTCACCGGCACTTTGTGGGGTGGCAATCTGGCGATGATCAATCACCTTATCGGAACGGCCTATTTGCCGCAAGTTGATGGTGGCATTTTATTTCTTGAAGATATCGGTGAGCATCCGTATCGCATCGAACGGATGATCTTACAACTTCAATACGCCGGAATTGCAGAGCGCCAACAGGCGATAGTGCTGGGCGATTTTTCACATTATCGCTTGGCGGCCCACGACAACGGCTACGATTTTGATGCCATGTTGGCCTATTTGCGTTCGAACATATCTGTTCCAATTTTGACCGGCTTGCCATTCGGTCATGTGCGCGATAAAGTCACGCTGCCGATTGGCGGTCAGGCAAGGCTGATTTCCGGACCAGCCGGATTTCAGCTCAGGATCTACAGTACGCTTACATTACGCTGACCTGAAAATGGGTCTTCATCGAGAGAGTTTGTCCACGTGCTAGCGTGACCAAACCTGGTTTTCCGGTTACGTGGAATGCATTAATTGGATGCGTAATCGGTTCGAAGCAAAAATAGTCATGCTTCGGTGGCCGATACATCAAACTATAGCTACTACAGTTATCCATTGTCACTGACAGTTCCAGCCCTCGGTCAGGGTAGCTAATCAGCGCCTTTCCATCCCATCCCGTAAAGCAATTATCAATCAATGGTCCTTCCAATGCGGCTGGATGATTATAATTCCAGGTCTGTGGAAAGGCCTTCGTGTGAGCAGTCGGGATCTGATCGCTATCCGAAAGCCACACGCCATCGGCCCGCGAACTAAATCGCGTCGCCTCATTTCGTGGAAAGTAGGGATGTAATCCGAGGCCGTAAGGTAAGGATTCGGCTCCCAAATGGGTTACTAATAACGCTATCGATAGCCCATCGTCCGTTAACGTCAAAGTCTGGCTGCAACGATAACTGTGTGGATTGCCATCAAAGCAATCCGATTTTAGCGTCAATTGAATACTGTTTGGGGTTCGGTTGGCAACCCGCCATTTTTGCAGCCACGCATCCCCGTGAATCGGATATGGCTCGCCCGCGCGGTTTTCAAGAACTGGATAGTGCCGTCCTTGATGGGTGAACCCGCCATCAGTAATCCGATTCGACCATGGAACCAGCGGAAAACAGGCCATGGCATAGCGATCCTTTGAGGTTCCATCCCATGACCGCAAAAGAGGACTCCATTGTTCTTTCAACTTCCAATCCCATGCAGCAATACTTCCACCCAAGGTCGGTAGAACTTGCAACCGTTGTGTCGCCGATTGGAGTTCAACTACGCGGATGGCAGAAGAGGTCGTTCCTGATGGTTTCGGGTTTATCATATATTTAATATTGGAATAGTATTCTGATAGGTTTATGCAATGATCTTAATCGACTATAAAGCTTTCAATGATGAAATAATTCGAATAAGCAATACTCAAATCTCTTAAATAAATATTAAAAAAATAACTATTCGATGTTGAATTTGATTCAATACCTAAATGGTTATCGCTTACAGCAAAAAATTCATTGGATAAATATCAATCTTTCTTCTAGGATATGAAGTGGTTTGGAACAATCAGAACAGCGAATTGTTGCAAGGCGAAGCATTGCGGAATCAAAGAACAGTAAAACAAACATCGGCGCGTTATGCGTCGCATGATCCGCAAACAGCGTGTTAAACCAGCTCCAAGGAGAAGACAAATGAAATTAACCAGCAAAAAAATATTAGCGTCCGCATTATTTTTAGGACTAGATTTTGGGATTGCATCGAGTGCATTCGCAGACAAATCACTAGTAATGGGTTTTGCGCAGGTAGGCGCTGAAAGTGAATGGCGCACCGCCAATACGGCGTCGATCAAAGACGCCGCGGGCAAAGCCGGTGTCACGCTTAAATTCTCGGATGCACAGCAAAAGCAAGAAAACCAGATCAAAGCAATCCGCTCCTACATCGCCCAAAAAGTGGATGTAATTGCATTTTCTCCAGTAGTGGAATCAGGATGGGACACTGTCCTAAAAGAAGCCAAAAGCGCAAAAATTCCAGTTATCCTCACGGATCGCGCGGTCAACGTCACAGATAAATCGCTTTATGTCACCTTTATTGGTTCTGACTTTGTTGAAGAAGGACACCGTGCTGGTCGCTGGTTGCTAGAGCGCGCCAAGACCATGCCAGCCGGTGATATCAATATCGTTGAATTGCAAGGCACGGTAGGGTCTGCACCGGCGATTGACCGCAAAGCCGGTTTCGAGCAAGAGATCGCCACGAATCCACGTCTCAAAATTATCCGCTCGCAAACAGGTGATTTCACGCGTGCCAAAGGCAAGGAAGTGATGGAAGCTTTCCTTAAAGCTGAAGGCAAGAAAATCAATGTCTTGTACGCGCATAACGACGATATGGCGATTGGAGCAATTCAGGCAATCGAAGAAGCCGGTCTTAAACCAGGTAAAGACATCCTCATCATTTCGGTGGATGGTGTGAAAGGCGCATTCGAAGCCATGATGGCGGGTAAGTTGAACGTCACCGTCGAATGCAGTCCATTGCTGGGACCACAATTGATGCAAGTTGCCAAAGACATCGTTGCTGGTAAATCAGTGCCAAAACGGATCACCACGGTGGAGGGCGTGTTCCCAGCCGAAATCGCTGCTAAAGAGTTTCCAAACCGTAAGTATTGACACTAAACGGTTGGCGCTACATCACGAGCAACCACGAGCGACAATGATTGACGCCTAGTCCAGGACCGGAGCAAACTTAGTGCACGACCTTAGCGTTTGCTCCCGATTTGCAAAACAGAATCGGAGTAGACGCAAGTGTGCAAAGGGCGACGGTTCTGACGCTCAGTCATTCACTGTTCTGTTGTATGGCTAATGCATCTCATCCCATTGCTGCGCGCATCTTAACTTTTTTGTGCCGGTAATGGGATTCTTCGGGAAGTCTTTTGCCCATGATGACATCCATTACTACGCCATTATCGACCCCATTTTCTAGTCCTGAACATCGCTCGAAGCCGGTGTTAGAACTCAGTGGCATCTATAAAGCATTCCCCGGCGTCAAGGCATTAACTGATGTCGATCTCCTGTTATTTCCGGGAGAAGTGCACACGTTGATGGGCCAAAATGGGGCTGGAAAATCAACACTCATCAAAATATTGACCGGTGTTTATAAACCCGATAGCGGACGTATCCTGTTAAACGGTCGACCGGTGCAACCGCGTTCAACTCTGGAAGCCCAAAATCTTGGAATCAGCACGGTTTATCAAGAGGTCAATTTATGTCTCAATCTATCGGTTGCTGAAAATATCTTTATTGGCCGTTATCCGATGAAAAATGGTTTCATCGATTGGCCGATGATGAAACAAAATGCCCAAACATTATTGGCCGAATTACAGGTTGACATCGATGTGACCGCGCCGTTATCACGCTATTCGCTGGCGGTGCAGCAAATGGTCGCCATTTCACGCGCACTCAGCATTTCAGCCAAAGTATTAATTCTGGACGAGCCAACTTCAAGTCTTGATGACAATGAAGTCCAAATGCTGTTCACTGTATTGCGACGCCTGCGTGAACAAGGGCTGGCCATTTTGTTTGTGACACATTTCCTAGAACAGACATTCGATATTTCTGATCGTATCACCGTATTACGTAATGGCATCCGTGAAGGCGAATACCTCGTCAACGCCTTATCCCGCTACGACCTGGTCAACAAAATGGTTGGCGTCAGCGCTGAAGAAGCGCTTGCGCTCAGCAACGCGCGTGAAGAAAATTTGCAGTCATTGCCATTAACCGAGGTGGACCAAAACTCAGCCAGCAGCGCCACCTACATGGAGGCAGCAGGAATTGGGCGTAAAGGCGCGTTGACACCACTGGATCTTACATGTCGCAGTGGGGAAGTACTTGGCTTATGTGGCTTATTGGGTTCCGGGCGGACCGAAGCGGCACGTCTATTGTTCGGCGCAGATAAAGCAGACTCGGGAACCATCGCCATCAAAGGTAAGATTCACAAATTTAATTCGCCACGTGACGCGATTGCTGCCGGTATTGGATTCTCGTCAGAGAATCGCAAAGAAGAAGGCGCGATTCTTGAACTCAGCGTGCGAGAGAATATTATTCTAGCCTTGCAAGCGCGGGCAGGACTGATGCATGTCATCGGTCGCAAGCGCCAGCAGGAAATCGCCAATAATTATATTAAATGGCTTGGTATTAAAACGCCCAGCGCAGAAACCCCCATTGGCAAGCTATCCGGTGGCAATCAGCAAAAAGCATTGTTGGCGCGCTGGCTGGCGACCGATCCCGAAATGCTCATTCTGGACGAACCGACACGTGGCGTTGATGTGCGTGCCAAGCAGGAAATCATGGATTATGTCGTTTCACTCTGTCGCAAAGGAATGGCAATTCTGTTCATCTCATCTGAAATTGACGAAGTATTGCGTTGCAGCGACCGCATTCTGGTGTTACGGGACCGCAAAGCGTGCGGCCAGTATTTGCGCGGTGAGCTGGACGACGCATCAGTCCTGCAAGTCATTGCCGGAGATGCAGCATGAGTGTCGATAAACAACTGAAACCATCAGCGGCTATGCCAACAGAACAATCTGCAATCGCAGCTAATGCCTCGACTGCCTCGACTGCATTAGCCTTACCAACTGCAAGCCAATCCAGCTGGATGCAACATCCCTTATTCTGGCCCACGGCAGCGTTAGCCCTTTTACTGCTAATCGACCTGATCATGATCCCCGGATTTTTTCGATTAGAAATCAAAGATGGACATCTCTATGGCAGCGTGATCGACATCATCAATCGTGCAGCGCCGTTAATGCTGGTAGCGCTTGGCATGACATTAGTCATCGCCACACGTGGCATCGATATCTCGGTCGGTGCAGTCGTGGCGATCTCTGGCGCGGTCGCTGCGGGACTGATCGGCGGCGATATGGTGATGATCAACGGCGCACCAGAATACGTCAGCAAAATGCCGATGGTGTTTGCGCTCTTGATCGCCATGGGCGCGGCGTTGCTATGCGGCGTCTGGAACGGATTGTTGGTTTCCACCTTGGGTTTGCAGCCCATCATTGCCACCTTAATCCTGATGGTGGCGGGGCGCGGTTTAGCGCAATTGCTCACTGACGGACAAATCATCACGGTGTATTACAAACCGTTTTTCTTTCTCGGCAGTGGCTATTTATTCGGTCTGCCGTTCTCGTTATTTATTGTGCTGGCGGTCGGTGGCTTACTATTGTTGCTGATGCGTAAAACGGCGCTTGGTCTCTTTATTCAGGCTGTCGGTATTAATCCGGTTGCATCCCGACTCGCTGGTATTAAAACCTCGGCACTGATTTTTTTCGTGTATATGTTTTGCAGCGCCTGCGCAGGGATGGCGGGTCTCATGATTAGCGCCAATATCAAAAGTGCCGACGCCAACAACGCCGGTCTGTTGATGGAACTCGACGCAATCCTGGCCGTGACCTTGGGTGGTACATCCTTGGCCGGTGGTAAATTCAGTTTGGTTGGCAGCATCATCGGCGCATTAATTATTCAGACACTGACCTACACCATCTATTCAATTGGCGTTCCACCTGAGGTAAACATGGTGGTCAAGTCCATCGTCGTATTCATCGTTTGTTTGTCACAATCGTCGCAATTTCGCTGGCATTTTTCTGCTGCCGGAATACGCAGTTTCAAACATTTTTTTGCGGCGACCAAATAATGAAGAACGCCATACAAAACCTTCCCAAATCACTGACATTGCCCAAGTCTGCTGCATCGCAGACCCGCTCATTATTTAATTCACCTTATTTCACCTCCGTGATTACGGTGGCGTTATTTGCCATCATGTTCGGTCTTGGCTCCTTCTCTTATACTGGATTTTTTTCAGTGCAAGTATTTTTCAATCTCCTGATTGATAACGCCTATTTGCTGGTCATCGGTATTGGCATGACCTTTGTGATTCTGTCCGGCGGGATTGATCTGTCGGTCGGTTCAGTATTAGCGCTGACCACAATGATCTCGGCCTATTTGCTCGAAAGCCTGCATTGGCCGCCGTTATTTGTCATGATTTGCGTACTCCTGATCGGATCGCTATTTGGCGCATTCATGGGCGCATTGATTCATTTCTTTAAATTGCAGGCCTTCATCGTCACGCTCGCGGGAATGTTTTTTGCGCGCGGTTTATGCTACCTCATCAGCATCAATTCCATCACCATCGATAACCCGCTCTACGTGTCGCTATCGCAGGCCAGATTGACGTTTTTCGGTGCGTTCATTTCTCCCAGCGTCATGATTGCCCTCGTCATGCTGGGGGTGGCGATCTATCTCGCGCACTACACCCGTTTTGGTCGCGCCGTCTACGCCATTGGCGGTGATGAAGAATCGGCATTGCTGATGGGTTTGCCGGTTGGCCGTACCAAAATACTGATCTATTCCTTCAGCGGATTTTGCGCGTCACTGGCCGGGATTCTGTTTTCACTTTACATGCTGTCCGGCTACGGCTTACACGCCCAAGGCGCAGAGCTCGACGCCATTGCAGCAGTTGTCATCGGCGGCACGTTATTGAGCGGTGGTTACGGCTATGTTGCGGGCACGCTATCGGGCGTATTGATCCTCGGCGTCATTCAAACACTGATTACATTCGACGGCACACTGAGCTCGTGGTGGACCAAGATCGTCATCGGCGCATTGCTGTTTATATTTTGCCTGGCGCAACGTTTGCTGGCGATTGGTGGAAAGGCGCGCGGGAAAGCGACGGCATAATTGTAGGAATATTGCGACTTCATTTTTCCTTTGTTGCAAGAAATTCGCCTTTCCCTACGGGAACCAGGCTCGTCACAAAATCGCCATCTGCTTGAATTATGTTGATAAATAGCGCCATCTCTTTAGCGTGAGACGTGGCGTTATCCACCACCAGCAATCCACCACGACGCAGCACACGCTTCAAATCCGGCCACCATCCACCATATTCAGAGCGGTCTGAATCCAGAAAAATCATATCGAAGGCCGCATCTGCCGCACCGCTCAACACGGCGCCAGCATCTCCCTCAATTTGGGTGATATGGTCGGCCAAGCCCGCTCGGACGAAGTTCTTTGCCGCCATTGCAATTTTAAATGCCGACATCTCAACAGTCGTCACTTTGCCATCAAAAGTCCGTGAAGCATCAGCTAACCAAAGGGTTGAGTAGCCGTTAGAAGTGCCGATTTCAAGAATGCGTTTAGCGCTCATGATTTTTATCAGTACAGACAAAAAATCGCCCGTGTCACGCGTAATGTTCAACATGCGGCCTGGTCGATCCCTCATCAAATCGTCATTCGCGTGACCGAACTCTTCCAACTCGTCCAAAAGTTCTTTCAATGTTGAATTCATTGCTTACTCCGCATAGTGAGTGTTGAGAGAGCCTTGCAAACCGCCGATATCGCGATAATCATAAGGCATGGGCAATGACGGTAAAAATCCCGAGTTTAATAGGTGTTCTGATCATATTACAAATGCCGAGTGGCAGTTTCGCTTACCTGGCTGTCATTTTTGGAGTGTTTTGACTTGGCTAGCAAGACGCCGGTGGATTAGTTAAGGGCAGGCTGAAAGCGAAAGGGTATAAGGCATGATGTTTTCTTTTGTGTGTGGTTAAACCCGCGCCCCGCTTCCAAGCGGGTGGGCGGCAAATGGTAGAGTTGGAAGACTGGCGCACAAAAGCAAACCAGCAAGCACGAAGACTTGCCCGCCACAGCCGCCCTTTGAGGCAAAGAGAGATGATTGCACATAAAAAAAGGCACTAGATCGTTTTGTGCGATTTTGTGTTTTCAGGCTTTCAAACCTGGTTTCCTTTTTATCAGGGACGAAAAGAGCATAAAGCAAGACGGTAAAATCTGTGAAGTCTTGATTTTCAGTTGATAAAAAAGTGATTAGACGCGATGCGTTCGCGGATGATCCAAAGCGTTTGGGTGACCCCTTAGCCAATTACAAATTAAAAAAATGGCGATAGGGAGAGCAGCCGGTGCCTCACGTATTGTATTTTCCTGGTCGACGCAGATCAAATTGTCAGTATTTTTTACACTCTTGCCGTGAGATAGGTTTGAAAAAATCATAAGTCCATGATTTAAAACAAATAGTATATGTGGCATAACTATTGCTATTTAGTCATTGGAAAATCTATTTCATGTCTAAGGTGCGCAACTAAAGCTATGTAATCAACGGCAGCGACTTTAGGGTAATTATTTAACGGGGAAGTTATGAAAAATATTAAAAAAATCGCTTTCGTTGCTGCCGTTACCGTCACAACATTATTTTCGGTATCGGCACAGGCAACCCTCACAACTTACACTAACCTGGCGTTATTTGAGGCTGCTGCGGGTGCAACCTCTCTAGAAACCTTTAGCACTGCTACCCCCAACGTATCTGGCAATAATTTTGCCGGTACCTTTAACGGTTTTTCGCTGTCCAGCGTAGCGAACGGTAACAAGAGCGGCATTTCGACCGGATCTATTAGTGGCAGTGACAATACGGCGATTCCGGCAAATTTTTCCGGCCAAAATTTCTATGGTTGGGGGGAGGGAACTCAAGGTAACGTCGGTCCTACTACCACCTTTAGTTTTGGTCGTGCGGTTCAGGCGCTTGGTTTCGATTGGTTCGATACGGATGTTACTGATAGCTATTCATTGAAAGTCAATGCCTTGACTACGGTAGTTTTCAATTACAAATCGAGTGGCTTTTTTGGTGTTATTGCTAGCGCTGGCGAATCATTTACCACTGCATCAATCCAGACATTCACCGATGGTGGGTTCATTTCAACCGAGGGTTTTGATAATGTCCGTGTCTCCGCCGTTCCTGAACCGACTTCGCTGGCTTTGTTGGGTCTTGGAATCTTAGGCTTCGTCGCTTCACGACGCAAAGCAACTAAGCATACCAGAGGCTGATTCCTCATTTTTTCCATGGTCCGCTGATTAGGTGATTTCCGCTACCTGGTCAAGAAAAGTCTCCCACGATGACATTCGGCGAGACTTTTTTATTTGTCCGGTCCCATTTTATGTCCCGTCCAAAACAAGTTGCATATGCAAATCCCGCTATCCGTCCCTCGCCGAATTAAAAGGACGTTATCAACCTTGCGGTAATATCCACTGTTGTCTGGCTTATCGCTGCCATCTCCACACATATCCTCCACATAGGACAAGGAATTTACTTATGCAACGTTTCAATCTTTATTGTAGGCAGCTTCTGCGAGGCTTATTACTGTTGTCGCTATTGAGCATAACATCCGCTCACGCGGCCGAAAAGCGCGATCTCATCATCGATACCGATCCGGGCGCCGACGATGTAGTGGCGTTACTTCTGGCGCTGGCATCGCCCCAAGAGCTCAATGTGTTGGCCATCACCACCGTAGCAGGCAATGTCCGTCTCGATAAAACCTCACGTAATGCCCGGCTAGCGCGCGAATGGGCTGGGCGTGAAGACGTGCCCGTGTATGCGGGAGCGCCAAAACCACTGATGCGGACGCCAATCTATGCGGAGAACATCCACGGTAAAGAAGGGTTGCCGGGGGTGACCGTGCATGAGCCGAAACAAGGGTTGGCTTCCGGTAACGCGGTCCAGTATCTGATCAATACCTTGAGCAAGGCCAAACCACATAGCATCACCATCGCCATGCTCGGGCCGGAAACCAATCTCGCGCTGGCACTGATGCAGGCACCGGAGATTACCAACGGCATTAAGGAAGTCGTGGTGATGGGTGGCGCGCATTTCAACGGCGGCAACATTACACCAGTCGCAGAATTTAATATCTTCGCTGATCCCCAGGCCGCGCAGGTGGTGTTGGCAAGCGGTGTCAAGCTGACTTATATACCGCTCGATGTCACCCACAAGATTCTGACCAGTCCGCAGCGGCTCAATCAGATTGCCGGATTACACAATCAGGCGGGTACGCTGGTCAGCGACATACTTAACGCCTATGTTCCCGCCGACATGCTGCATTACGGTTTGTCTGGCGGTCCGGTACATGACGCCAGCGTTATAGCGTGGTTGCTGAAGCCAGAGCTGTTCAGCGGCAAGCAGATCCACGTTGACATCGATAGCCGAGAGGGAATAGGTTTTGGTCAGACTGTCGCCGATTGGTATGGCACGCTTGACCAAAACAAAAATGCATTCTGGATCGAAAACGGTGACGCCCAGGGTTTTTTTGATTTGCTTACGGCACGACTTGGACGCCTGAAATGATCATTGGTTAGGCTGGCCTATTTGACTGATAAATATCGACGGAATGTCTGCCGTACGAATTTAGTTGTCGGGCGCGATTGTTTGCGGCCTTTGATTGCATTGATCAGCTCTATGCCAACAGATGTTTCTTGCTACCATTGAAAAGATTCACTTGGTCACATCGGGGACGCGCCATGCCGGCAGCATCCTCGGTGGTGAGTTATTCCTTGCCTTGAATGGCATTTATAGCGCCAAAAAAGCTGAGGAATACCTCATCGCAGATCAGTTAATTGAAAATCACATTAAACGTTTTTTTCGCATTACAGCGATACCAAACAGTCCCAAACCTAGCAATGCCAGGGTTGCAGGCTCCGGCACCGCTTGGCCACCTGTCAAACCAATATCGTAACCACGCCATGTTCCTTTAGCTTGATCCACTACCCAGAACTGATCGTTCGCATAGCTATAACTGAAGTTAGAATCAAAGCTAGTGCCGCCGGATATCAGAGTTGCCGAGCCAAGATCTTGGCCAGTCATACTCCATGCATTCACAGTGCCATTGTAGTAGGTCAATAAATCATTGCCAACGATAGCCAATCCACGGCCTTGTGGATAGCTAGCCTGAGATCCACTAAAACCCGCTAAAGTGATGGCTCCAAGATAGTTACCCGTTAGATCCCAGGAGCGGACTTGACCCGCGGATTGTGCCAAATATTCGGTGCCCGCGCTATTCATTACAACGGCAGACTGAGAATCCAAGGATCCGCCATTCAACGTTACCAAACTCGTAAAATGACCAAATGAGGTTTGTTGGTAAATAACATTGCTGCCATAGCCGCGCGCTAGCAAATTATTTGAAGAATTGGTGAACACCGAGCGGAAGTCAATTCCGGGCGAAGGTGATGCCGAAGCGATTAAAGTGCCATTAGCAGCGTACTTTGAATAGGGGCTAGATTGAGAGCCACCTGATGCCGTATAGTAATTTACCCCATCCCAGGCAAGCGTCATGGTCGTCCCGGGATCTGCGTCGGTAAATGTCGTATTTTGTGTGTAACTTGGCTGTGTAAATACATTGGCTTGAGCTACAAAACTGACGCCAATTAAAGCTGCCGTGACCATTAAACCGCGAAAAGTGCTATGTTTCATCAAGAACTCCAATTGGATATATTTCTTTTTATTGTGAGAGAAAATAAGGCAATAGAAGGTAAGCATAAAACATGTCATATTAATAATATCAACCTAATCAATAGGTTAGCTAAAATATGACATATCGCATCTCGCATTGTGTAAGATTTTTCGACAAATAAAACCGAGAGTTGGTGATCGCAGTCGGTGGTCTAATCGTTTTCTTCACCGTTAAAAAACATAATCTTTATAGTGCCTCTCACAATTTGTGTAGGTATGCGATTTGTGTATCCAGCGTAGGTGCTTGCGTTCTGTTTTCTACTAAATCCCCCCGATTGGATATGCCGTATTCGAGCGTGAACCCTGTCTTTGTGTGTGGGAAATAATTCGGCCCCATCGACACTAAACATGAAACCATGTAGTTGCCAAAAATACCGTGTGCCTTAGCTCAAACGCACAGCCGCCCTGTGCAAACAAAAGCATTTTCACTGCCTATGATTTTTTGAGCGTGATAGATTTGCGGATCAAACCCGCGACGTAATCCTAATCGTTACCTTCGTTTTGAAGCAAATACGTAAGTGACGCTCAAAAATAGGGATTTGAGTAGTGCGTCACGGATCGCGCCGTCCACGGGAAAAGCAGGGCGTTGGCGCAAGCATCGATGCTGCGCCATTTGAAAGCCTTTCGTTCGGATTCTGGTTCAACATCCTGCGTAGGCGACGAGTATCCGCCGTCCGATGGAAAATAAGGCTTTCCCAAGAAGAGATTAAAACACCAGACCAGAACGTGCCTTGCCTGGCTACCCCGAAATCTCTGGCTCGACGAGTTTGGCAAGTTGCGCGAGCGACTCTTGCCAACCGAGATAACACATCTCCAGCGGAATGGCTTCCGGCAATCCCTCTTGCACGATACTGATTTCGGTTCCGCACAGCACTTCCTTCAAGCTCACCACTGTTTGCATTTCTCCTGGAAGGTTCGGATCGTCAAACTTGTCCGTGTAGTGAATTTTTTCGAACGGTACCAGTTCACGATATTCTCCGCTGAAGGAGTGCTCCTGGCCGGTTGCGAAGTTTGTGAACGACATCCTGTAAGTGCCGCCAGCTGTTGTATCCATGTGATGAATCTTGCAGGTGAAACCGTATGGCGGAAGCCACTTGGTCATTGCGTCAGCGTGTAAAAATGCACGATAGATGCGTTCTGGATTTGCACGTAGCACACGATGAAGTCGGATGATACCTTTGGTTTGCATGATCATTTCCTTTCGATTTGTTGTCGCGGAAGCGGCATATTTTAAATCGGCGACTAAATGATTCCAGGAAGTAAGTTGGCGTGATTGAGTTGACTGAGTTGACTGAGTTGAATAAGGCCGGTATTGAAAAAGTTAAAAGCCAAGGCCACACCCAATAATAGTCTCTCGCCTGATTGCGTCAAGTACAAGAGGTAAGTACAAGAGGTAGGCCATCAGATTGAAGGGAGAGGTGCGCCGAAGCATCAATCCCAAGGCTCGCCTTTGCAATGGCCTGCTATCGATCACCACGGCAGAATTCTAACGAGAAATCTGGTCAGTTCTGCGCTCGTAAAAATCGCGCGTTGTCGGGTATTTTCTATGGCGGAATTCTTCACTACTTTATTTTTTTGCAGTTTTTGCCTTGCCAGAGCCGTTAAGAGCAACCGCTTGGTTAACGAGCGCCCTAAAGGCGGACTCGTTCATGTCCTCTCCTTCGTGTATGTCAATTGCGCGGCGTACGTTTCCATCGAGACTAGCGTTGAGTTCCGCATTAAATCTTTCGACAAAGAAGTCCATGAATACTCTTACTTTTTGGCGTATTTGGGTACGGCCAAGCCACAAGATCCAAAAGGTTGACAAGCGCGTCATGTAAGCGTCCAGTGCTATCCTTCATTGGCCTTCAGTAGTTCCGACGCAAGCTGGGCGAAATGCGTCGACTGCTTTGACTAACATGGTTGATGACGCATCAGAAGCTGCAATTCAAAGAGCGCCAATATGGGCAGTACCATTGATAAGTCGCGCCATAGCCTCTGCATCGACGGGCTTAATTATTCCGTCATCGACAAGTGACTGAATCGTCTGTGTTGTCCTGAAAAGGCATTCGTTTTGGCTAGGCCATTGTGATATTTATCGATAAGAAAGCAAACGCACGACCATTAAAATAGTCTCGGCCAAATACAGATAGCATGATTATCTATTTAGCTGAGGAGATCGCCACCGCCGTAAATTTATACTGACTCATTATTTTTTGCGCTTGCGGGCTTAAAAGAAACAGCGCAAATCGGTATGCAGCGATATGAGATTTCGGCTCCCGCGTCACGACAGATAAACCATAGTCGGCGGTGATTGACAGTGCTTCCGGCAGTTCGACAGACGTTAACTCGGGGTCAGGAGTGGTTTGACGCGAGCTGCAATAACCGAGGAAAATATCCACTTTCTTTTGTGCAAAGAAATATTTCACTGCATCCTTTGCTTGAGGAACAGGTGGATTGTTCGTGCCACCCACCAGTTGCTGTGCCTTCTTTTCCAGAACGGCTTGTGCGCCATGCCGTACTTTTTCCGCCTTCGCAAACATCATCCAAACGTAGTCGCCTCCGGGATCGGCCTTCGGTGTCGAGGTGCCTAACCTGACGCGCGGATCCATCAAGCGGTCCAGCAAATTTTCCGTGGTGAGGTTGGAGTTAGGCAGCGCTGTCGCGCACAATCTGTTGCGTACCAAAACAACAGGTTGCGTGGCAAATCCATCGTCCGCAAGTTTCTGCGGATGTTCCATATTAGCTGACACAAGGATATCAGCCGGTTCGCGATTTTCGATACGGTCCAACAACAATCCGGCTGGACCAAATACCGTTTCGATCTGCTGCCCGGTCTGCTGAGAATAGAGTTTGGCGACGGCAGTCATTGCACCGGTTAAGCTGCTAGCAGCAAATACTCTGACTGGTGCCTGGGCATCCGATGCAGCATTTGCAGCGCCCGTACCTAAAGCGAAGGAAAAAATTACGTATTTGATACATGTTTTGTGGTGGTTCATTTTGCTTGTCTTTTCATAGAATGTTTTTACGTCACCCGTCTTCACATTTGTCGATGTTGGCAACAATGGCGACGTTATAGAGCTTGTCTTGATCAATATCAAAATTTAGTCCCAGCGATGTCTTAACCCTTTTCGTAGAGGGCCAAACGGAAACGTGCCATTGCTTAATTCGCTCGCGCATCAATTCGGTCGGTGCTCGTAAGTGGGGAGGCATCACCTCGCGATGAAACGGGGATCTGTTGTCGGCAATTATTTTGCTATTAGCGCTGTATTCTAGAGAATATAGCGAATAAAGTGTAAACAGCTCCTCTGATTTCTTCTAAAGACCGGACAGCTTTGTGTAAATAAGCTGGATGATTTGCGAAGCGCGGCGGACAAGAGGGTGGGCTGTAAATAGCAGTGTTGATAGATTGGCATACAAAAACCAGCAAGCCCGAGACTTATCTATTGCCGTCGCCTATTGAAGATCGTACGAAGCAGATAAACATAAAAAACGGCATTGCGCCGTTTGTGGAGCGAAAGTAGAGCATCGTGGTGAAGTCGATGAGTATTGATTAGCCGCCATAAAGCCCTCAGTCGTAATCTGCCAAATTGCACCGGTGTTATATTTACGCATTCTGTTGTTCAGCTTAAATTTTAAAAGGATACGTCATGGCAAACATCGCTTTTCTTGGTACTGGCTTACTCGGAGCCGCCTTCGCTGAGGCGGCTACAAAACGTGGTGATTCTGTTACTGCATGGAATCGCTCCATGGATAAAGTTGTCGCTCTGGCGCAGTTTGGCGTGAAGGCAGCAACGACGCCTGCTGAAGCGGTTCAAGGTGCTTCAAGAGTTCACATTGTGTTGAAGGATGACGCAGTAGTTGAAGAGGTTATTGCGGCGGCGCGCAGTGGATTATTGCCTGATGCGATCCTGATTGATCACACTACAACATTACCGACGCTGACTGCTGAGCGGGCCGAAAGATTACATGCGGCTGGTGTGAAATATTTACACTGTCCGGTCTTTATGGGGCCACCTGCTGCGCGCAATGCTCAAGGGGCGATGATGGTTGCGGGGCCACGGGCGCTTTTCGAATCCGTCGAGGCGGATCTCGCCAAAATGACCAAGCGTCTCCAATATATGGGTGAGCGCGCCGATCTTGCCGCAGCGAACAAATTGTTTGGCAATGCCATGATTATTGGCCTCACCGCGGTGATGGCGGACGTTCTCACACTCGCGCAAGCCAGCGGTGTTGACGGTGAAGATGCTATCAAATTGCTTGGTCTGCTTGATCTGAACGGCATGGTTGGTGGGCGAGGGCTAAGCATGGCCAAGGGACACTTCACTGCGAGTTTTGAACTGGCGATGGCGCGCAAGGACGTTCGATTGATGTTGGAGACAACAGGTGATCGGCCGATGGCGGCATTGCCTTCGATTGCCGTGAGAATGGACCAGCTCATTTCAGCAGGATATGGCGCGGAGGATGCCAGCGTTCTTGGTCTCGACACGGTCTCGCGGCCTTAATTTATCTTTTTATACGGATGGACATGTTGTAAAGTTTTGGGCACGCGTCATTACTGAGTTAATTGTGCGTTAACTTTTCACATCAGGACTAACTTGTGCTTGGATTGAATTGAAGCTGGCTATCGGGAGTGTAAGAAAATGTCCCGATAGAAAGTCTCTCCAGATTGGAAATATCAGCTAATGACACAAATTGTGCGGCACCAGTTATTTGATGGATAGCGTAACAGAATAAATGTCGATAAGAATGTTGCTGTTCAAACGTCTTCGGCTGAACGGCGCCAAGAAAATGACTTTGATCGGATGGACTCAGCAATTCTACGAGTGGATCGATAACATGGCTGCGTGCATTCTCGTTTTGTGGATCACAATGGATGCTTAAAAAAGCATGGTCTAAGAAATAATCATTTAATTCGCCTGATATTCCGCAAAGTTCAACAGTATGGGGATAGCCATTTTCAACGATTGCGCGTGCCGCGAGCATGCATAGATCAGCACAATTTCCAATTGCATAAAGTTTGACTGCGTTAGTAAGTTTAATAAAATCTTCCGAAGTGAAACTATTCATCGCTTTTCCGAAAGTTCCTGCTGACTGCTGCATGATGCGTTGCTGCTTCTTTAGGC
>NZ_JASJXA010000039.1:0-35958 GCF_035018905.1 Glaciimonas sp. Gout2 | reverse complement strand
CTTAGAAAAAGTGCATTATCCGTATGCTTCTATTAAAAAAATGTAGGAGAAAAAGAAATTAGTTCGCCTGAAAAGTATCGAAAAAGTAGGGGGTAAATGATTTTTTTGCTATATTTTGAAAGATAATAATTGCCATTTGTTATGTTTATCAGTTATAAAGATAACAGAGCAAGAAGGTTGACTGAATTACAGGAAACTCTTTAGCTCGTATCCTAAGCATAATTAATCGAGTAATTCTTATATATTTTTAGTGTCATTCGATAATTTTCCGGTATAATACGGAATCGTTTAGGATTCGAGCTAGTGGTGCAGTATTGGTCTGTCATTCCTTTCTTGCTTTAAACGATCTAACGGGCGCAAGCCCAACTTAACTGAAATAGGAAATGTAATGGCAACTGGTATTGTTAAATGGTTCAATGATTCAAAAGGTTTTGGTTTTATTACTCCTGATGAAGGCGGTGAAGATCTGTTCGCGCATTTCTCCGCAATCCAATCTAACGGCTTCAAGTCGTTGCAAGAAAACCAACGTGTTTCTTTCGAAGTTACTGCTGGCCCTAAGGGTAAGCAAGCTTCGAACATTCAGCCTATCTAATAGCTGAATCAAGTAATTTCTAAAAATCCCCGGTGCGCTGGGGATTTTTTTCGTCTAGCTTTTCGTATTCTTTGTCCTGATCTGTCTTCCATTTCCCAAATTGCACGTTGCTATATTGTTATGTTCTCATCTTAGCTATCCAATGCCTTAACGGCGCAGTCGTTTGAAATCCGGGAAGTATTTCCCTTTCCCATCCTTATTTCAGCCATCCTAATTGGATGGCAGAATATTAACGACCTTTTTGATGTAAAAACGGCGACATTGGTTATGCTGTTTTGGTTTTAATAGGTAGAAAAAGTCGCGCAATAAGCGTTGTATCTGCACTACTAAAAAATAGTGAAATCGATTCGAAATCGTCGGACATTAAAATTTTTCACCTCATTGATGAAAAGGTTTGGGGGTGACAGCCTTGTTTGTGCGGATAGTACGTACTGTTTTTTAAAAAACATCATATTGTCAGGAACTTGTAAGGGTGGACTGAAATGCTGCGTTGTCTGATATTTTTTAGATCAAAAACTAAAACGCAGATGGTGACAAAATCGCTCGGGGAAATGCCTCAAAATTGTAGGCAATTGCAGTATCCTGCGAGTTGATGTGTAGCTAGCTAATGAGCTCCCGTCATGCCGAGGACAGCAGTTAAAAGTCAGGCACGCAGGATGAACATAATAAATAACAGGAAAGAGGAAGAGACCATGTCATATAAAACTAACGTATTCGTTGCCGCTGCTTTACTAACTTGGTCGATTGCCGGTGTTACCTCGGCTGTCGCAGCAGAGCCAATCAAGATAGGCGTCACAGGGCCATTTACCGGTGGTTCCGCACCGATGGGCGTCTCCATGCGTGACGGCGTTAAGTTGGCGGTTGCAGACATCAATGCAAAGGGCGGTCTTTTGGGACGTCAATTACAATTGGTTGAACGCGATGATGAAGCTAAAAATGAGCGCGGTGTCCAGGTAGCGCAAGAATTGATCAACAAAGAAAAGGTCGTCGCCACGGTTGGTTTTGCAAATACCGGTGTAGCCCTTGCATCGCAACGCTTTTATCAGGAAGCAAAAATTCCGGTGATGAATAGTGTTGCGACTGGCAGCATTATTACTAAACAATTTGTTGGTCCGGAAAACAAGGACAACTATATTTTCCGTACTTCTGCAAACGACACCATTCAATCAAAAATGATTGTCGACGAAGCTGTTGGACGTCAAAAATACACCAAGGTAGCGATTCTGGCTGACTCCACTAATTATGGTCAACTTGGTCGGGAAGATTTGGAAAAGGCACTTTTGGCAAACGGCATCAAGCCGGTTGCCGTAGAAAAGTACAATCTCAAAGATGTCGATATGACCGCACAATTGCTGAAGGCCAAGCAGGGCGGCGCGCAAGTAATATTGACTTACGGTATTGGACCTGAGTTGGCCCAAATCGCAAACGGCATGGAAAAGATTAACTGGAAAGTACCGATTATCGGTAGCTGGCCTTTGTCGATGGGTAATTTTATCGACAATGCAGGTAAGAACGGCGATGGTGCGCGTATGCCCCAAACTTTTATTCAGGATGGTAATACGCCGATGCGTAAAAACTTTATCCAGGCCTATCAAAAGGCCTATAAAGTAGAGCGGATGCCGTCTGCTGTTTCGGCTGCCCAAGGTTACGACTCGATCTACTTGCTCGCTGCGGCGATCAAACAGGCCGGCTCCACCGACGGCGCGAAAGTTCGGGAGGCGTTGGAAAATCTAAAGGCCCCTGTAGAAGGCGTTATCACCACTTACAATAAACCATACAGCCACGATGATCACGAGGCTATTAAGCCTACTATGGTTACGATTGGTGTAGTTAAGGATGGCCGTGTCGTTCTAGCAAAGTAACGCTATCAAGAACCGTTTATTGGCTTTGCTGTATGAACGGATATTGACGATCATGCCAGTCCTTGGGAACCGGGGGCTGGCTTTTTTTATTGCCTTATAGCTGCCGTACTAAGGTAATTTGAGATCGTATTTTTTCGTATTTTTTCGTCTTTTGGGTAAAACAACATGGAAATCTTTCTCCAGCTGGTTTTTAGCGGTGTCGCGTTGGGTATGATCTACGCGGTGATTGCTTTCGGCTATCAACTTACTTTCGCAACTTCCGGCACGCTCAATTTTGGACAGGGCGAAGCACTGATGCTAGGTGCGCTGGTCGGCTTGAGTCTGGTTGGTAATATTCACGGCGGTCCTTTTTTAAATTACTGGCTAATGATTCCGGTAGTGATTATGTTCGGCGCCTTACAAGGCGTTGTGGTCGAGTGGATAGGCGTACGCCCGGCGATCAAAATTAAGTCGGAGTTTGGCTGGATCATGTCGACCATCGCGCTCGCGATCATCTTCAGAAACGTCGCTGAAAATATCTGGGGCAAAGATGACCTGACATTCCCATCACCGCTATCGGCAACGCCTTTTCAGGTATTTGGTGCCAGTGTGCAGCCGATGCAAGTTGTTGTAGTGCTGGGTGCTCTCGGCATGATGCTAGCGGTCGAGCTATTCAATCGTAAATCTATTTATGGCAAAGCAGTTGTTGCGACCGCCAATGATCGTGACGCAGCGGGACTGATGGGCATTAACACCAGCATGGTGATTACGTTCTCCTACGCATTATCGTCCGCGACTGCCGCTTTTGCTGGCGTACTGGTGGCACCGCTGACCTTAACCGGCGCAACAATGGGTGCAGCCTTGGGTTTGAAAGCATTTGCAGTTGCCATTATTGGTGGTTTGACCTCTGGTATGGGCGCGGTGGTTGGCGGATTAATTCTGGGGATCGCCGAAACGTTGACTGGTTTTTATGTCTCGACTGGATATAAGGAAGTGCCAGGACTAGTTTTACTCCTGCTGGTCTTAGCCGTTAAACCTGCCGGTTTGTTTGGTAAAACTGCCATCAAGAAGGTGTAATGATGAGCAAAAAAATATTTGCATTAAGTTTGCTAGGGATTGTGGCATTGGGCGTTTTTCCGCTGATATTTCATAATCCGTATTACATTCATCTGGCCGAAACCATCCTGATTTATGCCATTTTATTATTCGGCCTCGATATCGTCGTCGGGTACACCGGTCAAGTGTCGCTGGGTCATGCCGGATTATTTGGTATCGGCTCATATACAACCGGTGTTTTGGTATTTAAATTAGGTTGGCCGTTCTTGCTTGCTGCACCGGCCAGTCTGGTAGTGACGGCATTATTTGGCGCCATTATGGCCTTGCCAGCGCTGCGGGTTACCGGTCCTTATTTGGCAATGGTGACGCTCGCGTTCGGTACCATCACCGGTATATTGATCAATGAAATGTCATTTCTGACCGATGGCCCAATGGGTATCAAGCTTAGCAAACCTTCGTTCTGGGGTTACAAGCTGGATGAAGTTGAATACTTTTATCTGGTCGCTGTACTAATGGTGTTGTCGCTTCTGGTAGTGCACCGTATTCTGAAGTCGCATTTGGGCAGGGCTTTTGAAGCTTTGCGCGATAGTCCGATTGCCTCCGATTGTATGGGTGTGTCGGTGTATCGTTATAAAGTCTATGCGTTTGTTATTAGCGCTGCGTTAGCAGGTCTGGCCGGTAGCTTGTATGCGTATTCGGAAGAGTATATTTCACCGAACACTTATAACTTCGAGCTGACGATTCTGTTCTTGCTTGCTGTCATTATGGGAGGTCGCAAGAGCCGTATCGGATCGTTAATCGGCGCGTTGATTGTGGTGATGCTACCGAGTTTGTTATCCGACATTAACCTGTTTCGAGATATTGCAACTGTCATCGCCGTAGCCGGCGTGGGTTCCGGAGCGTACTTATTATTCAAAAAACGTAAAACGCCACGCGAACTCGCTGTTCCGGTTTTAGCCACTGTTGGCCTGGCTATTTTTGCCTACCGACTGGAAAATATTACCGACTGGCGTTTGACGGTATTTGGTTTAATGACGTTGTTCGTCGTGTATTACCTGCAAGATGGGATCGTCGGATTTGTGCGAGGTGTGTTTGCTAAAAAAGGTATTGCGGCCCGCAAGCCTCTTCCCGTGACGACAGTCGCAGATAATGTCTGGGCGGGTAGCGCCGGCAACGTTGAAATTGGCACTAATTTACTCAGTGCCAAACAACTTTTGATGCAATTTGGTGGTTTGAAAGCGTTGAATCAGGTTGATTTGAATATTGTGAAAGGTTCGGTGCATGGATTGATCGGACCTAACGGTTCAGGCAAAAGTACCATGATGAACGTGTTGACCGGCATCTATAAACCGACTGCTGGCGTGGTTGAGTTTAATGGTCGCGTGATCTCTGGTACAACGCCCTCCGCCATCGCGTTGGGCGGGGTTGCACGCACATTTCAAAATGTGCAGTTGTTCGGTGAAATGACCGCGACAGAAAACGTTTTGGTTGGCTTGCATCATACGTTTCGTAGTAATGTTTTGGACGTTATGCTTAACACTCGTCGTTATCGGGAAGAAGAACAAGCTGCTCGGGTGCGGGCTGCCAGTATTTTGCAGTTTGTGGGTCTTTCCGATTTGGCTGGTGAAGAGGCGCGCAATCTTCCTTATGGCAAACAGCGTTTGCTGGAGATTGGGCGCGCATTGGGCTTAAATCCAGAACTGTTGCTGTTGGATGAACCTGCTGCAGGACTGACAGCACCGGATATCGTGGAATTGATTGCGATCATTCATAAGATTCGTGACCATGGCATCACCATCATCCTGATCGAACATCATATGGATGTCGTGATGACTATTTCAGATACTGTCACAGTGCTCGATTTCGGACAGAAAATAGCCGAAGGCAAACCTGCCGCTGTGCAAGCTGATCCTGCGGTGATCGAAGCATACCTTGGAGGTAATGTTAGCGATGAAGAAGTCGCTCATGCGCCGACCACATCCACACCATTAACATCCAGCGAAGCGGGGGCTTGAAATGCTATCAATTTCTAATCTACACGCCGCTTACGGCAAAGTTGAAGTTTTGCATGGTATTTCTTTAGAGGTACCCAAGGGAAAAGTAGTGACGTTGGTCGGCTCCAATGGTGCTGGCAAAACGACTACGATGCGTGCCATTTCGGGCATGCTCAAGCCGCGTATGGGTACCATTACGTTGGGTGGCAAGGATGTTACCGGACTTGACTCGCATAAAATTGCCCGTGCCGGACTAGCCCATTCGCCTGAGGGACGGCGAGTGTTTGCGACGATGAGCGTGACAGACAATTTGTTGTTAGGCGCGTTTCCACGTTTCACCAAAGCGCGCCCGCGCGGCGATATAGCGCACGATCTTGAGAAGGCGTTGGAGCTTTTTCCTCGCTTGAAAGAGAGGCAAACGCAGCTGGCTGGGACTTTGTCCGGTGGTGAGCAACAGATGTTGGCGATGGCGCGCGCGGTGATGCTCAATCCAGAAGTCATTTTGCTGGATGAGCCATCGATGGGGCTTGCCCCGATTTTGGTGGAGGAAGTGTTCCGCATCATCATGCGTCTAAAAGAGCAGGGGATCACGATGCTGCTGGTTGAGCAATTTGCTGCTGCTGCTTTGAACGTTGCGGACTATGGTTATGTGTTGGAAAATGGTCGTATTTCCGTGCACGGACCGGCTGAAAAGCTGCGAAATGATCCAGCGGTGCAGGCTGCTTATCTAGGCGGTGGTCACTAGCGCTTGTTGTTCTAATGTAGTCGGATATCATCTATTTAACTAAAAAAATGCCCCGCGACCTCAAACCTGAGGGGCGGGGCGTTTTGTTATCCAGAACCCTAACTATTAGTTTTAACCATTATTTGCTGGTCCCGTATGGACAGATTTGCTGTTTTTGGATGCCATCCATCCGCCACCTAATACCACCGCCATTCCAACGATATAGGCGATATAAGTAAGCCAAGGTACGCTATTCCAGAAGTCTGCAATCAACGGTTCAGTGATAATCATATGTATTGCGGTGTAGACCAAAATCGCTGCACCGACGTAGATCGTAACGGGAAACTTCTCAATCAGTTTTAATGCCAATGTCGATCCCCACACCATAATCGGTACCGAAATCAGCAAGCCGACGATGACCAGAAAAATACTCCCGTGCGCAGCCCCAGCCACTGCGAGAACATTATCGATTCCCATGACAGTATCGGCAATAATGATGGTTTTCAGCGCCACAGCCATACTATTGATTTTACTTCCGTCAATATTGTGAGCACTTGAATCGCTTAGTAAGCGATAAGCAATCCACAGCAGCGCAGCGCCACCGAGTAACAGCAAGCCCGGAATTTTCAACAGCCATACGACCGCAATAGTCATTAATACGCGCGTAATGACAGCGCCTAAGGTTCCCCAGATAATGGCTTTTTTGCGTAAATGATCGGGTAGATTACGAGCGGCCATCGCGATCACAATAGCGTTATCACCCGCAAGAACCAGATCAATGACGACGATCGATAAGAGCGCCGTAAAAAATTTGGCCATATCCCAATCGGCCATACCCAAGGTTGCTAATAAACTTGAAAAATCCATAAAATCTCCGTCGACATAAATGTAAGGTGAAAGCCGTAAATAATAGTAATTTCGACTCTAATCTCGAACAGAATGGAGGATGACAGGATTGGTGAGGAGAACACACGACACAATGCCTGCATGGATTCCATGCTGACAAAGGTCTTGCTCAACAGATCAGATCAATCTGCCATGGTAACCGGGTGCAAGCGTTGTGCTTGTTCCGTGATGACGACTACCGTGTAAAGCGTTGACGTCGCAGATATGATCTTGACGTTGACGCTTGAGAGCTACTCCCCTTTGGAGGGCGGAACCAAATGTGACTCCGCTGACCGCAGTGTACTACATTAACAATTAAATCCACGAAATAATGATAGGACTTACGCAAAATCGCCCCAGCTGCATTGTGCTTTCCTTGCCGCACTCGCGTGCTGTCTGCGTCGGCACGCCTTGCTGGGACGGTTTTGCGTAAGTCCTGTCTTACTTGAGAGATATGCAAACGCCTTTGCTGGGATGGTTTTGTGAGGTGTTGTTAGAGCGAAATATCGATAAAATGTTATCTTCTCAATATGCACATCTCAGCCCTTACGCCAATAATCTGCTTGCGCGTACGCATGCCGCAAAAAATCTACGAAGGCGCGTATTCGCAAGGGTAAATGTCGTCGTTGTGCGAATACTGCATAAATGTCATTGCCGGGCGCAGCAAATTCGTCCATTACTGTAACAAGTTGGCCTGATTCTATCTCGGTGCCAACTTCCCACATTGAACGCCATGCCAGTCCTTTCCCGCTGATCGCCCAGTCGTGCAATACCTGACCGTCGTTACAAAATAAATTGCCTGCTACCTTCATCGTCACGACTTTACCATTTTGGCGAAAAACCCAGCCGCGCTGACTACCGTCGCCACTCATGGCAAGACAATTATGTTTCGCCAGGTCGTCCAATGATTGCGGTTTGCCATGGCGTTTGATGTAAGCGGGGGATGCCACGACGACGCGCTTGTTATCGGCTAATTTAGTGCCGATCAGGGTTGAGTCGGATAGCGAAGCAATGCGTATGGCGACATCGACGCCTTCGCCAATCAGATCCACCACGCGATCATTCAGATTGAGGGTGAGCGTTACATCGCGATGCTCGGTTAAAAACGAAGGCATCAACGGCGCCACGTGCTGACGACCAAAGCCCGCAGGTGCAGAAATCAGCAAATGACCGCTCGCGTGTGCGCTGCGTTCAGAGACTGCGGATTCCGCATCTTCCAGATCGGAAAGAATCCGCTGGCAGTCCTCCAAAAAAGCCTCGCCTTCGTTGGTAAGCGCAATCTTGCGCGTGGTGCGCTGGAGTAATTTGACGCCAAGGCGTTCTTCCAAGGCATCCAGACGGCGTCCAATCATGGCTGGCGCTATTCCTTCAGCGCGCGCCGCTGCGGACAAACTGCCTTTGGCAGCAATCTCTACAAAAGTCGAAATTTGCTTGAATTGGTCCATCGCGTGATTCTCTTTCTTTTTGTCGCGGACTTACACTTGCCACTGTCTTTACGAAATTGCACGCAAATGATTTTGTCTGGATCCTTACAAGTTTTGGCCACTTGTGACTAAAACGCATAGATCATATGATAAATGATTCCACCTATGATGATTTAGTTTAAATATACTCTATAACGTAAAATCGTTAGAATGCTATTCCTACTTTTGAATACTCAACATGGTGCAATAGCGAATGTAGCAGCGCACAATACGGGATTCGCGCAGCATATTAACGAGGATTTACGCAAAACCTTAAAGCGGATTCATACCTACCGGCTTTATATTCACTTTATCGTTATGCCTCGCAGAGACATTTGGCGTAAGTCTGCTTAAGAGAAGCAAAAACGTAAAAAGCGATTTGAAACACCGAATTAAATACCGAATCAAATTTCAAAAACAGGAGCGATGTATGACACAACTGACACTACCAGCAGGATTAGAAATTAACGGCGCAATTCAAGCTGGATATGAAGAAATTTTGACGCCAGACGCATTGGCGCTGGTTGCAAAACTAAGCCGCGCCTTCGAATCGCGTCGCCAGGAATTGTTGGCGGTTCGCGTTGAGCGCGCAAAGCGTCTTGACGCTGGTGAGCGCCCAGATTTTCTGGCCGATACTGCGCATATCCGTAATGGCGACTGGAAGATCGCACCGATTCCACAAGCGCTGGAATGCCGTCGCGTAGAAATTACTGGTCCAGTTGAACGCAAAATGGTCATCAATGCTTTCAACTCTGGCGCTGACAGCTACATGACCGACTTCGAAGATTCGAACTCGCCAGTCTGGGATAACCAGATCACCGGCCAGATCAATCTGCGGGATGCGATTCGTAAGACAATCTCGCTCGAACAGAACGGCAAATCATACAAACTCAACGACAAAGTAGCGACGTTGGTTGTGCGTCCGCGCGGTTGGCATCTGGATGAAAAACACGTATTGGTCGATGGCAAACGTGTCTCAGGCGGTATTTTTGATTTCGCTCTTTTCATGTTTCACAATGCCAAAGAACAATTGGCACGCGGCGCTGGCCCGTATTTCTATTTGCCAAAGCTGGAATCGCACATTGAAGCGCGTCTGTGGAATGACATTTTCGTCATGACTCAAAACGAACTTGGTTTGCCACAAGGCACGATCAAGGCCACCGTATTGATCGAGACCATTCTGGCCGCGTTCGAAATGGATGAAATCTTGTATGAACTGCGTGAACACAGTGCTGGTCTCAATGCTGGCCGTTGGGATTACATTTTCTCGTGCATCAAGAAATTCAAGCTAGACAAAGATTTCTGTCTGGCTGATCGCGCCAAAGTCACCATGACAGCACCGTTCATGCGCTCTTACGCGTTGCTATTGTTGAAAACTTGCCACAAGCGCAATGCGCCAGCAATTGGCGGCATGGCCGCATTGATCCCGATCAAGAACGATCCAGAGAAGAACGACATCGCCATGGGCGGTGTGCGCACTGACAAGGCACGCGATGCCACTGACGGCTATGACGGTGGTTGGGTTGCCCATCCAGGTCTGGTCGAGCTGTCGATGGCCGAGTTCAAAAAAGTCCTGGGCGACAAGCCAAATCAAATCAGCAAGCAACGCGATGACGTCAATGTTACTGCGGCTGAATTGCTAGACTTTAAACCAGAAGCGCCAATCACTGAAGCGGGTCTGCGGTACAACATCAACGTTGGTATCCATTACCTCGGTGCCTGGTTGTCTGGCAATGGTTGCGTGCCGATTCATAACCTGATGGAAGATGCCGCGACAGCAGAAATCAGCCGTGCGCAAGTCTGGCAATGGATTCGTTCCACCAAAGGCGTCCTCGACAATGGCAAGAAAGTCACCGCCGAGATGGTCGTTGCGATGATTCCGGAAGAGTTGGCCAAGGTCAAAGAACTGGTCGGTAATGGTCCAACATATGACCGCGCTGCTAAAATCTTTGAAGAAATGTCGACCTCGTCTTCTTTCGCCGAGTTCCTGACATTGCCGCTATACGAAGAAATCTAATGTGACATCGGCCTTTGGGTCGATTCAACGTTAAAAAGCCGATCTTAGGATCGGTTTTTTTTATTGGCGTTTGTATTTTCTTAATCGTGATTAATAAAATTTCAAAATTTAAATTTAAACATTTCAGAAAAATGAATGACATGAAAATTGATTAAGGAAGCGTATTTACGTTCTTATTGTTGCATTTAAAATGTATCTTACGTATGATGCCTTTATCGACTATTTTTTAACTGCCACACCCAACGTTTCCGTCCTATGCAACTTACTAAATTTACCGACTTTGGACTACGTATTCTGATGTATCTGGCCTCAATACCCGAGCAGGATCTTGTAACTGTGGGTGAACTGGCGCATCGTTTTGACATTCCAAAGAATCACTTGAATAAAGTGGTGAATAAGATGGTTAAACAAGACTGGATAATCGCTACGCCCGGACGTAATGGTGGTATTCGAATGGCGCAAGCCCCGCAAACATTACATTTAGGCGATATTTTGAGTGTGATGGAGGGGCATACACAACTTGTCGATTGTGAGCAGCCTTTGTGTATTTTAAAAGGAAATTGTTATTTGAAACGGGTTCTTGATAATGGGCAACGCGCGTTTTATGCCGACATGAATCGCTATAGCCTAGCTGAGTTGGTGCAACCGGAAACCGCTGGGCCACAAACTGCTGGCATCATTGCGCGCATGCATTTTCAGCCCTCAATGGCGCAGTAAGATAGTCGTCACGCTGCAAATAGCAGTGGGATTTTGTTATTTATGCAACGCCTTTTTTTTCTTCATATTGTAGTATTTTAAATGTAACAATAGGAGTATTTATGATTTCTGCTAATGCCCGTCCTTACATTGATGCCTCCGTTCCCGTTTTGCGGGAGTATGGCGTTGCTATTTCTACCTGTTTTTATGCTCGTTTGTTTGAGGCGCATCCTGAACTAAAGAATATTTTCAATATGGCGAATCAGAAAAATGGCAGCCAACAGCAAGCGTTAGCAAGCGCATTATTTGCTTATGCCGCCAACATTGATAATGCTGATGCGCTTACCCCGGTCATCAGTCGAATCGTGCAAAAACATGTCAGCCTTGGTATCCGCGCGGAGCATTATCCTATCGTTGGCCATCATTTACTCGCGGCTATCGGCGAAGTACTCGGTAAGGCGGCAACCCCAGAATTGATTGCGGCGTGGGCCGAGGCTTATGATGCGTTAGCTAGCGCGTTTATTGGCGAAGAAAAGAAGTTGTATGCGTCGCACCAGATTGAACCAGGTCAACTACGTGAGATGGTCGTCACTCACAAGAAAAAAGAAAGTCAAACGGTCACCTCTTTTTATTTGGAGTCGGTAGATGGATTACCCTTGCCAGCCTTTCAACCAGGCCAGTACATCAGCATTGCAAGAAACGTTGTTGCGTTAAACTTAAGGCAGTTGCGGCAATACAGTTTGTCAGGCGCACCAGATCAACCGTACTGGCGTATCAGTGTTAAACGCGAAGACAAGGACGAGCAAGGCAATCCCGCCGGAATGGTATCCAATCTGCTGCATGCCGAAGCTAATGTTGGCGATAAATTGTGGGTCAGTCCACCTTGCGGTGACTTTGTTATGGACAAAAATATTCGGACACCGTTGGTATTGATTAGTGCAGGTGTCGGCATCACGCCAATGATGAGTATGTTGCATGGCAGTCTTCAGCAAACTCCGGCGCGCCATGTGCATTTTTTATATGCGACCCTGGATGGGCATCATCATCCACTGAAGGCTGAATTGGCAGCATTAAGCGCATTTCAGAAATTGCCAGAACAGGCAGCCATATTGACTACCCATTTTGCGTACGCGACACCAACCGCCGAAGATCGGGCAGCCAATGATTTTGACCAGTCCGGCTATTTGGAACTGGACAAGTTGGACTCGTCGCTATTACCAAAAAATGGAGATTACTATTTGTGTGGTCCAAGCGTCTTTATGCGCATCCAGCGGCAGGCTCTGCTCGACAGAGGAATTGCGGCCAATCAAATTCGGCAGGAGATTTTTGGCCCGGCTTTACTAGAGAATTTGCAATAAAGGTATAGGCAGCATATTAATTGGTGGACACTGTTGTAACAATTTATTGGTTGCATAAAGGAAACTATAAAAGTGCAAAAATGCAGTATCCTCGCAATCTGAGATTTCATATTTGCCCAATCAGAGGATATCTATGCAACAAGTGAGACAACCAAAAGAAGAGAGAAGTAGCGTTAGGATATTTCTAATGCTGCTTTTTTTTGTCTTCAGATTTTTGGGTGTAGCCTTTAGCAGTCCCGTTGCAATGGTGATCACCACAACATTGCGCCAGACTTTGTCAATATTGCGGACTACACCGCTGCCAATATTGATAGCCGTATCGTTAATATTTGCTCAAACAGTGCAAGCCGCGCCGAGACCTAAAATCGATAGTTTTTCACCAGAAGGAGAAATCACCCACGTGCGTCAGGTGCGGGTCAAATTTTCTGAGGCCGCGGTGAAGTTCGGTGATCCAAAAGCACCGATGCCGTTTGATATTCAATGTAAAGAGGCCGGTAGCGGACGTTGGGCCGATGACAAAAACTGGATTTATGATTTTGAGCGCGATGTGCCACCGGGCACGCGCTGTTCTTTTGCTCTGAAATCTGACTTCACATTGTTATCCGGTGCTGTAATAACCGGTAAAAAAATATTTCAGTTCAATACCGGTGGCCCCGCTGTTATCAATGTAATGCCCAGAGGCGACTCCATCGACGAGGAACAAGTTTTCATTCTCGTGCAAAATGGTGTCGCCACCAGCGATAGTCTCCTTAAACATGTCTATTGCGAAGCCGAAGGCGTGCATGAGCGGATTCCGGTTAAGTTGATTACCGGGGCATCTCGCAAGGTATTACTGGATCAGTTTGCAGAAAAAATTAATCCGGAAGTCGTTAGTACCGTGCAATGCCAGCAGCGCTTGCCGAACGACAGCGCGGTTCGACTTACGTGGGACAAGGGTGTGGTTACGCCATCAGGCATCGCCACCACGCAGCCGCAAGTGTTCAAATTCAAAGTCCGCCCAAGCTTCACGGCCAGTGTCAGCTGCGAGCGCGAGAATGCCAATGCAGCTTGTGCACCGATTTTGCCACTGCGTATTTTATTCACTTCGCCCGTCACACGTGCACTGGCGGAAGCCGTAACGCTGAATGGCAGCAATGGCAAATTGAAACCTTTTTTTGAAAAAAACAATACCGACGACACCGTCTGGCAACTCACATTTAAACCGCCTTTTGCCGAAAGATCGGAACTAACCATCGTATTACCAAGCGGATTCCACGACGAAAGTGGTCGCCCATTAACAAACGCCAATTCGTTTCCGATGAAAGTCCGCATGGCCGATTACCCACCGCTGGCAAAATTCCCCTCGGCACCATTCGGCATTATTGAACTGAACGCCGATGCCACACTGCCGGTCACATTACGCAGCGTTGAGACCAACATGCTTGCCCGCAGTGCGGATGGAAAAGTGAATCCCGGCAACGTCAGCAACCTCAAAGTCACCGATGATCAGAGTGTTATTGCATGGCTCACCAAGCTCAATCGATACCACGAAACCACTATTACAATCGGCAAAAAATCGGTGGAAACGCGTAGCATCGGCTTGCTGGCAAATCAAGCCGGAGCCAAAACGTTAAGCTTGCCACATTCACCAGATGCCAAAAATGGGGTGAGGCCGTTCGAAGTTATTGGTATTCCGCTCAAAGATCCGGGTTTTTATGTGATCGAACTTGAATCACAAAAGCTAGGAGCCGCACTATTAGGCAAGGCCGTTCCGATGTACGTGCGCACCAGTGCGCTAGTGACCAATTTGTCGGTTCACGTCAAGATCGGACGTCAAAATGGTGCAGTCTGGGTAACTACTTTGGACAACGCCAAACCGGTAGAGAACGCCGATGTCAGAATCGCCGATTGTCGTGGTACCGAACTTTGGCGTGGAAAAACCAACAAGCTAGGCATCGCCATGGTGCCTGAATTTCCCGAAGATGGTTGTCGTAGCGGTCGGCAAAGTGCGCCAGGACAAATTGATGGCCTGTTTGTTAGCGCCCGTAAAATCGATGAAAAAGGCCGTGCCGATATGACCTTTGCCTTAACTTCATGGAACAACGGGATTGAATCCTGGCGTTTCAATCTACCGATGGACAACGACAAATCGGCAACGGTACGCGCCCACACGGTATTTGACCGGACGCTTTTTCGTGCAGGCGAAACGGCCTCAATGAAGCATGTCATCCGGACCGAAACCATGCAAGGTTTCGGTTTGCTACCAAAAGACCAATTGCCAACACGCGTGCGGATTATCCACCAAGGTAGTGGTCAGGAGTTTCAATTCCCGTTGATCTGGCGCGGACAAAAAAATGCCGAGACCGTATTCGCGATTCCAAAAGAAGCCAAGCTTGGACGTTATGACGTCACTCTGGATAGCGGCACGGTGAAAAGCGATACGAACGACACTAACGACACTAACGCTCGAGGCCAGCGGAGTTACAGTACCGGCAGCTTCCGGGTGGAAGAGTTTCGTCTGCCACTCTTACAAGGACGCATTACACCCCCGAAAACGTTAATAGCGCCGACCGACGTACCGCTTGGTGTCCAATTAAATTACCTCAACGGCGGCGGTGCTTCTGGTCAAGCGGTGCATATCACCAGTTTATTGCGCACTAAAGCGATCAGCTTTTCTGCCTACGACGGTTATTCCTTTTCAACGCTTTCCAGCGAATCCAATGACGGCAGCAGCGACAACGCTAACGGAGACGATCAAAAAATTGTTGCCGACAAATTGCCGGTCACGTTGGATAAAAATGGCGCTGGCAAAGCGGTAATAAAGGATCTGCCAGCCATTATTGCGCCGAAAGAATTATTGACTGAGATGACCTTCGCCGATCCGAATGGCGAAATACAGACCGTATCGAGCGTGGCCCCGGTATGGCCTTCGGCAATTGTCGTCGGTCTAAAAGCGGGCGAGTGGATATCTGTGAAGAAAAAATTAACCCTGACTGCGGTCGCCCTTAATCCCGCCGGTCAGCCGCAAGTTGGCATACCGATTGAAATCAGTGGCCGTAGCAAGCAAACTAACTCCCATCGCAAACGCATGGTAGGCGGTTTTTATGCGTATGAAAATACCAATACTTCGACCGATCTGGGAGCGCTGTGTTCGGGTAAAACCGATGCGCGTGGTGTGATGATGTGTAGCATTGAGTTGTCAGAGGCGGGAAATGTCGAATTGACGGCTGAAGGCAAGGATGGCAGCGGCAAGGCATCGCTGGCGACCAGTTCTGTGTGGGTCACCAAACAGGGTGAGTTGTGGTTCGATGGTGAAAACCAGGACCGCATCGATATTTTGCCAGAGAAAAAACATTATCAGCCGGGTGAAACCGCCAAATTTCAAGTGCGCATGCCGTTTCGCTATGCCACCGCGTTAATCGCCATTGAGCGTGAAGGTGTGATCGACACGCAGGTCATGCAATTGAACGGACAAGATCCGACTTTTAGCCTGCCGGTGAAAGCCAGTTATGGCCCGAACGTCTTTGTTTCAGTATTGGCAGTACGTGGCCGCATGCGTGATGTTCCGTGGTATTCATTCTTTACATGGGGTTGGAAAGAACCGTTGAACTGGTGGAGTGAGTTCAAAGAATATCAAGCACCTGGTGCAACCGTCGATCTGGCAAAACCAGCCTACAAATTTGGCATTGCCGAAATCATGGTCGGCACGGCGGCGAATCAGTTGGCGGTGACAGTCAAGGCCGATCAACCGAGCTACGCAATCCGTACTGTGGCCAAGGTGACAATTCAGGCCAATTTGCCAAATGGTAAGCCAGCCGCCCGTGCCGAAATCGCCGTGGCCGCAGTCGATGAGGCGTTGCTGGAACTTGAGCCGAATCGCAGCTGGGATTTGCTACAGGCGATGCTGCAACGTCGCAGTTATGGCGTTGAAACCTCGACCGCGCAAATGCAGGTCGTCGGCAAGCGCCATTATGGTCGCAAGGCGATTCCTGCCGGCGGTGGCGGTGGCAAATCGCCCACGCGTGAACTGTTCGACACGTTGTTGTTATGGAAGCCGGTTATTTTGCTGGATGCCAACGGACGGGCGCAGATTGATGTGCCGCTAAACGATGCGCTCAGCAGTTTCAAGATAGTCGCCGTGGCGCAAAGTGGCGACAGCCTGTTCGGCACCGGATCGGTCAGCATCCGCTCAACGCAGGATCTGCAATTGATTTCCGGGTTGCCACCGTTGGTGCGCGAAGGCGATAACTTTAGCGCAATGGTGACGGTGCGCAATACCACCACGCATGCCATGCAAGTCAATGCCACGGCACAAGCTAGCGGTGCGGCGGTATTATTGCCGACCTCGGCAAACGCGCTAACTGCACCAACCAGATCTGCTCAGGCTGTTCTACCTATAATGCCAACCTTGCAATGGAAGGAGTTGAGCATCCCACCTGGCGAGTCGCGTGAGTTGGTTTGGCAAGTGACCGTGCCGTCAGGGGTGAAACAATTAACGTGGGAAATCAACGCGCAAGAGCAGGGCGGCGCTAAAGTGAAAGACAGTATCAAATTCACTCAGCGTGTGGTGCCAGCCGTGCCGGTGACGGTGCAACAGGCAACCTTCTTCCAGCTTGATAAAGCGTTTTCGCTACAAGTCTCACAACCGGCTGACGCGTTGCCGGGGCGCGGTGGCGTGGCGGTTGTGTTGTCACCTTCATTAGCGGGCAATAATGAGGGGCTACGACGTTACTTCACCGAGTATCCGTTCTCTTGCCTCGAACAACAGGCTTCGCGAGCGATTGGTTTGCAAGATAACGCATTATGGCAAAAGGTCCTCAATGGCTTACCGACCTATCTCGACAGCGATGGTCTGGCTTATTACTACCCACCGACTGAAAGCAATGCGCGGCGCGGAAGTGATACGTTAACGGCTTATTTACTGGCGATCACGCAAGAGTCGGGCTTTGCCATCTCACAGCCAAGTCGCGACAAAATGCTGGACGGTTTAACCGCATTTGTTGAGGGCAAAATTACGAGTGACTTTTGGTCGCCGCAAAAAGATCTCGATGTCCGCAAACTGGCCGCGTTAGAGGCGCTATCGCGCTATGACCGCGCACGGCCCTCCATGTTGGGGGCGATCCAGTTGTCGCCAAATCGTTGGCCGACTTCAGCGGTACTCGACTGGATTAATATATTGCAGCGGGTTACGAGTATTCCTGAGCGCGCTAAACGTCTTGCCGAAGCGGACCAAATACTCCGTTCAAGACTGAATTATCAGGGAACGCGGATGGGATTTTCTACCGAGAGCAGTGATTATTGGTGGTGGTTGATGACCGGTGGCGACGTCAACGCAAACCGTTTGGTATTGACCGTACTCAACGATCCGGCCTGGAAAGACGGTATGTCAAAATTAATCAATGGCGCGATTCAACGGCAGTCACGCGGACATTGGTCAACGACGACCGCCAATAGTTGGGGCAGTTTGGCACTACAGAAATTTTCACAGAAGTTCGAATCCGAAAAAGTATCAGGCATCACCAAAGTTGCGCTAGAGCCGGGAATCGTCTCAGCAAATCCAAATCCGCCAAACGGCCAAAATTTCAGTTGGCTAGCAACGGGAGGCGGTAAGTTGCAAATCCCTTGGGCCAGCTCGGCCACGCCAGCGACGCTTAAGCTAACGCACATTGGTGGTGGTGCACCGTGGATCAACGTCCAAAGTTTGGCAGCGGTTGTATTGAAGAAGCCATTCTCCAGCGGTTATCGGATCAATAAAAATATCGTTCCGATCGAGCAAAAAGAAAAAGGAAAATACACGCGTGGCGATATTTATAAGATCAATCTGGAAGTCGACGCACAGACCGATATGACGTGGGTCGTCGTCACTGATCCGATCCCGGCCGGTGGAACTTTGCTGGGCTCCGGGTTGGGACGCGATTCGGCGATTTCCACACTCAGCGAACGACCAAGCGGCAGTGCGTGGCTGGCATACGAAGAGCGCAGCTTTGAGGCATTTCGTAGCTACTACGAATACGTGCCGAAAGGAAAATTCATAATGACCTATACCTTCCGCATCAACAATCCGGGCGAATTTAATTTGCCGCCTACACGCGTGGAAGCCATGTACGCGCCAGAAATGTTTGGTGAAAGTCCTAATCCGAAATGGACGGTGAAGTGAGTGACTTAGTGCGTGACTTAGTCATTGCGCTGCCCATCCGATTGGTCGGATGGGGGAAGCGATAATGTCGCCAGCTAACCTTTGTCTGCGTACAAAAGCTTCACCATGTCTGGGGCGGCTATCAATGGCTGCTGTATTGATGCTGGGATTCAGCACCGCGCCGGTTCACGCCTTGCAAACTTTTAATGAGGTGCAGCAGGAGTTCCGCACCTCCGAGGCAAACTTGCTCGACCGCAAAGGTGCGTTATTACAGCAAATCCGCTTGAATCCGAACGAGCGACGTTTGTCATGGGTGGGTATAGAAGACGTTTCACCCGCTTTACGAAATGCATTGATAGCGTCCGAAGATAAACGTTTTTATGCGCACAGCGGTGTTGACTGGAGTGCCGTTGCCGCCGCCGCGTGGGGCAATCTATGGAATAGCAGAACCCGTGGCGCATCGACTATTACGATGCAATTAGCGGGATTGCTGGACGACGATTTACGTCGCCGCAATGCGCCGCGTACGATCCGCCAAAAAATGTCGCAAGTCGTTGTGGCCCAATTATTGGAACATCGCTGGCGCAAAGATCAAATTCTTGAGGCCTATTTAAATCGGGTCAGTTTTAGGGGTGAGTTAGTCGGCATGCACGCCTTGTCCCGCGTTTTGTTCGACAAGCATCCGAGTGGTTTAAATCAGCGTGAAGCAGCGATTGCAGTAGCGCTCATTCGCGGCCCTAATGCAACACCAGCACGTGTCGCAGAACGCGCCTGTCGCATCTTGACCGATCAGAACGCTGCATCGGAATGCAAGGGATTGGCGGGTTTCACCTTGTTGGCACTGGCCCGAACTGGCTCCAATTCGGAAGTCATTGTGACCACGACTGCGCCGCAATTAGCGCCTCATCTTGCCCGTAAATTACTAAAAACACCCGGCCAATCGGTGCGCTCCACATTGGATGCGGGCGTGCAACGGTTTGCCAATGATGCGCTAAGGCGGCAGATGGCGTCATTGGTTGAGCGTAATATCGAAGACGGCGCCATCGTCGTGATCGACAATGCCAGCGGCGACGTCTTGGCATGGGTTGGATCAAGCGGATCGTTTTCGAACGCTGCCGCGGTTGACGGTGTGGTGGCGTTGCGTCAGGCTGGATCGACCTTAAAACCGTTTTTATATGAATTGGCGATAGAGAAAAAATGGATGACCGCCGCATCGATTCTGGACGATGCGCCGATTAATTTGCCGACTGCCAGTGGTTTATATATTCCCCAAAATTACGATAAGCAATTTAAAGGTCTGGTCAGTGTGCGCACTGCGCTGGGTTCATCATTGAATATTCCCGCTGTGCGGACCTTGGTGACGGTGACGCCAACGGCATTTTTTGATCGCCTGCAACAACTTGGCTTTGGTCTACGTGAATCGGGCGATTTTTACGGCTACAGTCTCGCACTCGGTAGTGCCGATGTCAGCTTGCTGGCGCTCACCAATGCCTATCGTGCGCTTGCCAACCAAGGCCAATACAGCGGCGTACGTACCGCGCTGAACGATCCGCCGGTAAAAATGCGTAAAGTGATGCGTCCCGATGCATCCTTTATCATCGGCGATATTCTGTCTGATCGCAGCGCGCGCAGCCGTACCTTCGGTCTGGAGAGTGCGCTTTCAACCAGGGTGTGGGCCGCAGTCAAAACCGGCACATCCAAAGATATGCGCGATAACTGGGCCGTCGGTTACTCGGATCGCTACACGGTCGGCGTTTGGGTTGGCAATGCATCAGGTTTGCCGATGTGGGATGTCTCCGGCGTCACTGGCGCAGCGCCAATCTGGCAAGAGGTCATGCAATACTTGCATACGCGTCAGCAAACGCGGCAACGGATACCGCAGAGACCTGAAGGAGTAGTCGAACAAACTATTCGTTATCAAGACAAGATTGAAGCGCCACGTAAAGAGTATTTTATGGCCGGTACAGAGCAAAGTGTGATGACGACCGCCAAATCCGACGATATCAGCATCGCGATACGCTATCCGACACCTGGTATGTTAGTGGCATTGGATCCCGATATTCCACCGCAACGGCAACGCGTACGTTTTGCGGCAGATGGGTTAACCAGCGGGTCGTGGCGACTAGATGGAAAGTTGCTGGCTTCACCCAACGCCGTGTTGAAAACAGCTAACCTATCGAGCAAAAATAGCCACAAATTCGCAACGGACCAAAGTCACCAGATTGCCCTGGACTGGATGCCGTGGCCGGGCAGACATACGTTGGAATTACTGGATAGCAAAAATGTGGTGGTCGATCAGGTTAAATTTGAGGTACGTGGTGCGGTAGAAAAAGAGTTGGAACAGAAATCCGCACAAAAGACAAAAAACCGCTAATTTAGCAGCGTTGATTTTGCGACCATTGGTAAATGGATCGCCAAGGCCAAATGGACATCAAGATAGACATCTCTTTTGATCGCGTACAAGGGAAGGATAAAAATCTAATAGCCGCAAATGCGGCTATTACGATGCGCCGATCAAGGCTGTCCCTGACAGATCGCGTCAACCGGCGATTTGACTTTATTCCTGAGTCTTGCGCTTAGCGAACACACTCATGGCAAGCAAGCCCAAGCCCATCAGCAACGTAGTTGCTGGCACCGGCACAGCGTTAGACGCCTGAACATTGGTGAAGACGAAGTTTTCATCGTGATAATTCAAGTCGGCACCTGGGATTCGAACATCTTCGAAAGCGACATAGGTTCCGGCTGGGATTTGGATATCGCCGGCATAGCTGTTCGAATAAATATGATTTGTTTGATCGCTATTTAAGGCACGATTCGAATACCAAGTATTGCCGGTACTCAAAACGTTGAGCTTGAATGTGAGTACATCACCAGCATTTACATTGCCAAAATTCAATTGTTGGCCGTAGACAGAAGTATGATCGTCCAAGCCATTGATGCCGGTATCGATGCCGTTTACCAACAAGCCCAAAGTATTATCGTAACCGGCAGTTGATCCGGCGAAATACGCCATTATGTCGCCTGTGCTGGCAGCGGTAAATGTATAGTTTACCGGATTGATGGTGCCAATATTCGAATACGCAGTCGGAGTAGCTTGCGCTGCAGATGCGGCGAATAGGCCAGCGATCAGTATGTATGCAATGTTGGTTGTCAGTTTCATTCGGTTTCCTAAAGTCGGTTATTTCAATTTGTTTTCAAGCAGGAAGGTGCCTGTCTAAGCAGCGCCACATACCAACGTATTGTTGCTTTTACTAAAGCAAATATCGTGCCGTGAAAATGATCAATAGAATTTACCGCCCTAGGTCGGGTAGGTTGCCTTGCTGCCGGGAAATCCGATAGCAAGCAGGTTCGTTATGCCGTCGGAAAAATAATGGCGATACTCTAAAGCCGTCTTCCACACCGCAACCCTTTGCCAGTAAGGGTTTGCAATCGTTTCCGAGCATTCTTTTAGTGGTATTCGATGGCCTCTCGGTTTAGGCATATCAGTGCGTTGACTACGACGACACATTGTCGGGTGGAAATTTATAACGACTAACTTCACACGATCAACATTTTGAAACGCAAGTTTTTACATTGGCTTGAGGCCTGCTGTGTAAAAATTACCGACATTTTCCGTTAATTGAAATTGACTCCTAATTAATACGTCGGGATCAGTTAAACGCGACAAAATTCTAAAAAAAGCCCTCACTTTTTCCATCATGCCGCCCATACATCCGACATTCAGCGGCCAGCGCCAATAAGTTGGGATCGCGTTCCCGACTTTTCGGTAGTAACAAAGTGATGCGTTGTCTGGCTCCGTACTTTGATTCCAGCGCGATAAGCTGAATATGCGAACTGAATTTGCCCACGCGTCCCGGCAACAGGCTATAACCGATACCACCGCTGACCAGATTGATCAGCGAAAAAATATCCTGCACCCGCATACTAATATTCGGCGTAAAACCTGCTCGTTCAAAGCACGCCGCAAAGTCTTGCGACGTAACAAAGCCTTCTGTCAATGTTACAAATTTTTCGTCCCGTAGATCCTGTAAATTCACCCGCTTCTGACCGGCATAGGGTGAGTGTAGGGGCGCGGCCAAAAAGACATCATCATCGAACAGTGGAACCGCCACCAACGCCTGACTATCGTCGGGGTTGTTAAGGTCACTTTGTTCGTGCAAACCGATAACGATTGCATCAAGCCGCCCATCCGCAAGCTGTTGTATCAGATCGCGGTTGGAACCCAGCGTCAAATCGATATCCAGTGCAGGCTTACGCAGTTTCAATCCAATCATCAGTTGGGGAATACAGCGCAATGTGAGCGAATAGAGTGATCCTATCTTCAGGCGGGTGGCGTTAAAACCGGCCGCCTCTTGGACTTTTCGGATACCTTCTTCGACTTCATTGATTACACGCTGTGCGTATTCGGCAAACGTGTAAGCGCTTTGCAATGGAATCAGGCTGCGGCCTTCACGTTTAAAAAGCGGGCAACGCATCGCCTCCTCCAGCGAGTGTAAAGAGCGATGCACGCTGACAGTGCTTTGACCTAACAATTCAGAAACCCGAGCCATATTATTAAGCTTCATAAAGGCCAGAAAAACTTCCAGTTTCTTGATTGTTATAGATTCATCGATCGCCATATTTGATCCTTTTGAGCGCTAGTTATGCGCACCATATTTGCTTAAGTTCGGCACCACCGTGACTGGGTGGATGCGGAGTCATTTCGGCGTTAAAGATGATTTATATTCATCGTTTTTTTATTGATTAATGTGCCATGCTGCTAGAGCCATATTAACGTGAATTCATTACTGTCAGAGTAATAAAATCACTTTAAAGTTGATTGAAGTGCAGCGTGCAGTGGACTAATGTCTCTAACACGATGACTGAATGCTGGAGCAAAGATGCAAGCCCAACGAAAGCTTGACCCGCAGTGGAGCAAACGCCGTATTGAAAAACACCGTCGCCTCGCCTTAGTAGCACATCTGGCTGATGGCCCCGTTCTGCGAACCGCCGATATCGTACCCGCGCTACACGCCCTGATCTCTTCCGGAGATCGTGTTGTGCTTGAGGGAAATAACCAGAAGCAGGCCGATTTTCTTGCCCGTTCGCTGGTCAAAATAGATCCGACCAAAGTAAGCAATCTGCATCTGATTATGCCGAGTGTCAGTCTGCCTGAACATCTTGATTTGTTTGAGCGCGGCATCGCTCGCAAGCTCGATTTTGCGTTTGCCGGTGCACAAAGTTTGCGGATATCGCAGTTGTTGCAGGATGGCGTTTTAGAAGTTGGCGCGATCCATACTTACGTTGAGTTGTACGCGCGACTGTATGTTGATCTATCGCCAAATGTCGTGATGGTCGCTGGTTTTAAAGCCGATCGTCAGGGCAATCTATACACCGGATCAAGTACGGAAGATACGCCGGCATTGGTCGAGGCGGCAGCCTTCCGCGACGGTATAGTCATCGCGCAAGTTAATGAAATAGTCGACGATCCTGCTGATCTGCCGCGTGTTGATATTCCCGGGTCATGGATTGATTTTGTGGTCCAGGCCGACAAGCCATTTTTTCTTGAACCTTTGTTTACAAGAGACCCGCGCCTGATTAAACCGGTGCATGTGTTGATGGCGATGATGGCGATTCGAGGCGTGTACGAGCGCCATCAGGTGCAATCGCTGAATCACGGCATCGGTTTCAATACTGCCGCGATTGAATTGATTTTGCCGACTTATGGTGAAAAATTAGGGCTTAAAGGAAAAATTTGCAAAAACTGGACATTAAATCCACATCCAACGTTGATCCCGGCGATTGAGTCCGGTTGGGTTGAAAGCGTCCATTGTTTTGGTGGCGAGCTTGGGATGGAAAATTATGTTGCGGCAAGACCCGACGTATTTTTTACGGGCAAGGATGGTTCGATGCGTTCCAACCGGGCTTTGTGCCAATTAGCGGGGCAATATGCGGTTGATCTGTTTATTGGGTCGACGCTGCAAATGGATGGTCTGGCTAATTCGTCCACTGTGACGCGTGGTCGTTTGACCGGCTTTGGCGGCGCACCGAATATGGGCCACGATCCTGGCGGTCGACGTCATCCCACTCCGGCTTGGCTCGATCTGATCGAAACCGATGATCCATTGGCACGCGGCAAAAAACTGGTTGTGCAAATGGTCGAGACGTTCCAGGGTGGCGGTCAGCCGACCATTGTGGAAACGCTAGATGCGGTCGCAGTTGGTAAAGAGTCGGGGATGCCGATTGCGCCGATCATGATTTATGGCGATGACGTGACGCACGTGTTGACCGAAGAAGGCATCGCCTATCTGTATAAAGCGCGCTCGCTGGAAGAGCGCAAGGCGATGGTAGCGGCGGTGGCAGGCGTGACGCCGATCGGCATGCATCACGATCCGGCGACGACGGCAAAATTACGTAGAGATGGTCTGATTGCGCTGCCGGAAGATATGGGCGTCAATCGTAATGAAGCCACGCGCTCACTTTTGGCGGCAAAGAGTGTTGCCGACCTGGTGACATGGTCGGATGGGCTGTATGACCCGCCAGCAAAATTCAGGAGCTGGTAATGATTGCCATCGCTGACCTCACACATTTGTCGACAATCTCCGACAACCGCCCCAAGGCGGGATCAGTTGTAGTGGAGAAAACATTCGCCGAACGTCTCGCAGATCTGGTGGTGTCGGCATTGGTCGATGAGGTAACGCTGACACCAAAACCCGGTTTGGTCGACATGCGCAGTCGTGGTGCGCATCGTGATCTGAACTGGGGCTTGATGTGTCATTCCGCTTGGGTGTTGCATCCCACTTTTTATGCGATGGCAGTTGCCGGTGAGACGATCACCGATCCCAGCCGATTACGTGAAGAGATCGGTCGTATCGGGCGTGACGGCGAGATGCAGATGATGGCGGCGACGGGTGGCGTGAATACGCACCGTGGCGCGATCTGGGCGCTTGGCTTGCTAGTGACGGCGGCGGCACAGGATCGGCAGGCGTTAACGGCTAGTGCAGTGGCGTCGCGTGCAGCGATGATGGCCCGCTATCATGATCAGTTTTCACCGATTGTTACCGGCAACAAGGGTGAGCAGGCTTGTCGCACTTACGGTGTCGGCGGTGCACGGGCACAGGCGCAAGCGGGGTTTCCTCACGTAATCGATGTTGCGTTACCCGCACTCAACTACTGGCGCATTCGTGGTGAGGGCGAAGACGCCGCACGGCTCAATGCATTACTTGCGATTATTGCCAAACTTGACGACACTTGCGTGCTGTCACGCGGCGGGTTAGAGGCGTTAGTCGCGATACAAACCGGCGCGCACACAGTATTGCGATTAGGCGGCGCTGGCAGTCTGGAAGGAAAAGCGTGCCTGCAAGCGTTTGAAGCTGAGTTGCTTGAACGCCATATTTCTCCGGGTGGTGCAGCCGATCTGTTAGCGGCAGCCTTATTCCTGGATCAATTGAAAAAAGAATTTCCAGCACGAACCTGAAAAAAAGAGACAACAAATGGAAAAGATTTCGTATGAATTTGCCGCTGGTGATCCAGCCACGGCAAGGGTGTTGACCGGAGTGGTTGGTTCAGGTGACCTGGAAGTATTGATCGAACCCCCGCACGTTTCAAATCGAACCGGCATCACCACGATCCAGGTCAATACTTCGGTGGATGGCATGAACAACGTATGGGAAGCATTATTGCGACGTATTTTCACGGCAGCGTTATTGCCCGCCATGAAGATCGACATTAATGATTTTGGCGCAACGCCGGGAGTAGTGCGGTTACGCATTGAACAGGCGTTTGAAGAACTCAGACAAGTTTGAGTCATTGCAAGGTGCGCTTTTGGCGCCGTAATGATGAATGCCCAACCCTCGATGACCGCTACGCGAAGGTATATAAAGGTAAGGACCAGATGAACATAGAACAACTATTAAAGCGCGACAGCTTTATTGAACTGACAGCACGTGACCGTGCGCGCGCGCTGCTGGATGCCGGTTCGATGCGCGAACTGATCGGCCCGTTTGATCGGATGACTTCTCCCTGGCTGGCAATGCAAGGCGTGGTGACGCAATCGGACGATGGCGTAGTGGTCGCCAAAGGAACCTTCGACGGTCAACCGTATTTGGTGCTCGCGATTGAAGGTGCATTTCAGGGCGGTAGCATGGGCGAAGTTGGCGGTGCCAAGATAGCCGGAGCGTTGGAATTAGCAGCGGAAGACAATCGCAACGGGATTCCGACCGGTGCCGTGATTCTTTTTGAAACCGGCGGTGTGCGATTGCAAGAGGCCAATCTGGGTCTTGCCGCAATTGCCGATATTCATTCTGGGATTGTTGATCTGCGCCGCTACCAACCAGTGATCGGTATTTCAGCTGGCACGGTTGGTTGCTTCGGCGGTATGTCTATTGCCGCCGCGTTGTGCAGTTATCTGGTCGTGACACAAGATGCAAGAGTCGGATTGAATGGCCCCGCCGTGATCGAACAGGAAGCTGGAATCGCAGAGTACGACTCTCGCGACAGGCCATTCATCTGGAGTTTTACCGGCGGTGAGCAACGTTATCACTCGGGTCTGGTTGACGCTTGCATTGACGATGACAGCGCTTTGATGCGGACCACCGTGAGAGATTTGATTGCACGCGGCCGACCTGCAAAAAATCGTAGCGAACGCTATCAGGATTTTCTGGCCTGCCTGGACAGTGTCGATGCCAGTCTGCAAGCGACGCCGGAAATGGTGCGCAATATTTATCAGAAGGGATTGTCATCATGAAAGCAGTCGTCCAGTTAGAAGAGTCGCCAGCAACGCATAGAACGGATAGAACGCATAGTCGCGGCTTGATCTGGTTTCAAAAACTGACCAATAATGCGCCGATTAATCCTGGCTATGCTGCTTCCGTACTAGTCGCCGATGCAGATCTTGCTGGACAGCGCGCACGTTACATCGCTGTCGTACCCGATCCTGAAAACCGCTTTCCCCGCGTTCGCAACGGCGAGGTTGGACTGGTCGAAGGCTGGCAATTGGGCCGTGCTGTGCAAGAAGTGATTGATGCCGATCATGCCAACCATACAAAAACGCCTATCGTCGCCGTCATTGACGTTGCTAGTCAAGCTTATGGTCGGCGAGAGGAGGCATACGGTATCCATCAGGCCTTGGCGGGCGCAGCGGGCGCATATGCCAGTGCGCGACTGGCGGGTCATCCTGTTATCGGTCTGATAGTCGGCAAGGCCATGTCCGGCGCATTTCTAGCCCACGGCTATCAAGCCAATCGATTGATAGCGATCGATGATCCTGAAGTGATGGTGCACGCCATGGGTAAAGCATCGGCGGCGCGGATTACATTGCGTTCAGTTGAAGCAATGGAAGCCTTTGCAGCCAAAATTCCGCCCATGGCTTATGACATCAAAAGCTTCGCATCGTTGGGATTATTGTCGCAAAGTTTGACGTTGCAACATCCCGATAATCCCTCTGTTGAAGAATTGAAGATAGTGCAGCAAAGCTTGCAAGCGGCACTCGAAAGTATTACATCCGATCCTGTCAGGGATCTCAGCAGCCGTTTGAACGCAAAAAATAGGCAAGCCTCAGCAAAGGTGCGCGAGATGTTACGTGCGCAGTGGAAGGGAGACCGACCGTAACTGGAAAAACACACCAGCCTATTTTCAATCTGTCCAAATAGATAAATATAAAAATACTTTGTGCAAAATGCAGGTCAAGGGCTGCCATCAGCGTGTAGCTAATTCAGACCAATACTGAAATTATTTAAGGAGACAAACATGATTATTTATGGAACGGCTTTATTAGCCATTTGCCATTTGCTCGGTATCTTTCTGGGCGATTTGTTGGGACATTTGATCGGCGTCAAAACCAACGTCGGTGGTGTCGGTATCGCTATGCTGCTGCTCATTTTCGCTCGACTATATATGCAACCACGTGGACTTTTACCAAAGCCAACGGAGGCCGGTGTCGGCTTTTGGTCGGCTATGTATATCCCTGTAGTGGTGGCGATGGCGGCACAACAAAATGTAGTTGCTGCGTTGCGCGGCGGTCCGGTAGCGCTGATTTCGGCATTTGGTGCCGTTGCTCTTTGCGCTTGCTGTATTTCGCTGATCAATCGGATGGAACCTCAGACCGATACAGATCCCTTTGCAGTTGAACCAGTGCCAGCGGCTTAAAGGGGAGACATCATGCTAGCAATTTTTGAAAAAGCGTTGCAACAGAATGGATTGATTACCGCCTTTGCTGTAGTTGGTATCATCGTGCTGATATCCGGTTATATTTCGCGCAAGCTGACTTTCGGTCGCGTGCATGGATCAGCCTTTGCGATTCTCATTGGCCTCGTGCTGGCGTATTGGGGCGGCCTGCATACCGGCGGCGAAAAGGGATTAGCAGATATTTCTCTTTTTAGTGGAATCGGCCTGATGGGCGGTGCCATGTTGCGTGATTTTGCCATCGTCGCAACCGCATTTGAAGTACAGGCGACCGAGGCGCGCAAAGCCGGTTTGATCGGCGTGGTGTCATTGCTTCTTGGGACGATCGTGCCGTTTATAGTCGGTGCCAGCGTCGCCTATGCTTTTGGCTATTCCGATGCGGTTAGCATGACCACTATTGGGGCGGGCGCGATCACTTACATTGTCGGCCCCGTTACTGGCGCAGCGATAGGTGCTAGTTCTGACGTGATGGCATTGAGCATTGCTACCGGCCTGCTCAAAGCCATCATGGTCATGGTTGGGACTCCAATTGCTGCACGTTTTTTAGGTCTCAAAACACCACGATCGGCAATGGTATTTGGCGGTCTGGCTGGCACGGTAAGTGGGGTCTCCGCAGGATTAGCGGCGACCGACCGACGTCTGGTTCCGTATGGTGCGCTGGTGGCGACATTCCATACCGGTATCGGCTGTCTGCTTGGTCCATCAGTGTTATATTTTGCGGTCAAAGCTTTGATGGGGTAGAGTCAGGAATTAAGAATTAAAGTAGCCATCAAGCGAGAGCGTATTGACATATAAAGCTTATAGATGAGGTTAGTACAACTAAATCATATCCAATATGAAGGCTGTTGTTGACCTACCCGTCATTGGCGCTGCCAAATGTTTTAGTCATCAGGCGGGAATTGTTGGGAAACATGTTTGAGCCAAAGGCGAGTTGGTTTCTCAACCCGCATGATGACTAAAACACTTGGGGCCCCGACCAACGGGAGGGCAGCGCCTCTGCGGTCGCCTTCTTTTTGGTTACTTTATCTTGGCGAAGCAAGAAAAAGTGACTGGCTATCGGGCCACCCCCGATCAGCATCCACGGAGTACCAACCGTTTCAATTATCGACGAACCGAAACCGTAGCAATAAATTCTATTAAGTAATTTTTAAATCAACATTAGAATGTCAATACAACCAAGTATGAAATATATATTGTCTTAGATTACCCCAATCGTATTTTTATACGGTTGGGGTAAAAACGACTGATTCATCTTTTCATTCATTCCACTGATCGCCTAATTGTTGTGATGCCAAACCAAATTACTCACAATGGAAGCAAGACCACACCGCGACCGCATGATCTGTTATGGATCACCGGGGTGGAAGGACTCGCGACGGATCAGTTGTTACCAACCTGGGCAACCGCCGAGTGGTTGGCTGTTGCGCCGGTGGTGATACGCCGCGAAACTGTTACTGATTGCGCATGGCTGCCGGTGGGTTTGCGTGGCACAACACGGAGCGAACGCTTTAAGGCGCTGCTATCGGTAGATGCGATAAAACATTGCGTGCAGCCCGAGTTTTTGGTGCAGACCGAAGCGTGGAATATTCACTCGCAATTTGGCGCGTTTCCCGCAGTGAAGACATTGGCCAGTATGGCATCTTCTCTGACCAATATGGGTTTGCATTGGGGACCGACCGGCAGCGTAGGCTTTGCGCTGGCAACGGGATTGTCTGTCTTGCGGGATGAAAGCGATCTGGATATTGTTTTGCATGCACCGTCACCGATATCTCCCGAAAAAATGTCCTTATTGCAAGATATACTTGATTCTCAAATGTGCCGTATTGATTTGCAAATCGATACCGGTTCGGGCGGCTTCGCTTTTGCTGAATGGGCGGCTGGTCGCAAGACCATTTTGCTGAAAACCGGTAACGGTCCTGTTCTGACCGCTGATCCGTGGTCAGAAAGTCATCAACTCGATACTCACCGCCTGCCATGAGCGTGCTGTTCACGTTTCCCGGGCAGGGCGCACAAAGATCCGGCATGCTACACGCGCTTCCTCGCGAGCCAGAAGTATTGCGCACGCTGGAAGAAGCCTGCATCGTCCTTGGTAGTGATCCTTTGCTGCTCGATACCGCCGCAGCGCTGACATCAACCTACGCAGTACAGCTTTGCTTGCTCATCGCGGGCGTCGCCATGGCACGTGTTTTTGTAGCGCATCATGCGGGACCGGATATGGTGGCCGGCTTATCGATAGGCGCATATCCAGCAGCCGTTGTTGCCGGTATTCTCAATTTCGATGATGCGGTGCGGCTGGTACAGCGGCGCGGTCACTTGATGGAGAGCGCCTATCCAGTGGGCTATGGCATGGCGGCGATCAGTGGAATCGATCGTTATCAACTCGCTCCCATTATTGCGAATATTCATTCGACAAAAACCCCCGTTTATCTCGCTAATTTGAATGGGCCAAGACAGAACGTCATCTCCGGTTCGGAGGAAGCGATGCAATCAGTGATGACTCTGGCGTTGGTATCAGGTGCGACCAGCGCAGTGCGGCTAGCGGTGAACGTTCCCTCCCACTGTGAACTATTCAATCCGGCTGCGCTTGATATGCAAGATGCTTTTTCTAGTGTAAAAGTCAGTCGACCAACACTGACGTATCTGAGTGCCAGCGCCACAAGGGCGCTCTTCGATCCGACAATGATCGCCAGCGATCTCGCCAACAATATGGCAACGCAAGTGCACTGGTCGGAGACAGCAAGACTGGGATGGGAACGCGGTGCGCGCCTAGCAATAGAGATGCCGAGCGGGACGGTATTAACCAATCTGACGACGCCTTTGTTCACAGAGGGTTTGGCGATTGCCTGTGAAAATAATCGCCTCGATACGTTGCTGGCGTTGGTTGCACGTGAGCGTGGTTGATTTAAAAATATAGGTCGTATTTATTGTTGAGGCGCTTTGTTTGGTGGCGGTAAATTCCACAATAACGTCTTGGATCCAAACTGCACTTCACCCTTAAATACGATAACTGCATCCCACTGGGCTTGCGTCCGCATATCCATCGTCTGAATGGACGCTCAGGGTCGGTACGCGGTACGGTTAGAGCAGTCTACTTCTGCATGATGTGCATTCCGTCTGTTGAAAATGACAGCAGTGATGAAGAATAAAAAAACGTTGCGCAAACGACGCATTGCGCAACGAAAAAAAGTACCGCTTTTGGCTATTTTCGTCGATGTGACGGAAATTTCAGCTATGTGGACGTTACCCTTGTTTGTAAAACATTCAGGCTAAATACTTAAACTATCGTGCAATGCTGATGAGAAAATGCGATACGGATCGTGCTTACTCAAACCTGCTTTGGCCGTGTCCCAATTGCTTGCGGACGACTGCCCCACTCTGAAGGTATTTGGAACCGTGGTCTGCAGCGCGAGAGGGTCCGACCAGGCCGATTGGTCCGAGTATCCCCATCCTTTTGACCATTCTGGACGCACGCTGGCGTAACTGCCGCTGTAGTTGGCGTTTATCCATTGTTCGATCTCCCGATAAAACCGATTCGCATATGGCGTACCTGGGAAGGTCAGAATATCGAGCCAGACAGCTGTATCCCACTCAGGGCGATCCGGGCGTGGACGCAATGCGGAAAGAATAGGCGATACGCCGTTCGAAGAAGGAACGTCATTCGGATTATCCAGACCGGTAACGCGTATCTCGACCGGACCATTCATCGGAAAGCGATGCATTTGTTGGTATGCAGCAAGACGATTCTGATAAAACGTCGTGAACTCGTTGATCACACGCTGAACATTTTCACGCTTGGTCAGCACTGCATACCCGTTGGCAGTGACATGCAATGTAGTGGGCCGAACGTATAACAAAAGATTCTTCGACCATCCCCATAAATCCCACGAAACCGTCGTCACCAACCCTGCCGACGCGGCGGCGTATTGAACATTGCCATAAGACGGCGTCATTCCTCCCTGTCCCAAAGTGACGATTTTATATATCAGCTCACTCACCGAATCAGGAATATTGTCCGAGAAGGTGTAATTGAACGGTTGCGTCGTCAATCGCGATAAAAAAGGTTTATTCGGCGACACTGTCCAGACCTTTACCCAAGGTTTGCTGGTGAACGGAAACCAGATTGCTTCGACGCGCCCGGCACTATCCAAAAAATTGGAGAAGGAGCGACCGCTTGAGGCCACCGGCCCGAACAATTCAGTGGCAGGAATATTGAACCAGCTCTGGCAGCGAAGGCGCTGATTTTGTGATACTTGCAGAGTTACTTCGACAATAAATGCACGGCCGATATGCACCAGCAAAGCAGCAATCTCTGGATCGCTCCGGACAAATTCTCTCAAAACATAACTGCGGCTGTCGTCGTCATATACCACTGCGGTCAACGCCAGGATCAAATTTGCCACCGAACCGTAAGTGCCGCCAGCCAGTGGCTTTTCACCCTTGGCAGGTACACCTGTTCCATGGCCATCAATAGCCAATACGCCACCCAGGGTTATATCGCCGGGTGCGGGTGTGGCGGTCATCCCCAGCCCGGCATTTTCTAACGCCATCAACAGCGCCTCCATCGTGATGCCAGTTTGCGCTGTCACTTGCGGCGTCGGACCCGATTGATCGATGCTGACTGCGGTCAAATGAGCGGTCATATCAAGCATTACCACGGCTGGAAACTCCACGTCGGCGGCAATGCTGAACGGCGACCAATTGTGCATCATGCCACGGGGACGAATTTTATACGCGTTATCTTTGGCCCAGTTAGCGATCTGGACCACATCGTCTGGACTGAGCGGGGAACAGGTCCAGATGTCATCGACCTTGATATCTCCTGCCCAGTTTCGAAAGGTCTGTTTATATAAGGAAATGCCGGGTGGAAAATGTGCAGGCACGCTGCTTGTCGCTGCCTGCGCGGCACGTATTCGGGCTAGCGGCAGCCAACCTGTCAATGCACCTACAGTTGCAATTTTGGCGGTACTCAATAAAAAATCTCGACGCTCTGACCTCACTTTTTTTTTGCCTTCTTTTGAATCCATTTTCTAATCCTTTGCATAATTTGTTGATCATGAATTGAGCAAAATTTTTCTAAGCCTTGCTACTTTCACGCGGAGCAGGGATAGAAAATCGGCGTAGTTCTGAATAAATTACCGCATGGTTAATACCCTCCCCAATGGTGCTCTTTACATGTCATCAGGACCTACGCAAATCCGCACTAGCGGCGGTGTGCTTTCCTTGTGCACGTGCCTGTTGTCTGCGTTGGCACGTCATGCGGGACGCGTTTGAACAAGTCCCTATCGCATCAAATAATAGGCGTGATTGTTGCGTGACGGACGGTGTGTGAAGGGGAAATAGGGGAATTACTTAGGGATCAAAAGAAGGAGAAATATGAGCGTTTTTTTATTGCGGTATACCACCAATGTGGTGTCCAATTTTTATTGGACACGCAAGTTAAGCGGATTGATCCCGACTTATCCGATGAGGATTGTGATATGTGGAGAGAGTCAAGGAGTCGGCACGCCATTTTGGATGGCTTTTTCTGCCGACATCGACTATTTTTTTTGCAATTTGCTCTTTTCCTCTTTCGCCGCATCTTCAAAACGTCCACGTGTCGTGTCTTCATCGCGGCTGCCAAATGCATAGTTGGACTCTAGCCACATCACGTTGATGATGCCGAAGGCGAGTGCCAATCCAACTCCTAAAATCCATGCGAAATACCACATAACTTCTCCTTTTTTTCCTTACTCCTATTTTAATCATAGGAGTAAGGAATGTTAGTAACCAACGTTAGCAATCAATATTAATAAGCAGTATGTTCGTTATCGTGAATATCCTGAATGGTCACCTTGCCGCGCATGATGCGATATACCCAACTGGTGTATAGAATGATGATCGGCAGCATGATGACGACGACCCAAAACATAATGCCCAGCGTCTTATAACTTGAAACTGCATCCCAGACCGTCAAGCTGCTGCCGGGATCGAGTGAGGAGGGCATAACAAATGGAAACATCGCTGTGCCGGCCGTTAAAATAATACACGTCACCGCGACACCGCTCGATAGAAATGCTGGCAATGCCTTTCGAGCTAGACTACATATTATGCACAAGAGTGCCGCGACGACAGCAATGACAGGAAACGCCCAGGTTACCGGCCATTTTGTATAGTTGTCCATCCAGGCACCCGCAGCTGTAACAACGGTTTTGGCGGTTGGCATGAACGCGCTGTTGGCATCTGGCATGGCGGTGATGCGATAGCCATGGATGCCGGTGGCGATCCAAAAGCCGCCGATGACGAACAGTACGATAGTGACCAAAGCTGCGCCGATAGCAATTTTGCTTGCGCGCAGTGCGATCACGTCTTCCGTTTTAGTCTGCAAAAAACCAGCGCCGTGCATGACCAGCATGGCGATGCTGAGAACGCCTGACAATAGGCCAAATGGATTGAGTAATCCAAAGAAGCCGCCAATATATTCGACCCGCATGGTGTCGTCGTAATGAAAGGGGACGCCCAATAATAGATTGCCGAAAGCAACCCCAAAAATCAGTGCGGGCACTAATCCGCCAGCAAACAGACCCCAATCCCAAAAGTTGCGCCAGCGCGGATCGGCGATTTTGCTCCGATAGTCGAATCCAACGGGCCGGAAAAATAAGGAAAATAGTAATAACATGAGGGCGACATAAAATCCGGAAAAAGCCGCTCCGTAGACCAGTGGCCATACTGCGAACAACGCGCCGCCAGCGGTGATGAACCAGGTTTGATTGCCTTCCCAAGTGCTGCCGATAGAGTTGATGACAACCCGCCGTTCGGTATCGGTCTTGCCGATAAACGGCAGCATGATACCGACGCCAAAGTCAAAACCGCCGGTCAAGGCGAACCCGACCAATAGCACACCGACAAAACCCCACCAAATAATTTTTAATGTTTCATAGTCGAAAATCATGGCGTTTTCCCTTCAATGACCAGTTTAGGGTCACGGTCAGTATTTTTTACGGCGGTGTTCGATTGGATTTTTTCCAGAATCTCCCAATGATATTTGCCCGTGTGCAGACTACTTGGGCCGCGTCGTGC